>NZ_PSYR01000001.1:0-300000 GCF_003333315.1 Acidiferrobacter thiooxydans
GCTCGCCCCGAACCGATTCGTGACGGAGTGGGTGAAGGATCGCTTTGCGGAACGGATCGCCGAATTGGCGGCGCAATATCAGGGCGGGACGGGGGCTGTGAGCGTGATCGTGCAGGTCGGGAGCACGTCGGCAAAGGGCCCTACCCTGCCGAAAGCAACCAGTACCACGCGTCGCGAGACGCCGCACAGCTCCCGGCTGAACCCGGATTTCACCTTTGAAACGCACATCGAGGGGAAGTCGAACCAGCTGGCGCGGGCGGCCGCGCGGCAGGTGGGTGAGAACCCCGGCGGCGCCTATAATCCCCTTTTTATATATGGGGGTGTAGGGTTAGGAAAGACTCACTTAATGCAGGCGGCAGGGAACCTCCTGACAACCCACAAGCGCGAGGCCCGGGTGTCTTATGTACATTCGGAGCGGTTCGTGGCCGATATGGTGAAGGCCTTACAACATAATGCCATCAACGAGTTCAAGAAACATTACCGATCACTGGATGCCTTATTGATCGACGACATCCAATTCTTTGCCGGCAAGGAACGCTCGCAAGAAGAGTTCTTTCATACCTTCAACGCCCTGCTCGAGGGTCAAAAACAGGTGATCATCACGGCTGATCGATTCCCGAAGGAGTTCGTGGGGGTCGAGGAGCGACTGGTGTCACGGTTTGGGTCGGGCCTTACGGTCTCGATAGAACCCCCGGAACTGGAGACCCGTGTCGCCATCCTGATCAAAAAGGCGCAGCAGGAAGGAATACCTTTACGCGACGAGGTAGCGTTCTTCATCGCCAAGCGCGTACGCTCCAATGTGCGCGAGTTGGAAGGGGCGCTGCGTCGTGTCATGGCAAGCGCCAATTTTACCGGCCGCCCGATCGATCTCACGCTCGCCGCCGAGAGTCTGAAAGACCTCCTCGCCTTCCAGGAACGGCTGGTCACCATCGCCAATATTCAGAAAATGGTCGCCGAGTACTTCAAGATCCGCGTCTCCGATTTGAGCGCCAAGAGCCGCTCACGCCAGGTCACGCGGCCCCGCCAAATTGCCATGGCACTCGCCAAGGAATTGACCCACCACAGCCTCCCGGAGATCGGTAAGGAATTTGGGGGCCGCGACCATTCGACCGTGATACACGCTTGCCGGAAGGTCAGTGAGCTCATAGGAGAGGATCCGCGGATCAAGGAGGATTACGCGAACCTGACGCGGATATTAACGACATAAGCTGTGCATGAGAAAGGAGAAAAGCGGCTTTTGCGGGAAACGGGGTTTTTATGCACATCTGTCCACAAGCTTACCCACAGTCGCGGGCGGTAGTTATACCGGGGTTATGGGTCGCGGATAGCAAGCGGATACCGCCTGGAGAGAGGGTTATCCACAGAAAGGGTGAGGCGTAATAATAATAACCACAAAAAAAGAGAGATGTATAAACCGTTTGTGATGACGAAGAGGATAACGGTACCCATATGCGGATGAGTGTGACACGGGATGACCTTCTGAAGGCCCTGAATGTAGTAGGGAGTGTGGTGGAACGACGGCAGACGAAGCCGATCTTGACCCACGTGTTAGTGGCGGCAGGCGACGGGGAGATCGTGTTCACGGGGACCGACCTGGAACTCGAGGTGGTAGCGCGTTGCCCCGCCGATGTGCAAGAACCCGGGAAGGTGACGGTATCGGGAAGGAAGTTTCTGGATATCGTGCGGACCTTGCCAAGCGATAGCGTATTGCGGTGTCAGACCGAGGAGGGACGGTTCCGGGTAGCGATGGGGAAAAGCCGCTTTCAGTTGGCGACGCTACCGGTGGAGGATTTCCCAAATCTCATGGATATTCAGTGGGATACTACGTTATCGGTAGCGCGGGGCGACCTCAGACGCGCCATTGAGAAGACACAGTTTTGCATGGCGCAGCAGGACGTGCGGTATTACCTGAATGGGGTCATGCTGGAGATGAGTGGCCAGGCGCTGAGGGCGGTGGCCGCCGATGGGCATCGTCTGGCGCTGTGCGCGGTGGAGATGGGAAGCGCGGTGGCCGGCGAGAGGCAGGTGATCGTACCGCGTAAGGCGGTGGTGGAGATGGCGCGTTTCCTGGGGGATGGGAGCCTACCGATCGAGGTCAGCCTGTCGGGCAATCATATGCGCGTGGCGCAGGACCATTTGGTGTTCGTATCGAAGCTGGTGGATGGCCGGTTCCCGGACTATCACCGGGTGATACCGCAGGCCGTTAAGAATGAGGTGGTATTACCGCGCGCGGCGATATTGGAGATGTTAGGGCGTGTCGGTGTGGTATCAACGGAGAAGTTCCGTGGTATTCGCCTTCGGTTTCAGGGAAACAGGTTGGCGGCCAGTGCTACGAATACGGATCGGGATGAGGCATGGGAGGAGTTGGAGTTGACGGGGCCGGTGCCGGAATTAGAGATCGGGTTCAATGTGACCTATCTTGTAGAGGCCATTGGGGCGCTGGAGGATGAGGAATTCCTGTTCGGTTGGAACGATAGCAACGGAGGGGTGAGGCTCAAGGCCAAAAAGAGCGGGGACGAGCAGGTGTACGTGGTGATGCCGGTGCGGCTCTAGGCGGCGAGAGGCGCCTCGGTTGGGGCGGTGTTATGGCCATAAAGCACGTGGAGGTCGAGGGCGTACGGTGTCTCACGCCGACCTTGTGGAGCCTCGATCCAGGCGTCAATGTCGTGGTGGGAGAGAATGGCGCGGGCAAGACGAGTCTGTTGGAGGCGATCAGCCTGGTATGCACGGGGAAGACCCTGAGGCCCGGCAGCAGTCGCGGAGCGCTCGCGCACGGGCAAGAGCGATTACGGGTAGCAGCGCGCTTCGGCGAGGGGCTCGAGACGGGCGAGCTGGTCTATGAAAGGACACGCTCCCAGCGTGTCTGGAAATTGAATGACGGGGTGTTACGGTCGGCGGCGCAGGCCTATGAGCGGGTGCCGGTGATGGTATTCAACCCGGAGACGCATTATGCCGTCTTGCAGGATGCCAATGCTCGCCGCGCCGGTATGTACTGGGCGATGTTCCACGTGGAACCATTGTTTCTGGAGACCTGGAGGCGCTATCAGCGATTACTGCGCCAACGCAACGCCGCGCTGCGTCTGCGCGACGCAACCTACCGCCTCTTCGAGCCCGGACTCATTCAAACAGGTCAGGTGTTGGCGGAATTCTGGCGCCGCACGGTAGAGGCCGTCGGCAGACCCTTTGCGTCTTTGACGGAGCGCCTGGGGCTGGGGATGATCGCGGAGACACGGTGGCGCCCTGGGTGGGATGGGGAATCCTTCGCCGAGGCCCTGGAGCGGAGCCGGGCCGGCGATGAACGGCTCGGTTACACGCAAGTCGGGCCGCATCGTGGGGATATCGCGTTCGAGATCCGGCAACGGGCCATCCAGGAAGTGGCGTCACACGGTCAGCAAAAGGTTGTGATCAATGCCTGGCGGCTGGCGGTGGTGCAGCTGGTTGCTGAAAGGGGCCGTAGGGCGTTGGTGTTGCTGGATGATCTGGCGGCGGAATTGGATCGGCGACGACGGGCCGCCTTTTATGAGACCTTGATGACCTTTGATCTCCAGGTAGTAGTGACCGCCATGGAGCCCGAACCCCTTCCCTCCCCCGTTCCCACGTTCCACGTGGAACATGGGCAGCTACACGGACCTTGACCACGGTCCTATGGTAGAATAGCCGGATTCAGTAGGAGTTTGTGCATGGAAACCCAGCCCGTTTATGATCAAGATAGTATCCAGGTTCTCAAGGGTCTGGATGCCGTCCGCAAACGTCCCGGCATGTATATCGGTGATACCGAAGATGGGACGGGTCTCCATCACATGGTTTTCGAGGCCGTCGACAACGCCATCGACGAAGTCCTGGCCGGCTATTGTACCGAGGTGCGCGTCACCCTCCACGCCGACGAGTCCGTAAGCGTCGAGGATAATGGCCGCGGCATCCCTACCGGCATCATCAGCTCCGAAGGACGGTCCGCGGCCGAGGTCATCATGACGGTCCTCCATGCCGGCGGTAAATTCGATCAAAACTCCTACAAGGTCTCCGGTGGCCTGCACGGCGTCGGGATCTCGGTCGTCAACGCCCTTTCGGAATTTCTCGATCTCACGATCTACCGGGATGGTTACGAGCATCACCAACGCTATACCATGGGGGAACCCTGTGCCCCCCTGAAGGTGGTGGGACCGGCCACTCGCACGGGCACTATCGTCCGTTTCAAACCAAGCCCACGCATCTTCTCAGATTGCACGATGCACTATGATCTCTTGGCCAAGCGCCTGCGCGAGCTCTCCTTCCTGAATTCCGGGGCCCGTATCGTGTTGGTGGACGAGCGCGCCGATAAACAGGACGTCTTCGAGTATCAAGGGGGTATCGCCGCCTTCGTCGTCGATCTCAACCGTAATAAGGACCCTCTCCATCCACAGGTCATCGCCTTCCAGGCCGAGCGCGACAAGGTCTACGTGGATTTAGCCCTACAGTGGAACGATTCTTATCAGGAGAACGTATTCTGCTACACCAACAACATCCCCCAGCGGGATGGCGGTACGCATTTGGCAGGCTTTCGCGCCGGACTCACGCGCACCCTGAACCACTATATCGAGGAGACCGGTCTGGCCAAGCGGGCCAAGGTGGCCCTTACCGGTGACGACGCCCGTGAAGGGCTCACGGCGGTCTTGTCCGTCAAGGTGGCGGACCCCAAGTTTTCTTCGCAAACCAAGGACAAACTCGTATCCTCGGAGGTCAAGGCCGCCGTCGAGTCGGTGATCAATGAATCTCTTGGCCATTACCTCCTCGAGAACCCCCAGGTCGCCAAGGCCATAGCGGAAAAAGTCGTCGAGGCCGCGCGCGCGCGTGAGGCCGCCCGCAAGGCGCGGGAAATGACCCGCCGTAAGGGCGCGCTCGATATCGCCGGACTCCCAGGAAAACTCGCAGATTGCCAGGAACGGGACCCGGCCCTCTGCGAACTGTATCTGGTCGAGGGTGATTCCGCGGGTGGTTCCGCCAAGCAGGCGCGCGACCGTCGCTTCCAGGCCATCCTGCCTCTGAAAGGCAAGATCCTGAACGTCGAGCGCGCGCGCTTCGACAAAATGTTATCGTCCGCGGAGGTCGGCACCCTCATCACCGCCCTGGGCACCGGCATAGGGCGCGATGATTTCAACGCCGACAAGTTGCGCTACCACCGCATCATCATCATGACCGACGCCGATGTGGATGGCTCGCATATCCGCACGCTGCTTTTGACCTTCTTCTACCGGCAGATGCCCGAACTCCTTGCCCGTGGCCATATCTATATCGCCCAACCCCCGCTCTATAAGGTTAAACAGGGCAAGAGCGAGCGCTATGTGAAAGATGACGCCGAGCTCACCACCTACCTGGCCCGCAATGCCCTGGAGGGTGCCAGTCTCCAATGTGGTCCCGGTGAGCCAATCCTCGTGGGCGAGGCCTTGGATGGGTTCTTTTATGCCTATGTCAAGGCGGACCATTACCTGCGGCGTCTCGGGCGGCGTTATGATCAGGCACTCCTGAAGGAGCTTATGTATATGCCGGCCCTGACCGCGGATGTCCTGAAGGATGGCGCCGCCGCCAAGGCGTTCGCCGCCGCCCTCGCCGAGCGGCTTGAAGGCCTACGTGACGCCGCCGTTCGTTACGAGATCAACGCCGTCCATAGCCCCCAACTGGATACCTACGAGATCATGGTCGTTCGTACCGAGCACGGCGGCGTCCGTACCTCGCGTGTCGACGGGGCGCTCGCCTACTCCGCCGAATACAAGGCCCTACACGCCTTGGGCGAGAAACTGTCAGGACTCATCAAGGATAATGGGGTCGTGGCGCGCCAAGGACGCGAACAACCGGTCGAGACCTTCGAGCAGGCCTACAAATGGCTATTGGCCGAGGCCCGACGCGGGCACGCCATCCAGCGCTACAAGGGTCTTGGCGAAATGAACCCCGACCAGCTGTGGGAGACCACCATGGATCCTACGGTCCGGCGGCTCCTCAAGGTCAATGTCGAGGACGGTGTGGCCGCCGACCTCATCTTCACCACGCTCATGGGGGATCAGGTGGAACCGCGCCGGGATTTCATCGAAAAAAACGCCCTCCAGGTCTCGAACCTCGATATCTAGAGTGTTTCTATGGACGACGCCTATCGGCCCATCCCTTGTGCGGTCCAGGATCGTTATGAACGCGCCATTATCACCGGCCAGCCGCTCCTCCTGGACTGGCCCAGCGGCGATCGGCGGTTGACCGACCGCGTGCGCATCCTCGATCTGGAGACCACCGAAGGGGCCGAGTATGTGCGCTTCGCAGACCGCCACGGCTGCGTCCACCGCGTGCGTCTGGACCATGTGCGGCTCCCCGATAGCCCCTGATAGCTATCGCCGCCCACCACCACCGATCATGGCCCATCGCTCACGGGGGTGTCCGATGCCCTGTGAAATCGCAGGTCGCGGGCCATCTGGCCCAGCCTGAGACCGCGTCGCTCGAAGCGCGTCCATGGGCGCTCTTCCCTCCCGCACCCGCTTAAGACCAAGGCCGGGACCGACGAGGCCGCCTCCAGCATCGCGTCCGCATAAGGCGCCCAGTCCGTGGCCATATGCAACACCCCCCGGGGCGGAGAATGCGCGCCGCCTCCCGCAGAAACGGGCCCTGTACGAGCCGCCGCTTATGGTGGCGGGTCTTGGGCCAGGGATCGGGGAAAAACACCTGTATGACCGCGATCCGCTGATCAGGGATCAGGCGAAACACGTCATGCACGTCGGCCTCGATCACGCGCACGTTCGTAAGCCCCGCCTGCTCGATGGCGCGCAACGCCTTCACGAGCCCCGCACGATAGACCTCGACCCCGACATAATCGCGCGCCGTGTCCGCTGCCGCCAATGTGAGTAACGACTCGCCATCCCCAAACCCTACATCTAACACGATGTCACGACACCCTTCGCCGATCCTCGGCCACTCATGGTCGGCGATGGCAAACCGTCCCCAGAGACGTTCGCGCGCGGCCCTGGCGGCATCCCCCAGGGGCCGCTCACGACGCGCGTAGCTGCGGATCTCGCGCGGATACGCCGCGCTCACGAGACGAGACCGGCCATAGGTGACGACGGGTCTGCCGAGGTGCGGCGCGGCATGCGACCCGCACGATACGCCTGCCGGCCCGCCTCCACCCCCTTGCGCATGGCCTCGGCCATCATCACCGGGTCGCGCGCCGCGGCAATCGCCGTATTCATCAACACCCCGTCACACCCGAGCTCCATGGCCACGGCCGCATCCGAGGCCGTGCCGACCCCGGCGTCGACCAACACCGGTACGCGCGCGTTCTCGACGATGAGGCGAATATTCAAGGGATTGCGTATACCGAGCCCGGAGCCTATGGGGGCGGCCAGCGGCATCACCGCGACACAGCCGATGGCCTCCAGACGCTTGGCCGCGACCGGATCATCGGTCGTATAGACCATGACCTCGAAGCCCTCGCCGACCAATTGCTCGGCGGCCTTGATGGTCTCCACCATGTCCGGAAACAGGCTGCCTTTGTCCCCTATGACCTCGAGCTTGACGAGTCTGTGATCGTCCAGCAGTTCGCGCGCCAACCGACATGTCCGCACCGCCTCATCGGCCGTATAGCAGCCGGCGGTGTTGGGCAGAATCGTGAATCGATCGGGGGGCAGGACATCGAGCAGATTGGGCTCGCCCGGATTTTGGCCGAGGTTGGTGCGCCGCACCGCTACCGTGACGATCTCCGCCCCGCTCGCCTCCACGGCCCGCCGGGTCTCGTCCAGATCTTTATACTTCCCTGTGCCGACGAGCAATCGCGAACCAAACGTGCGCGCGCCCAACCGCCAAGCATCATCACCCTGTGCCATCCCTAACCACCCCCAATCGCCTGAACAATCTCGATCCGATCACCGTCCCGCAGGATACGGTCGCCCTGCTGGGTGCGCGGGACGATCTCGTGGTTGATCTCGACCGCGATGCGCTTACCGACAAGCCCCATCTCGAGCAACAGGGCCATGAGGCCTATGGGCTCAGGGACGGTACGAGACGTTCCGTTCACATAAATCTGCATGGACAATGGCACCCATCCCGAAAAAGCGTTATATTGTATTGCCTCTCAGGCCATCCGGCTATGCGGGTGTAGTTCAATGGTAGAACTTCAGCTTCCCAAGCTGATAGCGAGGGTTCGATTCCCTTCACCCGCTCCACCTCAACTTTCCAAGGGCTACAGGGACCGAGAAGGCCACGCTGGCGGCAGCACCGCCGTGGCGGCGCGCCACGAATGATGTCGACCCGCTGCCGTAGCTCACCGGGGCCTGGCCACGGGATAGCGAGACACGGCTAGTGTAACACCGCCCGACCCCCGAGCCTGTAACGCATGGTGCCCCCTTAAGCCTGCCGCATCAGGGCCCCCAGAACCATGATTCGTTACTGCCCTACCCGAGGCTGCTTAATCGCCGTTCCTCGACGTTGATTCCCAGAACCCCGGCCCTGCCATCCGGAACCCCTTCCCTTGGGGGCGATTGGCATGGAATCCCCGTTTCGCTTGCCTGTCGCGCGCGCCACCCTTAAGCTCGGCCGCGACGCTTCGCTGACCCGTGGGCGCCACCCCCTTTCCTTGCCGAGCCCGTGGGGCCTCTTCCCCCATGCGCTGCGACGAAGATGGCAGGCCCGCCATCGGTCCGTGAGCCGGGAGGCGAGTGCGGGCAGCCCCTCCTGATCCCGCCGGGCCAAACGGCGAATATAAGCCCCGACATCCCGAGGCCGGCCAGCCATAGCAACCCGAGCGACCTGGACTCGTTCATCCTCATTTGTATTCTTGTGTGCCATAGGCGAAACAAATTCCCCATTTTTTGGCCATGGCGCTTTTCAAATGGGTCCGCGTCGAGGGAGAGAGAATGATTTTCAGGAAAATTACGATCTTCAACGCCTGCTGAAATCCTCCAACTCGGTGGAACCCGCTTGCCAGATTTCACTAGAAATGCTATTTTCAACATATGCTGAAACAGCCAGAATCCATGAAAGAGCTGGAGGGCCGGGCTGCCGGGGCGCTTCGCGCGCTTGTGGGCGAGATTCCGGCTCTCAGGCTCGACAAAATCGAGCTTGAACCGGCGCTCCCCCATCACGGGATCGACATCGTTGCGCGGATCAACGTGGATGACCGCCCTCACATGCTGGTTTGCGAGATCCAGTCTAGCGGCCAGCCCCGCAATGTGCGGGGGGCCTTGCTCCAGTTGCGGAACTATGTCGCGCACCTTGGGGAAGATGCGGTCCCGATCTTCATCGCGCCTTATCTTTCCCCGGAGGCCCAGGCGCTTTGCAAAGAGAACAAGGTCGGATTTATCGACCTCGTCGGCAACGCGCGTCTCGTCTTCGACAACGTCTTTATTGAACGGCGCGTGGCCGAGAGGCCGCCCGCCGATCACCGTCGACTCAGGTCGCTGTTCAAGCCGAAGTCAGCACAGGTGCTGCGCGTCTTGCTTCGCGACCCCAAACGCGCGTGGCGTGTCACGGAACTGGCAGAGACGGCCGGCGTCAGCCTCGGCCATGTCAGCAACGTGCGCGCGGGTCTGCTGGACCGTGAATGGGGGCGGGTGTCGGACCAAGGGCTTTTTCTTTCCGAGCCCGATTCCTTGCTCAATGCCTGGCGCGACGAATACGTGGCCCCGGAGGGAGAGCGGCTTGCCTTCTATACGATCCTTCACGGCAGCGCCTTTGAAGAGGCGGCGCGCCAGGTTCTTGGTGCGCCGCCGGAGAAAGCAAAAGCGGTCTTCGCGTCTTTCTCCGCGGCACATTGGCTGGCGCCTTATGGCCGCACCGGCACGCAGTATTTTTATGCTGATGCGTCGGGGCTGGAACGGCTGAAAGAACGCCTGCAGCTCTCCCTGTCGCCCAAGGGCGAGAATGTCGTCGTCACGGTCCCGAAAGATAGCGGCCTGTTCCGCGACACAGTCGAACCGGCGCCGGGTGCTGTCTGCACCGGCGCGATCCAGACCTATCTCGATCTTTGGGTCGCGGGCGAACGCGGACGGGAAGCCGCCGAACATCTGCGGCAGGAGAAGCTTTCATGGTAGAAGTGATTCCTGCCTCCGAACCGCAGTCGGCGGCGGACTATGACGACCGCACGACGGCGGCCGTTAAGAGCGTGCTGATCGAGATCGGACAAGTGCTCGGCGGCTTCAGGGGGAAGTTTGCCGTCATTGGCGGCGCCGTGCCGTGGCTGTTGCTCGACAACGAGGAGATGCCGCACGTTGGTTCGCTGGACGTGGACCTCAGCCTCGATGCGGAAGCCTTGGACGATGGCGAGTATGCCACGCTTGTCGAAGCCCTGATGGGTCACGGTTACGCACAGCGGAAGGATTTCCGGCGGTTCCAGCTCATTCGGGTGGTCCCCGCAACGGACGGCGGCTCGCCGATCGATGTGGTGGTCGATTTCCTGATGCCGCGAGAGGCCGATATCGTGAAGAACAGCCCTCCGATTATTCCCGACTTTGCGGTGCAGAAAGCGGATGGCGCCGCGCTCGCGACGCGCTTCTATCAGTATGTCGCAATCGACGGAGCGATGCCGGACGGTGGACGCAACCGCGTCGAGATTGCGGTCTGCTCCATACCGGCGTTGCTTGCCATGAAAGGTTACGCGCTGCAAAATCGCCTCAAGCAGAAGGATGCCTACGACATCTACTACTGCGTCCGTAACTACCCCGGTGGCCCCGGCGCGCTCGCGGAGGCGTGCCGCCCGTTGCTTGCACATGACATCGCACAGCGAGGCTACGATTACATCGCAGGGAAATTCGACCGCGTCGACGGCTTCGGTCCCGACCGCATCCGCCGCTTCGTGCAAGACACGAACGCTTTGGGCGACCGCACGGCGGAGCAGTGGCAGCAAGATGCCTTCGGGCAGGTGGACGCGTGGCTGCGCGCGCTGCGCTTAAGGTAGGTCGCATGATCTCGCCCCGTCGCCCAAATCCGGCAGGTGCATATGAACGCCTGGCAGACTCGAATTGTCCTCATAAGGATCATAGGCTTTGGCGTAGTATGGCGCGTTCATGGGCAGATTTGATGCTGGTCAGGCCGAGAGGCGGTGTTCCCAATACTGACGCCCGTGCACAACGGACAGCACGTCGCTACCTACCTTGACGATAAATCAGGATGCGGGCGACTTCATCGGGCGGTCGTAATGGCCGGTCATCGGGTTATCTCAGGATCGATATGCTGAATATTTTTCTCTAGCGCCTGCCAGTCCTCGGTGAGATGTTTGGCTTGGTCGTAATCGCGGCTCAAGCACGTTTTCTCTGTAGAAAATCCATCGTAAAGCCGGTGATACCTATGGTCAGTATGGCCGCGCCGCTTTAGACTGGGCGCCTTTCGATTTCGGGCAGCTTTGTGAAGAAACGCACGCGTATCCTCGCCATCACAGCGGGCCTCATCGTGGTCCTGATCGCGGCCGGGGTCGCCATGCTCCCGGCGCTCATGACCTTAGATGGGGTCAAGGGCCAGATCGTCGAGACCTTGAGCCAGGCGACCGGACGGCCGGTCACGATCCACAAGCTCAGTCTGTCGGTCTTCCCCTGGCTTGGTATTCGCCTGGACGGGGCCGTGCTGGGCAATGCCCGCGGCTTCGCGCCCACCCCACTGGCGCGCGTCGACGATGCGCGCATCGAGGTGCGCCTCCTCCCGCTATTCAACCGTCACATCGTCCTGCGTCGTGTGATCCTGACGGGCCTGCGCCTGAATCTCCAGGAGAACAAGGCCGGCGTTACGAACTGGGCCACGCTGATTCATGGCCCCAAGCCCTCGCCCCGCACGCCCGCGGCCGCACAGGCCGAGGCGCATGAGGCGCCGGCCTTTGTCCTCGTGCGCGCCGCCGGGCTTATCGTAAGACACGCGCTTATTCGTTATCACAATGCCCGCACCCACGGTCGCGACACGCTGTCCGACCTGACCTTGCGCCTGGGCGCGATCGTACCCGGACGGCCGGTCGCGATCGCCATGCGCGCGCTCCTGAAGACGGCGGGCCACCCCGCCCTTCCGTTCCGCCTCGGCGCGCAGGCAACCTATGACACGTCCGGGCT
This sequence comes from Acidiferrobacter thiooxydans, assembly GCF_003333315.1. Lineage (GTDB taxonomy): Bacteria > Pseudomonadota > Gammaproteobacteria > Acidiferrobacterales > Acidiferrobacteraceae > Acidiferrobacter > Acidiferrobacter thiooxydans. The sequence continues at coordinate 12,036 of NZ_PSYR01000001.1, forward strand.
CACGCTCGCCCCGTTGCATCTCCGGGTTGCGGATCTCGTTATCCATGGCCGGGTCCACGTGTTGCATACGGCGACCGGCCTCAGCGCCCATGGACGGCTGGTCGCGCCCCCCTTCGCCCCCCGCCCGTTGCTTACGGCCCTGGGCCTCCCTTACACGCCTCGCGATCCGCATGTCCTGAAGCAGGCCTCGGCGAACATGGGCTTCCATTGGGACCCGTCCGGGCTCACGCTCGCCCCGCTACGCCTGACGCTCGACAAGACCACCATGACCGGCCGCATCACCCGGATCGCCCGCCCGCTCCTGTACAAGGTCCATCTCGCCATCGATCACCTGCGGCCCATGTCCTATCTCCCTGTGCCCGCGCCCGCGAACGCGCCGCCCGCGCCACGCACGGCCTCACCCACGCATGCGGCCCCGGCCCCACCCTCGATGGCCGCAAGCCTCCCGCTGGACGCCACCATCTCCTGCGCACGTCTCCGCGTCCATGGTCTGGTGGCGACCGATCTCCAGGCCCATATCCGCTCATCCGCCGGCCATGTCGTCGTCAAGCCACTCACTATGTCGCTCTATCACGGAGGCTTCACGGGGACGATCAAGGCCGTGCTCACCCGTCATCCGCGTACCTGGCGCGTGCGCGGCCTCGTCCGCAACGTGCAGACGAGCGCCGTGCTGCGCGCCCTGCAGCTCTTTCCGGAGTTCTCGGGAGCCCTGGACGCCGACGTTCATCTCCAAGGTTCGGGGACGAAGCTCGCCGCCATCGAGCGCAGCGTCTCCGGGCGCCTGACCGCACGCATGCCCAAGGGTGTGCTCCGCGGCATCGACCTCGACTTCATTGCCAAGGACCCCAAGGCGGTGGCGGGCGCCCACAGGGCCCGGGCCAACCAGGGCACGGCCTTTACCGGCCTGCATGCCAGCGCCACCGTGGCCCGTGGCGTCGTCCACATGCATGCCCTGGCGCTCCATACCACGCGCGCCGTCATCCGTGGACACGGCCGCGTGACGCTTGCCACGAAGAGCATCAATTATCTGCTGGAGGTGGCCCTACCGAGCGGCTTCGTCATCCCGGTGCGCGTTCAGGGTCCGGCCGGTCACATCAAGTTCAATGTCTCATTGAACCGGCTGTTCAGCGACTCGAACCACAACGGTCTCGGCTCCACGCTCCAGACCCTGGGCGGCGCGTTGAAACACGCCCTCGGTATTCCTTAGCGGTGGATGAGTTCGCGCTCAAGGTGCTTGCCTGGTATCGGCGCCATGGGCGCCACGACCTGCCATGGCAGGTCCCCGACCCCTATGTGCGCTGGCTCGCCGAAGTCATGCTGCAGCAGACCACGGTCACTGCCGTCATCCCCTATTTCCAGCGTTTCCTGGCCGCGTTTCCGAGCGTGCGGGCGCTGGCCCAGGCCTCCCAGGATGAGGTCCTGGCCCAATGGGCTGGTCTTGGCTATTACGCGCGCGCACGCCATCTCCATGCCGCCGCGCGCGTGATCACCGAACACTATGGCGACGGGTTCCCGCGCACCGCGGACGCCTGGGCGGCCCTGCCCGGGGTCGGGCCGTCGACCGCCGCGGCGATCGTGGCCTTTGCCTTCGGGGTCCCCGCGCCCATACTCGATGCCAACGTCCGTCGCGTACTGTCCCGTTACCATGCCGTGAGTGGACGAGACGCCCGCGCCCTGCGAACGCTCTGGACGCACGCGCGTGATCACACCCCCACGCACGAAGTGGCCGCCTATACCCAGGCCATCATGGACCTGGGCGCACTGGTCTGCCGCAAGGCCCCGGACTGCGCCGCCTGTCCAGTCGCCGCGGGCTGCGCCTTCGAGGGTGAGGATGCCCCGACCGTGCGCCGCGCGCGCCCCGAGCGCGCGGTATTCATGGCGGTGATTCGTGACCCCGCCCGTGGCGTCTTGCTGGTACGCAGGCCCTCCCATGGCATCTGGGGCGGGCTCTGGAGCCTGCCGGAGAGCGTCGAACTCGACGACCTGCCGGCCGTGGTCGCGGCCTTGGGCGTGGACGGCCGAATGGGGATGGCCTGTGCGCCCGTTCACCATACCTTTACCCACTTCCGGCTAACCATAACGCCGATCCTCGTCGAGGGGGTGTCCCAGGCGTTCGGCGTGGCGGAGCATCATGACGTGATGTGGTATAAAGGGGACGGGTCTGGACCCGGGATGCCAGCCCCCATCCGTCGCCTGCTCAACCAATTTCTGGAGGTGCCATGAGTCGAACCGTAGTGTGTGTGAAGCTCAAAAAAGAAGCAGAGGGATTGGCCTATCCGACCTATCCTGGCGAACTGGGCAAGCGGATTTTCGAGAACGTCTCGAAGGAGGCCTGGGGGCAATGGCTCGGCCACCAGACCATGCTCATCAACGAGTATCGCCTGAGCCCAATGGATCCCAAGGCACGCAAGTTTCTTGAAAAGGAGATGGAGGCGTATTTCTTCGGGGAGGGCTCGACGATCCCCGAGGGTTACAAGCCCCCGGGGAGCAAGTAAACCACCCTTTACGCACGCCCCTTTGTCAGGTTCGCCGTAAGGAAGTTGTGCGTCATGCGCCAACCGATCTCGGTGGCGCGCGCCTCGGCCGGCCCGGTCTTGTCCATGAAGGCGTGTCCGACATCAGGGAATACGCTCATGGTATAGCGCTTGTTGGCACGGCTTAGGCTCTCGGCCACGCGCGCATGCTCATCGGGTGCTATCGAGGCATCTTTGGCCCCGTAGCAAAGCAGCAAGGGGGCCTGAAGTTGCGGGACGCCGCCCAGGACCGAGGTACGTCCGAGTCTATCGTCGGGGTTGTCTATGCCGCCCCCATAGAAACAGAGGGTGGCGCGGATGTCCCGCGGGTAACGGGTCGCAGCCAGAAAGGCCAGGCGCCCGCCGTTGCAAAACCCCATGACCCCAAGCCTATCGGCCACCACGTCCTTGCGCGCCTTAAAATGACCGAGGGCGCGCCCGAAGGCATCCATGATCCCGTCGTCGCCCAGGGCCTTGAGCTTCGCGATCGCCCCCTGAAAGTCCGATGACTCAAAAAGCACGCCATCAAAAAAATCGAGCACGAAGGCGGCGAAACCAAGCCCCGCGAGTCTCTCGCACACAAGCCGCATGTGGTCGTTGACGCCCCATATCTCCATGAACACGATCACGAGCGGTGCGGGTTCGCCTGCCGGTTTCACAAGGTAGCCCCGTACGCCGGATTCATCCAGATAGGCCGCAGATTTTTGATCGTCCATAACGCTTCGCTCCTTCAGAACAGATGATGATTATGAGGACTTGCGCTACGCGCCGACCGCGCAACGCGCAAGCTGTGCCGTGGTCGGCTCCGCGCAGCAGTACCAGGGCTCGGACAACTGCGGGCTCTCGGGGCCGGCACAATCTGCCGCAAGCCTCGGGACCTCGCGCCCGGCCGCCTCATGCGCCAGTCGCCACAAACCTGCAAAGGTCTCCCACCGCCCCCCGCCTGCGCCATCGGCCTGCTCCACCCACGCCTGGACGCGGGCCTGCAAGGTGTCGACGCGCGCGTCAGGATTTGCCCAGGGGTAGCCCAGGATCGCCTCGCTGAACGGCCGAAGACGCTCACGAAAGCCCGGGATACGTAGGAGATACGAACCTTCGGGGATGAGCAGGCGAATCGCCAGCTGAATGGGCGCCACGCTATTGACGAGCCCTAGGTCGTGCACGCGCGTCAGCAGGTTCACATAATCGTCCAGGGTTGTCCATGGCGTGAACGGCACGAAGGTCGGGGCAAGCGTCATCCCGGCGGCACGCACCAGGGCCACGGCCCGGCCGATGTCCTCCCCCGTGTGTCCCTTGTCGAGATGGCCCAACACCGCATCGTCGAACGACTCCGCGGCACTCGTGATGAACAGGCAGCCGTACTCGCGTAGTCGCGGCAAGAGGTCGCGATGAGTCAGGATGTGCGAGATCTTGATCGTGGCATCGAAGGTGATGTGCGGCCAACGATCATGCAGGATCGCGAGCAGGCGCAGGGCGTGGGTGGGCCCATTCAGGAAGTCCGGGTCCCCGAAGGAAAGATGGGTGGCGCCTTGCGCGATCTGCTGCTCCGCGTCGGCGATTACCACGTCCCGCGGGATCGCCCGGAACCGGCCTTCGTAGACCGGGACCAGCGGGCAGTGACGGCAGAGATACTTGCAGCCGCGCGAGGCCTCCACGAAGCCCACGGTCTTACGCTCGCCACCCGGCAACCGGAGATGCGCGTAGCGCGCCAGGGGAGGAAGGCTCGTGCGATCCGGGATCATGAACCTAACCTTCGCAACGCCCTCCCCCGGCTTGTCGCCCGCGATCAGCGCGAGCAGGTCGTTCTCGAATTCCGGGCCCAGAACCACGTCGACGCCGAGACCCTCCAGAAGCGCCCGGTTCGGCGGGGCATAGACCCCGTAACAGACGATGCGAGCCCCTCTGGCCTTGCGCCGCAGTTCCGGCAGTAGGCCCATCGCAATGCGCGTGGCGGTATGCATGCCCAGCGCCACCCCGATGACCTGGAAGCTGTCGAGGCCCGCCCTGGGAAGGGTGGCGAGCGACAAATCGACCAGAACCACCTCGTGGCCGCGCGCGCGCAGCAACGCCGCGGGATGGGCCAGCGAGTGGGGTTGACGACCAAGCTCATAGGGGCTAATCAAAAGCACTTTCATGCCCTCATGATACGGCAAACCCGCTCCCTTGTCGGCCCGTCGCCCGCCCGCATGGCCGGCGGGCCCCCCGGCCACACCCCCCATGGTTGATGCAGCGATCGCCCATGGGCCCATTCCGCCCCCATCTGCCCACAATCCTCCATGCGGCACTGGGCCATGGGTACGTCGCAGCCGGCGTATGCCCAACCTCCGGCCGAGACCGGTTTGGGCAGGGAAATTCCTACACTGTCACCGTGTGTTCGGGGATCCGTCGCATCGAGAATGGCGGCATAGCCGCGCGGCGGCTTGACGCGGCTTGACCGAGCCGCTTTAATGCGCGCTTCGCCCAGGTAGCTCAGTCGGTAGAGCAGAGGACTGAAAATCCTCGTGTCGGTGGTTCGATTCCGCCCCTGGGCACCAATAAAAACAAAGACTTACGGCACATCCCGCAAAATCCCATTTTCCCCGCGTAAGCACTATGTAAGCCCTTAGGGCGACTTTGGGGGGTCTGGCACGCCTACGGATACGTTCCCTAATGTTCGGAAACGTTATGCTCGTCGCCAGGCGGCTCATCCCCCATCGCCCCCCGGGTTGAGCGCCAATCATAATTACCCGCCCGCTCGTCTCGGTTTCGCGGGGGAGGCGTGCGGCCAACAATTTCACGAATAAAGCCGGTTCATCGCGCGCGATCTGCATATGCCGCTCGACACCGCCAAGCGCCGCGAAGGCGTCGCGGTCGGTGCTTGCGCCAGGCCATCGGTGATCCGCGCCAGAGCCGAGCGGCGAAGAGCACGCGAACGGCGCATGCGGGCGGCTGCCGTCATGGCGGGCTTGAAGACCGGCTTCCGCCCGGCCACGCGTCCCTCTATTTTCGTAACGGTTGCGGAATAGCACATCACGTCTCGGCTTCCTCGATCTTCCGCTTCAGTCGGGTCGCCTCCATCTCTAAAAGGCAAGGTGTCGCATGGCCTGCCGCCGCAGGTGGTCGCGCCAGTCGTACTCACCCGATACGCGGTCAGCGACGCGGGCCATCGGGTCTATTATGCGATGCGTCGTACCTTGGGCGGGTTCTTGCCAACCTGCCAAAGGTCGTATTGCGCTTGCTGCACGAGCCAGCTTTCGGCGCTTCCGCCAAATGCCAGGGAGAGGCGCAGGGCCATGGTCGGGGCAATCCCGGTATGCCCGTTCAACAACTCGGAGAGCGCCTTGCGCGTCACACCCAGGGCCTCGGCCGCATCTGTAACCGACAGGCCCAAGGGTTCCAGGCAGAGCTCCCTTATGGTCTCGCCGGGGTGAGGGGGGTTGTGCATCATGGCAAGCTCCTTCACTGATAATCGAGGTAATCCACATCGTGGGCTTCCGCCCCTTCGAACCGAAAGATAAGCCGCCAATTGCCCCGATACGTTGACGGCCCAATAACCGTGCCACGTGCCGCTCAATGCGTGTAGACGTGCCCCCGGCAGGTCCATATCCTCGGGCTTGCTCGCAGCGTCCAGGCGAGCGAGAAGCGCACGCAGCCGCTTGGCATGGTCGGCAACTATCCCGGCCTTGCTGCCCGTCTCGCAGAACGGCTTGAGGTCCTTGTGCCGGAAGCTCTGGATCATGCCGTCACCTAATGGGTTACAGTATAAGACGTACGGGGAGACGCGCCGAGCCCCTTTGCGGGGTTACAACGCCCGGTCCAGGAGGGCCACGACCTCGGCGCTCTCGCGTACCTTGGCCGCCTTCAAGACAAAAGTCCTCGATCCGTCCATGGGGGTGCGCAGGCGCTCCGTGGTGATTACCAGATAGCCGCCGGTCACGTCTCCTTGGGTCTTGTGGTTCACGAGGCGCTTTAAGGCCGGAATGTCCAAGGATTCCGCTCATGGCGGCGAAGGTCCGCCGCAGGTCATGGGCCATGAACTTGACGCCGGATGTCTTTGCGATGCTTTCCAGCGAGTAGTGCGGGTTGCCGATCTGCCCTAGCGCGCTGGTAAATACGAGGCCGCCCAGGTGCTCGCGGGTGTTCAGTAGGGCCGCCACATACGGCCCCCTTGGGGAGCGCTTGGCGTGAGCGGTTCTTGGTGTTGTGTGCGGTCAGCGTCTTGGCAATGAAATTCACGTCCGCCCATTTGAGCGTGCGGCCTCCCCCTTTGCGTAGGCCGGCGAGCATGAGGGTGCGGAAATAATCCCCATAAGCGGTATTGCGTAACCGGGTCACGGCCTCCCACCACGCGGCCAGTTGGTGCGGCTGGATCACGCTTTGCCGCAGCGCGACGCGATATCAGGAGCGGGCGCGGGACAGCACCTTCACGGCGTTGTCGGCAAGGACGGGCTGTCCCCCGGTGTCGGTGTAGCGACCCGCCGCGAAAGTGAGCAGGGCCCGCAGGTAACCGCCCCACTTGTTCGCGCTGGTCGTTGTCTCCCGGCCTATCTTCCGATGGCGGGAAAATCATTTTCGACTATCAGCTGTCCGATCTGTGCGAGCAGCGCCTCACGGTCCCCTGCGGGATCGACCCCTGGGGCGGCCTTGCGGAACATGCTTGCCACCTGGTCGATCATCTGCCGACACCATCCGTTCATAGAGCTCAAATTAACGTGCGTCACCGTAGGTGTCCCTGGAGCAGTAGTCTCCCCGCCCTAAATGTTCCGCGCACCCAACCAGCGAAGGCGAAAGCCAGGATTGACTGTCACCCAAAACGCATCCATACCAGTCGAGACGTCCGCCTGAATAAACTGCGTGGCAACGGCGCCGCGGACCTGTAGTGGGCGGACCAAATAGCCGCCAGGGTCATGCTCGCTACCACCGCGCCCTATAGAACTGGCTCCATGATCTACCGCTGCTGCGACGCCCCATGCACCCCAAAGCGCACCGGAATACCCATTCTATAGAAGGGGCGACGGGCCAAACTGAAACCGTACCTGCTTGAATTGTAAGTGTCGCCGTAGGACCCTGCCGGACAGTGTAACCGCCAAAACCTGAAACGGGGATCAGGAACTGCCACAGGCCCTCCAGGACAGTAAAAAGCGGACCCCACCCGGCTCCGGACCCGCGCGGGCTTTACGGTCGCTTTGGAGCTGCCTTGGCTTTCGCCTTCATCTGCACCTGCAGGGCCGCCATCGCCTTCTGTGAGGCGCAGATTTGCTCCGGGGTCGCTTGGGGATAGCCACCCGCTTATCGCCGTTTGCCAAAGCCTGGCGCATGGTCGCATCGACGATTACGGCGTCGTCGGCAGCGCCGGTTCCGCAATGCACGATCCCCACAAAGTCGGAATCGATGTCTCGCGGGGCACGCCACCCTTTACCAACACTCTGGTGGCATGGGCGACCGTCGCGAGCGCCATTAAAGATCATGACCCCCGTCCCCGGTATGAAACTACGATACGGCTTGTTGGTGTTCATCCCTGAATCTCCCATAGCCCCAGGGAGGGGATCTTCAGGGGTATCAGCGGCAGGGAAACCGGGGTCCTAGAGACGAGTTTGGCAGGCGCCTTGCCATACATTATCAGCAGGTGATACATTAAAACATGACGGACAAAACAGGGATCGATGCGCTACTTGACCTAAGCGGTCAAGTCATCGACCAGGAGGGCGGTTGCTGGGTCAAGCTCGAAGCGTGGCGGGTGGACCCGTCGCCCGCCATTCCTCACGGTATTCGGTATGCGCTCACCTTGCACAACGCCTACGGGACCGCGTCATGGGATTCGATAACGCGCATGCGGTATGGCGGCCAAGGCAAGATCGCTACTCGGGACGCATCATGACTTACGATCACCAACACCGTCATACCAAAGATAAGAGCGTCCCTTACGAATTCCAGGACGCCTATCGGCTCATGAATGATTGTTTTACAGAAGTGGACAAGATTATACAGGAGGCGCGCTTCTGAATACGATCACGATCGGCATCATGCCTCAGAAAGAGATTCGGAAACGAGTCTACGCCATTGCGCGGGGGGAATATCGGCCCGGTCCCGACGAACCCAAGGTGTGGTTCACATCCATGAGGTCTTTGGCCGAGGTCTTGAGCGATGACAACCGTGCCCTACTGCGCGTGATTTTGGAGACAGAGCCCAAGTCCATCAGCGCCTTGGCAGAAACCACGGGGCGTAAGCCCAGCAATCTCTCGCGCACCCTAAGGACTCTCAGTCGCTACGGCATCGTGTGCCTAGAGCGGGAGAACCGGCATGTGCGCCCTATTGTGAAGGCCTCGGAGTTTCGCATCATAGCGGCCTAGCCTACAAAGGGAGGCCCCCGGCTCTGCCCTGATCTTTACCCAGAATCATCCCGGCTGGACACGGGCTTTTGTGTCGCACATAAAACATGACGAGCCACATGGCGGCGATATCGTCCAGGCGTTGCAGGCCCAGCCACAGGGTCTGGGTGCCGGGTTCGCCATCGCCTTTACGACCCAGGAATCCCCCGAGACCTGCGACGCGATGGATGGCCTCACGCAAGGTCGGGGCGCCTTGGGGACCACGGGTTTTGGGTAGTAAACACCATTAAGGCCTTCCATTTAGTGTCTTCGAAATAGATCGTGCACGGCGCCTGCGGGACCTCACGTCCTAATTTGTTCAGGTAATAGATGCGCCACATCACCACGCCAGGTGGGGGCCGGTGCTCTATAACGACGACACCACCATGAGGATCCTGCAGTTGACCCGTGCGCAGCGGGCCGCGGCGCCGGCCGACGACGCGCACACCGAACGGACCGGGGTGTTTACCTCGGGGATCGTCGCGACCCAGGAGGGCCGCCAGATCGCGTTGTTCTTCACCGGGGTCCGGCACACCGGCGAGAATTTGGCTCAGGCCTAAAGGTCTCCGACTGCTTGCGCAAGGCAGAGTTCGCCCAGGCCTATTGCCGCATCTCGAGCTACCTGCAGACCGTGGCCCACCAAGGCGTCAATCCCCTCGTCGCCATCCAAATGGCCCTTTCCGGGGGGCTGTACGCGCAATCGGGGAGTAGTTACAAGTCTTCCTTGGACACAGGTACGGGACGTGCAGTTTGCTAAATCAGGCCCATAAGGTCGGCAGGGGGACCGCTCGAAGATTCTGCCCAAACGATAGCGTTTCTTCGCCATCATAGAGCAGAATTCCCTACACGAAAGCGGACCCCGCAGCGGACGCAACCCGCTGAAGGCCACCGAAATCCCGCTGCGTAACCGATGCGGCGGCCTTGACTTCGATACCGACGATTTGGCCAGCCGGATTTTCAGGAACGAAATCGACCTCCAGTTGGTCCTTGTCGCGGTAATGAAAGATAGAAATATGCTCCTTAGACCACCCGGCCCCTTTGATCAGCTCGGAGAATACGAAGCTCTCCAGCAGCGGCCCGAATTGCCCCCGGTCCGCGCGTAGCCGCGCTGTCGAATGACCGCGCAGGGCCGTTAGCAGACCCGAATCGATAAAATGGAGCTTGGGCGCCTTCACAAGCCGGGAGAGTTCATTGCGTGACCAAGGTAACACTGGTTGGACAAGGTAGACTTGCTCCAGAACGCGCAAATACTGTCCGACGGTTTTATGATCGCGTCCGGTTGGGCGGCCAATCTCCGAGAGATTTGTCAATTGACCCGCAAATCGCGCGCAGATTTCCAGAAGCCGAGGAATCTGGGCGCGCCCGGCGATGTCCGCGATCTCTGGGATGTCGCGTTCGACGATGGAATTGATGTATGCGCGGTACCAATCATGACGTCTTCGTTCGGTACGGCGCTTAACGGCATCCGGGTAACCGCCGGCCGCTACAAGATCAAGCAGGTCGTCGCCGTGCACTGATTCGGCCGCTTGCGGCAATTGCCTGCAAAAAAGTGTACCGCCCGTCTGACTGGGAGCGTAGCAACGTCCAGTTGGGAATCTGCATACGTCCACATGGGAATACGCCCGAGTCACGAGGCGGCCCAACTTGCGGCACTACGGCCAGGCTTAAGAAAAAGTGACGAGGACCTTTGGCTGGGGGTGGGGGATAAGGCCCGGTATCTAACCGCGACTTTAAGGGGCGTGCATCGGATTACCAAAGGCGCGGGTGTCCCGCTATCCGCGGGCCGCCCGTCGGGGACGGGTGCCGCAGACCATGTTCCCCCGGCAATGGGCATACGCTCGGCGCATGAGGCTTGCGAAAACGGGGGACCGCGCCACACGATATCGCGCCCCCTTGGGGTATTCGCTTCGGCCTAGAGGACGGGGCTTGCATCCAGACTTCACCGGGCTCAGCGCAGCGCCCCGCATCTCGAAACGGCGGGCCCCCCTGCAAACTGATGGAAAGGGCCTAGCGCCTTACGCGGGATGGCCGGGCCGTGCTCACCGTTGGCCGATGCCCCGCAGATTCGTCGGACCCCCGTCAGGGCCTCTTGCAGATCCCCGCCGGCGGCCTTTCGGCTCCCGGATACGGACCCTCTTACGTACGCTGCGCGCACCCTACACCACCTCGATTGCCGTGCGCGGCGCACCAAATACCGCCCCCAGAAAACCCAGCCTATGACAGGCCCCACTCTGGTGATTGATCCCCGGCCCGACGCCGGGCCCGTGTGCCAGCACAAAAAGGGCGTGCCCGGCCGGGGTCGCCGGGCCTCTGGGAGAGGCGGGGAGACGCGGTCATTGAAGGACGGGCGCCCCTCGGTGTAGCGTACTGTCCATCCGCGGGCCATAGGCCATCGGTGACACTTGAAGATAGGGCCTTATGCTTGAACTGGTCGCCCATCGCGGCTATGCCCGGTGCTTTCCGGAAAACACCCTTGCAGCCCTCGAGGGCGCGGTCGCGGCAGGTGCCCGCTATGTCGAGGTCGACGTGCAGCTGACCGCAGACGCGGTGCCCGTCCTGTTCCACGATCGGGACTGCCGGCGCCTGTGTGGTCTGCCCGGCGCCATCGATGACTACGATTGGGCGCAGGCGGCGACCTTCACCCTGTCGTGGCCTGAGGGGTGCGGGGGCGCGCACACGCCGATCCCCTTGGCGCGAGTCACCGATCTCGCCCGGTTTCTCGCCGCCCACCCGGCGGTCACCGCCTTTGTCGAGATCAAGCACGAGGCCGTGCGGCGCCTCGGCGCGAGGCCCGTGGTCCAGGCAGTGCATGGGCTGCTCGCGCCGGTGCTCGCCCAGACCGTGCTTATCTCGTTTTCCCGACCGGCGCTCGCGGTCGCCCGCGAGCTGTGGCCCACGATCGGTCTTGTCACCCGGCGCTACCGCGAGTTTTGCGCCCGCAGTACGGCAGCGCTCGCACCGGAGTACCATTTCTGCGACATAAAGGGCCTGCCGCGCCACGGGCGGCTCGGCCACCCGCGCACGACCCTCGTGGTCTATGAGGTCGACGAGGCGCGTGAGGCGCGCGCCCTCGAGGCGCGCGGCGTGCGCTTCATCGAGACCTTCGCCGTCGCGGAGCTTGCCGCGGCCTTGAGGATGCCGGTGCGTGAACGCCCACTATGAGGTGGTGATCGTCGGAGGCGGTATACATGGCGCGGGCGTCGCGCAGGCCGCGGCCGTGCGCGGCTATCGCACCCTGCTCCTGGAGCAGCACACGCTCGCGGCCGGGACATCGAGCCGGTCCTCGAAGCTCATCCATGGGGGATTGCGCTATCTCGAGTCCGGCGCTATCCGGCTCGTGCGCGAATCGCTGCGCGAACGCGAGATCCTGCTTGGCATCGCCCCCGGGCTCGTCGAGCGCAAGGCCTTCCATATCCCCGTCTATGGGTCCTCGCGGCGCAGCGCGCGACACATCCACATGGGCCTTTTGCTCTATCGCCTGCTCGCGCACGGCGCGGCAGGGGGCTTCACGCGCGTCGCGCCGAGCGAGTGGGATGGCCTGGACGGGCTTAAGACTGCGGGGCTCAAGGCGGTGTTTCGCTACATGGACGCGCAGACCGACGACGTCGCCCTGACCCACGCCGTGGCCCGCTCGGCCGAGGCCTTCGGGGCCGAGATCCGTACCGGGGCGCGCTTCATAGGCGCCGAGCGCGCGGGTGCCGGCTACGAGGTGCGTTCTGTGCATGACGGCGTCGTGAGCTCGTGTCGCACGGACGTGCTTGTGAATGCCGCCGGCCCGTGGGCGGCGCAGACCTTGAGCGGCATCCTGCCTGGACCTCCGCGGTTGCCGCACGACCTGGTCGCGGGCACGCACATCATCACCGACGGTTCCCTGACCCAGGGGTGTTACTACATCGAGGCACCCGCCGACCATCGTGCGGTGTTCGTGCTGCCCTGGCGGGGGCGGATATTGACCGGCACGACCGAGCGGCTGTACGTCGGTGACCCGGCGCTCGTGGCGCCTACCCCCACTGAGATCGCCTACCTGCAGGAGGCCCTGGCGGCCCACTTCCCGGGGCTGTCCACGAGCGTTGCCGATAGCTTCGCGGGTCTGCGGGTGTTACCGAAGACGGGGAGCGGCCTCAGCGCGCGCTCCCGCGAGACCGTGCTGCTCGCCGATGCCCCCATGCCTCACCTCATCAGCATCTTCGGCGGCAAGCTCACCGGCTATCGCCATACCGCTGAGCGCGTCATGGACCGCTTCCAGCCGGTTCTGCCGCGGCGCGTCGCGCAGGCCGATACGCGCCGCCTCGTACTACCCGTCGATTGACGATGGCATCAGCGCCCGCCAGCGCGCGTGCCGCTCCCGCAGCGGTTCATCCGCGGCCGCAAGGAATATATCCCCTGTCCCTGTCCGCCAATCACCAGGGCGGCCTGCGGCCAGGAACGCTAGGCCGCGGACCGTGGCCTCATGCTCGGCCGGGCGCCGGACCTCGATGCCGCTGAGGTTGGCGAGCGCCTGGCAGAGCCCGTCGGACGCCGCCAGGCCGCCTGTGACCACCACCGCCGCGCATGGGCCGGCCATGGCGCACAGCGCCTCGATGTTCTCCTGGACCAGGAACACCACGCTCTCGATGATGGCCGCAGCCTTGGCCGCCCGCGTCCCGTCGCCCTCGAAGCGTACCGGCGCGTCGGCTCGCCAGTAGGGGGAGCCCAGCCCGCCCACCGCGTTCAGAAACAGCGGGCGCGGGTCGCGATCCGCCAGGAGACGGTCGCAGTCGCCTGCCAGGTCCGCGTAGGCGAGCGTCTGACGGCCCCACGCCAGCGCCGCGCCGGCGCCATTGACAGTGCCCTCGAGCACGTCCAGATCCGGGCCCGCGCCACGCGTCGCTGGGCTCCACAGGAGTCGTCCCGGGTCGGTCGGCCCCCGTTCAAGGGGGCGCTGAAGGAATGCCCCCGTGCCGATATTGATGTAGATGGTGTCGGTACGCGGCACCCCTTCACCATAGAGCGCGGCCGCCTGATCACCCGTGAGAATGGTAAGCGGTACGAAGGCCCCGCCCGCAGGCAGGGCCCCGAACGGGTGGCAGGTCGGCGTACATGATGGCAGGGTCTCCCATGGGATCCCGAAGACGTCCAGGAGCTCAGGGTCCCAGTCCTGTCGCTCGCGACCCCACAGCAGGGTGCGCGCGGCATTCGCCGGATCGGCGATCAGCGCCCGCGGCGTCAGTAAGCGGAATGCGAGGAAGCTCGCCAAGGGACCCATGGCCAGATGCCCGGCCTTGAACGCCGCCTTGACCGCTGGCAGATGATCCAGGCACCAGCGCATCTTGGGCGCGCCGTAATGAGGGGATAGCCGCAGCCCGGTGCGCTTCGCGATGAGCGGGGCGCGGTCCTCGTAGGTGGAGGTGAGCGTGATTGCGCGCCGGTCCTGCCAGCTCAAGACCGGCGACAGGGCCGCCCCGGTGCGCGTGTCCCAGCACACCGTGCTCGAGCGTTGCGTCGCCAGGCCGGCGGCGGCGATGCGCATGCGCGCCTCCGTCCCCACGATCTGCACCAGCTGCGCGATGACATCGTGCAGGGACCGCACGAGCTCCTCGGCGTCCTGTTCCACGACGATCCCGTCCGGGGTCGACTGCCCGACCGTGACGCGGGCGCGCGCCACGGCGGTCCCCGACGGGTCGAACAGCACCGCGCGCGTCGACTGCCCTCCCTGGTCCAGGGCGAGGTATAGCGGTTCCTGCATGAGCTCCCTGCCGGCTTGAACCCGGGAGAATTATAGGCGGGATTTCCGGGATTGCCCGAGCGCCTCGTACAGCGCTGCGCGCACCAGGTCCTCGTTCAGGAGATGCTGTGCCCCGGGGCGGCGCGCGGCACCCCAGATGGCGTCCGGAAAGTAGGCGTCATCCTCATAGCGCGGGATGACATGCCAGTGCAGGTGGGGTACCAGGTTTCCCAGCGAGGCCAGGTTCATCTTCGTAGGCCATGCCTGCTGCCTCAGGACCGCCTCGACGGCGAATACGGTGTCCATGAACGCGCGGCGTTCGGTCGGGGCGAGGTCGCTCATCTCGCGGACGTGATCCCGCCACACCACCCGGCAGATCGTCCCGACCCCCGCGGCCTGGGCCAAGACCACGAGGCAGTCCTCATTGGCCCACAACCCATCCTTCTCGTCCAGGTCGCAGAGCGGACAGCGGGTATCGGTCATGCCGCGAGGCTAGCATAAGCCCGCCGCCTGCAGGTAGCCTCGCCCTGTCCGCGCCCCTATAATGAAGACACTGGGGGGCGCCATGATCGACTGGAGTTCGATAGAGACGACGTTTCTGGACATGGACGGCACCTTGCTCGACCTGCATTTCGACAACCACTTCTGGCAGGAGCATGTGCCGTTGCGCTATGCCGAGCGAAACGGCCTCGCGCTCGATGAGGCCAAGAGTCAGTTGTATCAACGATTCCGGCGCGCCGAGGGGACCTTGAACTGGTATAGCGTCGATTACTGGAGCGACGAGCTCGCGCTCGACATCGCGCAGCTGAAGGAGGAGGTCGCCCATCGCATCGCCCTGCGCCCGTTCGTCGAGGAATTCCTGGATGCCATGCGCAAGGCCGGCAAACGCCTGGTGCTCGTCACCAATGCCCATGGCAAGACCGTGACCCTCAAGTTTCAACAGACCCGCATCGATCGCTACATGGACGCGGTGTTCTGCGCGCACGATCTCGGCCTCGCCAAGGAGCATGCGCCCTTTTGGGGCGAGCTGCGCGCCCTCGAGCCCTTCGAGCCGACGCGCACCCTGCTCATAGATGACAGCCTGCCGGTGTTGCGCTGTGCCCGCGACTACGGCATTCGCCATCTGCTTGCGATCCGCAGGCCGGATTTGCGCGGACCGGACAAGGATTGCGGGGAATTCATGGCGATCGAGTCGTTTCGCAACCTCCTGCCGGTCGGTTAGTATGCGCCAGACCGCGCTCGCGCTCGTCTTGGCGATCCTGTCCGGTTGCGCCGCCTACCACGCCAAGCCGCTGCGCGCCCCGGCGCTTGCCGCCCTGAAAGGTCCCCCGCACCGCGCCCTGGTGGCCGCCGCGCGCGCGCTCAAGGTGCCAGGCCTTAGGCCGCTCGCGCTCGATTTCCGCCGGCCGCTCACCGGTAAGGAGCTGGGGGTGATCGCGGTGATCGCCAATCCTGCCCTGCGCGCCCTGCGCGCCCGCGAGCGTATCGCCCGCGCCCAGGTGTTCGCCGCCGGACTGCTGCCCGATCCGGTCATACAGTTCAGCGCCCTGAAACCCTACGGGGTCGGGGCCGGAGGGCGCACAATGGCCTTGTCCGACGGCTTTCTCTGGGATCTGTCGCGGCTTGTCACCCGCTCCACGGATATCCGCATGGCCCAAGAGCGCGCCTCGGCGGTCCGTTATCAGGTGGCATGGCGCGAATGGGTGGCGGCGAACGAGACGCGGCTGGCGGCCCGCCAGGTGTATTGGCTGAAGGCCGAGTGGGTCATCGCCCACAAGGCCTTGGCGCTCTGGAAAGGGCACGAGTCGCTGCTGCGCGGCGATCTGCGTCGCCACCTGATCGCCCGCAGCCGTTGGCTCTTTTTCCAGGCCGCGCAAGATGCGCTGCGTATGAAGGCCGCGGCCCTGCACCGTGCCTTGCGCGCCGCGCGCGTCGCCCTTGCCGGCCAGTTGGGTCTTGCGCCCGCGACCCCGCTCGCCATGGCCCGGCCGCACCGGCTGCGCCCGGTGGTGGGCGCGCCGCGCGCGCTCTTCCATCATGCCGTATCGCGCAGGCTCGATCTCGTGGCCATGGTCGCGGCCTACCATAGCGCCAATGCCGCGCTTTTGCGCGCCGTGCTCGACCAATATCCGCGCCTGAGCCTCGGCGCGGCGGGGGCGCGCAACAGTTCGGGTGTGGCCGAGGCCGGCCTGCAGTTGAGCCTTGTGCTGCCGCTATTCAATGCCAACCGTGGCGCCGTGGCCATTGCCCGCAGCAAGCGCGCCGCGCTCTTCAAGGACTATGTCGCGCGCCTCGCGGCCGCCCGCTCCCAGATCTACCGCCTTGCCGGGGCCCAGGCGAGCCTCGACCGCGAGCTCGCGCGTTTCAAGGGGCGCGGTCTTGTGCTGGCGCATACCGCGCGCGCCGCGCAGGCGGCCTACCGCGTGCATGCCCTGGGGCTCGTGTCCTATCTCACCTTGATGCAGGAGCTCACCACCGTGGAGCTGAAGATGACCGCCCTACGCCTCGCGCGCGCGGCGACCACGCTCGCGCTCATAACCGCCACCGCCAGACCGTGGTCGGGGAAAACGGCGTGAGGCCCCTCTTCTGGGGGTTGATGCTCGTCCCGGGGCTGGCGTGGGCGGCCGCCCCGCTGGCCGTCCATGTGACGCGTGCCGCGCGCGCCACCTATCGTCCCGCCATCCCGGTCTTCGCACGCGTGCGCGGACCCGAGCATACGATGGTCCAGGCGCCCTATGATGCGATCATGGCCCCCCTGCCCGTGGCCCCCGGCAGTACCGTGGCCGCCGGCGCCATCGTCGCGCGCTTGGTGCCCATGAGTCTGGCCGCCACGGTGCGCGCCCTGCAGGCCAAGGCCCAGGCCGCGCGCACCGTCTATGAGCAGGCGCGGGTGTTGGCCCGGCAGGGGTTGGTCACGCCGGCCCATGCGCAGGGCCTGAAGGCGCTCTGGCGGGCCGATGTCGCGGCCTGGCACGCCGCCGCCGAGCGCTTGGCGCGCGGCGCGGTGCGCGCCCCGTTCGCCGGCAGCGTGCGCTATACGGCGGCGCCCGGCGCGTGGCTTGCGCGCGGCGCGGATGTGGTTGCCATCGGCGGGGCGGGCAGTGTTTACGAGCGCTGTGCGCTCACCGTGCACGAGGCCAACCGGCTCTACGTCGGGGCACGTGCCCTGATCGCCGCCGGTGGCTTTCTGCGGCCGGCCGGGCATGTCTATGCCCTGGCCGCGCGCGCCGATTCCCTGGGGTTCGTGCACGCCTACGTGCGCGGCCTGCGCGCGCCCTTGCGTCCCGGACAGGTCCTGCACCTCACGCTCCTCGGGCACCGGCAAAGCGCGATCGCCGTGCCGCGATCGGCGCTCATGGTGCGCCATGGGCGCGCGCGCGTGTATGTCCTGCACGACGGACGGGCGCGGGCGGTGGCGGTGAAGGTCCTGCGGATCGATGGCCGGCGGGTGTTCGTCGCCGGGGCGGTGGGTCGCGGTGCGCCGGTCATCGATTCCGGTGTCGCGCGGTTGCGCGCCGGGGTGGCGGTGCGAGTCATTCGGTGAAGGCCTATCTCGAGGCCTTATGGGCCAACCGCCATACCACGGCCTTGGTCGCGCTGCTCGTGCTCGCCGCCGGGACCGCGGCCTTCAACGTCTTGCCGCGCAGCGTGTTTCCGAACGTCAATTTCCCGCGTGTCTCGGTGTTGGTGAGCGACGGCTATCTTCCGGTGCATGTCATGCTCGTGCGCGTGACCGAGCCCTTGGAGCAGGCCGCCAAGGGTGTGCCGAATGTGACATTGGTGCGCTCGACCACGAGTAACGGCTTGAGCAAGATCCATGTCTTCTTCAATGGCGCCATCACCCCGAACAACGCCTACCTGCTGCTCGAGGCGCGCCTCGGACAGGTGACCTTGCCGCCGGCCGCGCATATGAGCGTACGACTCATGATGCCGAGCATCTACCCGTTCGCCGAGTACGCCCTGGTCTCGCAAAAGCAGACCAGCAGCGCCATGATGCCGACCTATGCCTTTACCCTGAAGCCCCGGCTGCTGGATGTCCCCGGCGTCTATACCGTGGCCTCCATCGGCCGCGGCTGGCCCCAGGTGCATGTCGACCTCTCGCTGCGGCGTCTCATGAGCCATCATATCGGGCTATCGCGCATCGTAGCCCTCCTGCGCGCCCACCAGGGGCCCTATTTTGGGGGGTGATGGCCGGCTTTCATGACAGCTTTCTGTTGACCGCCGCCGGCCGTCCCGCGACGGTCGCCGCGCTCCGCCGTCTGCCCGTCCCCCTGGGCGGTGCGCGCGGCGCCACGCTGCCGCTGTCGGCGCTCGCGCATATCGCCGTAGGTCCCCCGCCGCGCATCCGCGGCTCGGCCGTCGCCCACCACGCCCATAGCCTCTTGATCGAGATCGCCGCGCAGGCGAGCGCCAACGTTGAGCAGGTCGCGCACGGCGTGGCCCACGCCATCGCGTCTTTGCGCAAGGGTCTGCCGCACGACGTGCGTCTGGTGCGCGACTATGACCTCTCGCGGCTCATCGTGGCGAGCCTGCATGACGTCTGGATGGCGCTCATCCTGGGCACGGTCATCACCTTCGCGGTACTGCTGGCCTTCCTGCGGCGCTTCGACACCGCGCTCGCCACCCTGGTGGTCGTGCCCTTGTCGCTGGCCGGGACCTTCGTGGTGCTGTACATCCTGCACCTTGGCCTCAATATCATGACCCTGGGCGGTATCACCGCCGCCATCGGCGCGCTCGTCGACCACGCCATCGTCGTGATCGAGCAGGCGACCCACGCGCACGCCCCGGGGACCGTCGCCGAGCGCCGCGCCCGGGCCTTGCGTGCCGCCGGCGAGGTCCTGCCGATGATGACCTTCGCGACGCTCACCTCGGCCTTGGTGTTCGTGCCGCTCATCCTTCTGACCGGCACCATCGGCATTTTGTTTCGGCAGATGGCGGTGGCGCTCGTCACCGCGCTGGTCGTGTCCCAGGCGGTAGCGCTGTCGGTGACCCCGCTGCTCGCCACCTATCTTGCCGGGCGCGAACGGTCGTCCCCCAAGGCGTGGCGCCCGGCGCGCCGCGCGCGCGTGGCCTATGCCCGCGCCCTGCGCCGCGGTCTGCGCACGCCGATCCTGGGGGTGGTCGCGAGCCTCGCGATCCTGGCCGCGGCCTACGGGGTCTTCCGGATCTTGCCCACGGCCTTCCTGCCGGCGTGGAATGAGGGGGTGATCGCGGTGCCGTTTCGTACCGCCGTGGGCAGCTCGGCGTCCCAGACGCTGGCCGTGGGGCGCGGGCTTGTGGCCATTGCCGCCCACGATCCCGAGGTCGCGACCGCCTCGGTGGTGGTCGGCCAGAGCCTCGGCAATCCGCGCGCGACCCCCAACAAGGGCGATATCGTCATCACCTTGAAGTCGCAGGCCTCCGCCGTCGCCACCATGCGCATCCTCGGTGCCCGCTTCCGCGCCGCCTACCCGAGCCTATCGATGCTGAAGCTCCATCAGCTCCTGGTGACGCAGCTCGGCAACCTCTCGGGCGCCCATGACCCGCTGGACGTCGAGGTCTTTGGGCACAGCGTTTCGGCGCTCGCGGTCTATGCCCGGCGCCTCGAGGCACGGCTCGCTACGAGCCACGACTTCGCCAACGTGAGCTTTGCCACCTCCTCGGCAGGCCCCACGATCACCATGATCCCGCGCACGCGCGCCCTGCAGGCCGGGCTCACGCCCCCGCAACTTGGGGCGCAGCTGCTGGCCGGCTACTGGGGGGTGCCCGCGGGCTATCTCCTGCGTGGTGCCCAGATCCTGCCGATCGCGGTGTCGACCAGCCCGGCGGGCGGCATGACTGGCGCCCTCGGGCCGCGTCTCTTCGTGCATGCGCCGCACGGCCCCTATGCCCCGCTCGCGGCCTTCGCCCGCGAACGCAAGCAGCGCTCGGTGCCGGTCATCACTCACCAGAACCTGGTGCCGTTCGCCGACATCGAGGTCCGCCCGCATCGGGCCATGGGGCTGACCCAGGCGGCGGCGGTGGCGCGCCGCCTGATCGCGAAGAGCCCGCTTCCACAGGGGATCACCGCGCGCATCGGCGGTTACTACAAGGAGCAGGCCAAGAGCTTCGCGCAGATGGAGCTCACGCTGGTCTTCGCGCTGCTCGTGCTGCTCGTGCTGGTCGGCTATCAGCTGCGCACCCAGCGCGCCGCGCTCGCGGTGCTGGTGGCGACCTCCTTGAGCGCCCTGGGCGCGCTCGCCGCCCTGTGGCTGCGCGGCATCCCTCTGGACAGCACGTCGTTCCTGGGCCTCCTGCTGGTGTTCGCGATCGTCGTCAATAACGGCATCCTGATCTTCGGTCAGGCGCGTCACTACAAAAGCCCCCCGGGCCGCATCGAGGTCGAGCTCGCCGCCCGCCGGCGCTTGCGTCCGATCCTCATGACCATGGCCGCCGACGTCCTAGGGTTCCTGCCGCTCGCCGTGGGGGTAGGTCACGGTACCGATCTTTTGAAGCCGCTGGCCACCGCCGTCATGGGCGGGCTCATCCTGGCGCTGGCCGCCTCGCTGTTTATCGGCCCGATGCTTTATATGGCGTTTTCGCGTCCACCCAAGCCCTGAGGTGGGCGGCGGTCTTATCCATCTCGTTTCTGAGCTTGCGCCGGATCATCCACGGCCCTATGAGCGGCGGGATAAAGAACGAGGGCGCAAGCGTCGCATCGAAGTGCGCCTCGGTGCCGCCGACCACCGTCCGCAGGCGCCATTGCGAGTAGCCCGACCGAAAGCTCGACAATCGTGGGATGATGACACCGCGCACCCAGTGGTGTCCGCGGGTGGTCATGGCCTCGGTTTGGGTGACCGGAAAGCAGATGAAGAGGACGCAGCTTGTGATGTGCATGCGCAGCAAGGTCAGTCCGTCGCGCCGCATCACGGTGCTCCGCTTGACCGCCGGATTCAGCCGCTTGATATCGGCGTAATCGGTGATGACCTGCCAGACGCGCCGGATTGGGGCGCGCAGTCTCATATCGAGACTCATGTGAAAGCGGTCGCCGTGCGCCGATACCGTGATCCTCGGGGGCTGGCTGGCCCACGCGGGCATAAGCACGGGCGCCCCGAGGGCGGCGACGAGAACGAGGTGGCTAAGCCGTGCGCGCCCAGGTCTTGAAGCGTTTGCGGCAATACGCGAGGAGCGCGTCGTAATCACGGAAGTGTGCGCGAAAGTGGCGCTCGGCCGGCTCATCGAGCTCGCAGAAGTCGTTGGAGTAGTCGCGGCAGATCGGCGGGCGCGCGGTGTAAATGCCGCACGCCCCGCTCGCCTCGAGGTGCGCGCACGGCGCATGCACGAGCAGAAACCACCCATCCTCATCCTGATAGACCTCGATGCCTTCGTGGCTGACTTGCCATAGGAGGTGCTCAAAGTCGCTGCGCGCACGGGGGGTGGGGATCTTCTGCGTGATATACCGGCAGCAGATCGACGGGCAGCTCGCGCACTTGCCGCGATCATCCACGATGCGCACCGGAAACACGGCCCTCATGGCCGCCACCCGCCGATCCCGTGAGCCGCGACCATCGCCATGGGCCGCCGGCCGGCCGTGGCGCCGGCACCGATCCGCGCCGGCATTCAGGCCTTCCGGTAGAGCTTGGCGCCCCCCGCCTTGAACTCGCGGGCCTTGCCGGCCAGCCCCTCCTTCAGGGCCGCATCCGGGCTCGCGCCGAGCGTCTGCGCGTACTCGCGGACCTCCTGCGTGATCTTCATCGAGCAGAACTTGGGTCCACACATCGAGCAGAAGTGCGCGAGCTTGGCCGATTCCTTGGGCAAGGTCTCGTCGTGCAGGGCCTGGGCGCGTTCCGGGTCCAGCGCCAGGTGAAACTGATCCTTCCAGCGGAACTCGAAGCGTGCCTTGCTCAGGGCATCGTCGCGCGCCTGCGCCTGTGGATGGCCCTTGGCGAGATCGGCGGCATGCGCGGCGATCTTGTAGGCGATGAGGCCATCCTTCACGTCCTGGCGGTCGGGCAGCCCGAGATGTTCCTTCGGCGTGACATAGCAGAGCAGCGCGGTGCCATACCAGCCGATCATGGCCGCGCCGATTGCCGAGGTGATGTGATCATAGCCCGGCGCGATATCGGTGGTGAGCGGTCCCAGTGTATAAAACGGGGCCTCTTGGCAGGCCGCGAGTTGGCGGTCCATGTTTTCCTTGATGAGGTGCATGGGCACATGGCCCGGCCCCTCGATCATGGTCTGCACGTCGTACTCCCAGGCGACCCGGGTCAGTTCGCCCAGGGTGTCGAGCTCCGCGAACTGCGCCTCGTCGTTGGCATCGGCGATGGAGCCGGGGCGCAGCCCGTCTCCCAGCGAAAACGAGACGTCATAGGCGCTCATGATCTCGCAGATCTCGCGAAAGTGGGTGTAAAGGAAGTTCTCCTCGTGATGCGCCAGACACCACTTGGCGAGGATCGAGCCGCCGCGCGAGACGATGCCGGTGCGACGCTTCGCGGTGAGCGGGATGAAGGGTAGGCGCACACCCGCATGGATCGTGAAGTAATCGACCCCCTGCTCGGCCTGTTCGATCAGGGTATCGCGGAACATCTCCCAGGTCAGTTCCTCCGCCACCCCGTCGACCTTCTCCAGCGCCTGATAGATCGGCACGGTCCCGACCGGGACCGGGGAGTTGCGAATGATCCACTCGCGGGTCTCATGGATGTGGCGCCCGGTCGAGAGATCCATGATGGTATCCGCGCCCCAGCGGGTCGCCCAGACCATCTTCTCCGCCTCTTCCTCGATGCTCGAGGCCAGCGCCGAATTACCGATGTTGGCGTTGACCTTTACCAGAAAGCGCCGGCCGATGATCATCGGCTCGAGTTCCGGGTGGTTGATGTTCGCCGGGATGATGGCGCGACCGCGCGCCACCTCGTCACGCACCATCTCCGGGGTGATGGCATTTGGCCCGCGCATCTCCACGCCGCCGCTCTCGCGCAACGCCACGTATTCCATCTCCGGGGTAATGATCCCGCGCCGCGCATAATGCATCTGCGTGACGCGCGCCCCGGGGCGCGCCCTTAAGGCCGTGCGTGTGCCCGGGAAGCGGATGTTCGCGGTGCTCGGGTCATTCTGGCGTTCGCGGGCGAACGTCGATGATATCGCCCGTTGTTCCACGTCGCCGCGCGCTGCCACCCATTCGGCACGCGGCCTGGCAAGCCCTTGTGCGAGATCGATGACGGCCGCGGGATCGGTGTAAGGTCCGGAGCTGTCATACACGCGCAGCGGGGCGTTTTCCTCGGCGCCGAAGGACGCCGGGGTGGCCTCCAGGGAGATCTCGCGCATCGGTACGGCGAGCCCCGCCGTTTCATTCGATCGCACATAAACCTTGCGCGACGCCGGAAACGGCGCGGTCGTGGTCGCGTCCAGGGCGCGACTCAGAGGAGACAACGTTCGAGGGTCGGCGTTCATCGCCCGGAATCCTATGCAAGAGACGTGGAGGCGCGTGCGACGCGCCGATCACGGACCGGAAGGCCCGTCCTTAAGGGTCTATCAAACCTAATGGATTTGGTCAGCGATTGCAAGGAGCCGCTTGCGCCCTTAGGGCAAAAGGCTTAACCTCGGAACTCACGTTTCGGACCCCCATACTACGCATGTCCCAAACATCCTTCGATGTCGCGCGGTCGGCTATGGTTGCACAGCAGATCCGCACCTGCGAGGTACTGGATGAGCGCCTGCTCGAGCGTCTGCGCACGGTACCGCGCGAGGCCTTTGTTCCCGAGGGCCAGCGGGCGGCGGCGTTCGCCGATGCCCCTATCCCCATAGGCCGCGGCCAAGTCATGTTTGCGCCGATGCTCGATGCCCGGCTGGTGAATGCCCTAGCGCTCACACCCACCGACCGCGTGCTCGAGGTCGGCACCGGCACCGGCTACCTGACGACGGTCATGGCCGGGCTCGCACGGATTATCTACAGCGTCGAGATCATACCGGAATTCAAGCTGCGCGCCGCCGTATCGCTGGCCGCGCAGGGGGTCGCCAATGCCCTGCTCGAGGTCGGGGACGCAGCCCGCGGCTGGCCGCGCCACGCGCCCTATGACGCGATCCTCGTGAGCGGCGCGCTGCCCCTGGGTCCGGACGCGCGCTTCCGGGAGTCGCTGGCCGTGGGCGGCCGTCTGGTGGTGATCGTAGGCGAGCCCCCGGCCATGGAGGCCCGCCTCATTGTCCGCGAGGGCGCGGATCGTTTCAGTGAGCGTTCCTTGTTCGAGACCGATGTACCGGTCCTTATGAATGCGCCCCGGCGGGAGTCGTTCTTTTTTTAGGGTTCGCGTGCCATGCGTGAGATCGCTGTTCAAGACCTCCATGCCCGCCTGAAGGCGGGCGAGACACTGGTGCTTCTGGACGTACGCGAGCCGTGGGAGCGCAATCTCTGCGCCCTGCCAAACTCCCTGCACGCCCCCATGCAGCAGGTCCCGACGGCCATCAACAGCCTCAACCCCGAGGACGAGGTGATCGTCTACTGCCACACCGGCGTACGCAGCTTCCACGTCGGCAAGTTCCTGGAGCACAACGGCTTCAAGAATGTCGCGAACCTCCGTGGTGGCATAGAGGCCTGGGCGCGCGAGGTCGACAAGACCATGGCGCGTTACTAGCCGGTGTTGATCGAGGCGCGCCGCAGCCTTCTCATTCTGGTCGACCTTCAGACCCGGCTCTATGCGGCGATGACGCCGTGTTCGTCGCACTTTCTCGCACGTATCCGGCTGCTGGCGCATGCCGCCGACGCGCTCGATATCCCGGTGCTGGTGACGCGCCAGTACCCGCGGGGTCTGGGACCCCTGCTTCCAGAGCTTGCCGAGGCCTTGCCGGATTCGGTGCCGACGTTCGACAAGATGACGTTCTCGTGCTGTGCCGATCGCGCCATCAGCGAGGCCCTGGAAGGCGACCGCGACCAGGTGCTGCTTGCCGGTATCGAGACCCACGTCTGCGTGCTCCAGACGGCCCTGGACCTCGCGGCGCGGGGCCGGCACGCCTATGTGATTACCGACGCCTGCGCAAGTCGCGCACCCGCCGATCATCGCCAGGCGCTCGCGCGCCTGAGCCGCGAGGGTGTGCGGCTGGCCTCGGTGGAATCGACGGTCTTCGAGTGGCTGCGGGATGCGCGCCACCCGCAGTTCCGGGAGCTCGCCCGCGCGATCAGAGACCTGCCGAAGACGGACTCGGATTCGTAAGGAAGGGCGCAAGCAGCGCGTGCGTGCGCCCCAGGGCCCCCTGATGGGCGCGCACCAGCGATTCGCCGGCGGTGCTCGCTGTCTGCCGTAGCCGCGCATCGCCGAGATACAGCCGCGTGGCCGCGATCAGCCCGTCCTCATCGGCGACCTGGATCCCGGCGCCGGCCTGCAAGGTGAGTTGCGCGATCTCATCGAAGTTGAACATGTGCGGCCCGAAGACCACGGGCACGCCCAAGGCCAGGGCCTCGAGCGGGTTGTGCCCTCCGGTGTCGACGAGCGAGCCGCCGATGAAGGCGCAGTCGCTGGCCGCGAAAAACAGCATAAGCTCCCCCATGGTGTCCCCCAACAGCACTTGGGTTGCGTCGGTTACCGGAAGGCCGGTGCTGCGTGCCACCACCGCCAGTCCCGCCGCCCGCACGAGCCGGCCCACCGATTCGAAGCGCTCTGGATGCCGTGGGGCGAGCACCAGCAAGAGGCGCGGGAAGCCTTCCCTCAAGACCTTATAGGCGCCGAGAACGGTCTCCTCCTCGCCCTGGTGGGTGCTGGCCGCGACCCATACCGGCCGATCGCCCCAGGCAAGCCTCAGGGCCTGGGCCGCCTCACGCAGGCCGGCGGTCGGCTGCAACTCGAACTTCATATTGCCGATCACATGCACGCGCGAGGCGGGGGCGCCTAGGGTGCGCAGGCGCGCGGCATCGGCCGCCGACTGGGCGGCGATCACGGCCGGTATGGCCAGGGTCTTTGCGATCAGCCGCGGGATGTGCCGGTAGCGCCGGCGGGACCGTTCGGACAATCGCACATTGGCGAGAAACACGGGGATGTGGCGGCGCTCAAGGGCGGTAAAGAGCTGCGGCCAGATCTCGGTCTCGAGGATCACGGCGACGCGCGGCCGGGTCCTGTCAAGAAAACGTGCCACCGCCCGCGGCAGATCGAAGGGCGCGAAGCGGTGGATCACGCTATCGCCAAACAGCATGGCCACCTGCGCCGCCCCGGTCAGTGTCGTCGTGGTGATCAGTAATGGCGCATCCGGGTGCTCATCGAGCAAGCTGCGAATCAGGGGCGCGGCGGCACGCGTCTCGCCCACTGATACCGCATGCACCCAGATCGGTGCCCCGGCAATCGGCTCGCCATACCCCAAACGCTCCGTCCAGCGCGGCGCATAGTCCGCGTCGTGACGCGAACGCCACCAGAGCCGCAGGAGCGCAAACGGCAGCAGGACGCGCGCGATGAGCGTGTACCACATCATGCCGCGTCCCCCAGCCCCAGCCGGCCGAGGGCGGTCAGCACCTCGTCTACCGTCGGGCAGGATTGGAGACCCCCGAGGTCGACCGCGTCGCGCGCCAGCACCCCAGTCTGGCGCGGGTCGCTGTCACGAAAGATTCCGACCGTCGGCCTTCCCAGGGCCGCGGCCAGATGCAGGAGGCCGGTATCCACGCCTACCGTCATCCGCGCGCCCGCGATCAGGCCCGCCAATTCCCTTATACCAGTGCGCGGCAGGGCCTCGACCCGGCCCCCGATTGCCGCGGCGATCTCGGTGGCGGCCGCCTGCTCGCGGGCGTTGCCCGACGGCAGCAGGATCCGCAAGCCCCGTTGGCAAAGCGCCTTCCCGAGCGTCACCCAGTGCCCGGGGGGCCAGAGCTTCGAGGCCCGGCTGGTGGCATGGAAGGCGACGCACACGGGCTCGCCGGTGTGGCCCGCAGGCGTCATGGTCAACCCATAATCCGGCATGGTCGCGGGGAGCGGGTACCCCAGCGCACCGGCCCCCAGCATGCGGTTACGCCACACGGCATGGCGGTCCCAGCTCATGGCAAGGCCCCGGGCGTAGAGGGTCGCCGCCAGCGGCTCACGCGCCGACCGCCGGTCCGGGCCGTAGAGCGGCCCCTGGGCGAGTCGGGCGACGAGCGCGCTCTTGACCAGGCCTTGGGTGTCGAGGATCAGGTCATAGCGCGTTTTCGTAAGTCGCGCGCGCAATTCCTTCACCCCCCGCCATGTCTCCCGGTCCCAGGGTGCGCGCAGCCAGCGCCTGATGTCTGCCGGTATCACCGAATGGATCGCCGGATGCATCGCCGGAATGTCGGCGAACGCCGGCTCCACGAGCCAGTCGATTACGATACCGGGCCGCATGGCGGCCATATCGGTGACCATCGGGAGATTGTGAACGACATCGCCGAGCGACGAGGTCTTGACGAGAAGGACATGCATGCGCTTATGTTACCGCCTGACAACAAGGACTGCTCACGGGCCTCATTGTTAGGACGATTCGTCGGCTCGACCCCGTTGCTTTCTGAGGAGCCACAGCTTCATGTATTTATAATAGGTGGTTTCGGCGTTGGATATGGCGAGCATCAGGCCTTCGGGGCCATCCAGCAATCCCCTTCTGACGAAGTAGGTACGCACGAACGACCATAGGCCGTGCGCGAGCGCGAGCATCACGCCCCCCCGCTGGCCGCCCTGTGCGGCCATGGCCGCACCGGCCGCGGAGTAATGGTCGACCTTGCGCAACACCTCCTCCAGATCACGGTAGGTCTCGTGGCGCAGCGGCTCGCGAAGGGTCGCGACAGGACCCGATACCAGAAGCCGCTCGTGGACGAGATCATCGCTGAAGCGCGCGCGGCCCCGGCGAAAGAGGCGCGTTACATAGTCCGGATACCAGCCCCCGTGACGCATGAAGCGCCCACAATAACTGGATAGGCGCGGCATCCGGAAGGCGTCTGCCTGGGGCCCGGACGCCAGCACCGCCTGGATCTCGGCCTGGGCCTCTTGCGTCAGGTATTCGTCGGCATCGAGCGACAACACCCACGCGCCTGTGGCGTGATCGAGTGCGCGGTTCTTCTGCGGCCCGAAGCCCGGCCAGTCCGTCTCCACGACCCGCGCGCCCCGCTGTCGGCAAAAGGCTACGGTGCGATCGGTGCTCCCCGAGTCCAATACGATGATCTCGTCCGCCCAGGCCACGGAGGCGAGGCAACGCTCGATCATGTCTTCCTCGTTGTGCGTAATGACGATGACGCTTAATGACATAGCGAAGCCTTTTGGTAAGCCCTCCGAGGCGCTAGGCGCGTGCGACGGAATCCCCGTCCCTAATGAGATGCCGCGGATGGTGCTTAATAACATTCCAGGTCCTATCTTACCGCCGCCGATGCAGCCTTATCTCATAGCTTGCGTGTAGCCGACGTAGGGCGCCACCTGCACGCGACTCGCCCCTGTCGCCATTGCCTACCGGTGGCATTAACAAACAACTCCGTCGTTCCGCATCTACCGGCGTCCGGAACACTTTACCGATCGACTTTTCAGCTACAGTGGACACAGGCCCCGCGCCAAACCACACGAAACCGCGCTGCGCAATCAGGCCGGTCGCCTACCCAAGCGTGGGATTCAGGCGGCACGTTGATAATCTTGCGATTGGCCAGCCAGCTCCCCAAAAACCGACACCTAAGTCATCGTTAATAAACTAAGTCAACCACGTGATCATCAAGCCGTCGCGCTTGGCTTACAGGACATAGTGCCACTTACCGTAGCACTTGTCGCGCTCGCGGATAACGCGCGTCATCTCCTCGCCGGTGACGTCGCAGCCGGCGGGATATTTCTGTCGGTCCCACCGCCACGTGACCTTAAAGACCCTTCACTCTCATGGTGGCGGAGATGAGCTCGACGATGGTCTTGTAGTCACGCCGCGGCCCACTACACCAGTTCGAGGCGGTGAAAGAGAACAGCCTGCGCTCGATCCTGTTCCGCTTGCGGGTGCCCGGAACGAAATGGCGGCAACTCCAGGGCCGCTGCCTCCACCCGTTGCTGCCGCCACTATCGGCTGTCATCAGGATCTTCCGGGTATCGGGGGGCGCGCCACCCGCCTTGAATCGAGACTATGGCGATGGCGCGCCCCTGCAGATCTACCGCAACGCTGATCCTGGGCGGCTAGGCGCCCGCTCGTCGATCAGCCCCTCCAGGGTCGGCACCGGCTCCGGGTCGCGCGACGTGATGGATTTGGAGTCTGTACCGGGGCTGCCGGCCAGCGGCGTGCCTTCCTTAAGTTCCTGCGCCCCTTTGTGGATCGTCTTGCGCGACCGACGATAGGCCCGCGACGTGATCGAGCCGCCACCGTAGTCCAGACGCCCCGTTTCGCTCGCGGCATTATCCGTCACGTGCGCCCAACCCCGCGCGGCCCCGCCGCACGAACCTCCTGCCCAAGCATCCCCGCCGCCGTGCCCATGAAACCCGGGCCTACCGCAGATGGCCCCCTGATTATCCCTTGTTTATTAGCGGTACCTAAGCCGCCTTCCGCCGGACCACCCCGCTGGCCAAAGGACAGAGTAGACCAATGAAATAAAGAAACTGCTCAAGCGTGTAGTTCTGCATGTCATTGTCCATAGCCATTCTTATGCCGAAAGAAAGTATGATAAGCAGCCAAAATCGAGCATAAAACGCGCCATGCCCGGAGAAGTTATGTATCGCCAATTTGCCCATCGAGAAAAACCACGCCACCCATAAAGCGAGACCGGGGATCCCGGTACCGATGCCGATCGTAATCAGCGAGTTGTTAAGGCCCGTATCGCCCACCAGACTTCCGTACTTAAGCCTAAGCGCGTGACCGAACGCCGAGCGCCCAAAGCCGACCCCGAGAGGGTGAGCGGCAATCGCACGCAGCCCCTCCTTGATCCACGCTATTCTCAGATAGTTCGATGCGCTGACGATTTGGCCATTGGGGAGATGCGGTAACGGGAAAATCCGTCCGTTCAACCACGCTAGGTGCTGTTTCGTGTCAAGCGCGATCGGGATCGTCGCCCATAAACTACTCCATCGCGGATCGAGTACGACATCTAGAGCGCTCGCCCCTATTATCACAATCAGGCTGACGGACGCCACAAAAAGTGCCCGCCCCGGCGCTGTCCGTGAGTACTTCCGGTAGCCGATAAACCCCACGAACAGCATAAAGATGCCGACATCAAAAAGCTCGTTACGCATCGCCTCGAAATAGATACTCAGCAAACAAGCGCCAAGAAGGCCCCATAAGGCTCCTTGTGCTAGGCGAAGAGCCCGCTGCCCCTCCATGCGTAAGCTCAGTTCAGCAATTAGGGCGCTTAGAAGAAAGTTGGTGAGATAGCTCGCCTTTCCGGGGCCGGCAGTCAAGCCCCCCAGTCGCGCCATGTGTGTCCAATCGCCGCCGTGGAGCAGCATCCAAAGCCCTTGGACATCGACCGCAAGGACCTGGATGCTGAGGATGCCAAGCAAGCCGATGACCGCCGCCGGCCCCAGGCGGTCACCGGCTTGCTTGGCGGTCAATGCCCCTAGCGCCAGAGCGACAGCTGCGCTAAACCATTGCCCGGTGATTTCGGAAAGGCTCCAGTGCGGAAACGGAGAAATAAAGAACGCTACGACCAGGATCCAGAGGGTGAAGAGCATATAAAGGCTTGTGATCGCCCTTGCGGGCCCGGCCACGAGCTCGCCCAATCGCGTCCACTGGGTCCTGGGTATAAGGACGCTCAAAAGAATCACCATTAAAATATTCCGAAGCGCGATCGAGTGAGGCAGTGGCCATACGAGCGCCAGACAGCAGGTCAAACCAAGGATAAGGAGCATTCTCTTGTCAGCGACCGGCACGGCGTCGCACGGCGCGCCCTCTTGAAGCTGCGCCCCTAACTTCCTAAACATAATCATCTACGGTTGACCTCCTTCCTCATGCCGACGATGTTGGCCATAGCCCGGCGGCAGGCCGAGCCTTGCCCGGATCCGTTCGCCACGCCCCTATTTTCGCAGTCCCACTGGGCCCGAGTAACCCACGGCCCCTTCCCCTGAAGCGCTCGCGCCTTCCGATCGAGCGCGCATAAGCCAAGATTTGTCTGCGGCATCACTACTAATATCCGATCCCCTGATCGCCAACGGCTCGTGGTAGCTCGAGAAACGCCCCTAAAACCTTGTCCACGGTGATTTCCGGAACGCTCGCCGCGCCCACGATCCGATGCACCCCCCCCAAGGTCGCCAATCATTGATGAATCTATTGCAATAGAGGCCGAGCACCGGGACCCGCAGGGCCGCTGCCAAATGGCAGTGCCCACCGTCACAGGCGATGAGATTCGAGGATGCGGCCAACACGGCCATAAGGTCGGCGACCATATCCGTCCGAAAAAACGTGACTGGGAGGCCGACGAGCTCTTTGCTTAGCGTTGCTGCCCGGTCATCGTCCCCGGGGTGCCCTGGCTGCGATTTCGGGCCGGGAGACCAGAGCACCACGAACCGTCCGCCAAGCGCCACCGCTTTTTGCAAAAATTCGAGGTATCGTTCGAGCGGCCAACGCTTTTCCGGGCTCCGCGCGCTCAGATGAATAGCGGTGGGAGCCGGGCCTGCCGGGCTCCGTTCCAACAGCGCCCGCGTGCGGGCCACAGCCGTCGGGTCGGGATAGAC
Organism: Acidiferrobacter thiooxydans; assembly: GCF_003333315.1. Lineage (GTDB taxonomy): Bacteria > Pseudomonadota > Gammaproteobacteria > Acidiferrobacterales > Acidiferrobacteraceae > Acidiferrobacter > Acidiferrobacter thiooxydans. Next base: position 44,155 of record NZ_PSYR01000001.1, read on the forward strand.
GCAAGGCGCGGCAGGTTGCGGATATAGCCCTATCCCGTTTAGCACCGACAGGGTCCGGACCACTTCATGCCCGGTGTCCGGGTCATGGCATCGCGTCAAATAATGCCGACATCCAGCGAGATAACCCAACACCTTATCTTTGCGTCGCGTTGATCGGCTCGCTTGGATGACACACTCGAAGCGTTCTTTGCGTAATCTCGAAAGCGCCGCCATGTTTTCCGCAAGTCGAGCCCGAAGGTTCTGGCCGGGCCGCTTTTCCTCATGGCTTGGCAGGGCATAAACGGCGTCGATGAGCGGATTGCCATCCAGCACTGCCCGATTATATGTATTGACGAGGGCGCACAGGCGGGCGTCCGGGAAGCGCGTCTTCAGAACCGCGAAGAGTGGCGTGGTGCATACTAAGTCACCAATGTTGTCGCGCCGGATCACAAGGAAGCTTCGCATATCAGCCGCGTTATCCGTTCAGGGGCCAACGCACGCACGCGCTGCCTGATCCAGCACTTTCTGTGCCGCATCGAGAACGAGCCCCGGCGTCAAGTCGCGCATGCAGCGCCTGTCGTTTATGCATTCGTCGGCGCCTCTCATGCAGCGCCGAAGCCCCGCGAGGACGCCACGCCGCCTAAGGTACCATGGCTGATCGCGACAGCTGATGTCGGGCACTAAGAGCGCCTGGTAGGCCATGCCCTGCCAAAATCGCCCGGGATCGTAAAAGGCGGGGTCACACTGGCCAAACAGAACAACGGTTGGTGTTCGAGTGAGCTTTGCGAGGTGCGCTATCCCGGTGTCCGGGACGATAAGAAGTCGCGCCTCAGCCAACAGGTTCCAGAGGTCTGCAAGGCCCAATGTGCCCCGGTACTGGACATGTCGCTTTTCCGGATCGACGGCCTCGGCAATATGCCCTTGGCCTGGTCCCGTTGTCAGGATGACCGTAAGGCCGCGCCGCGTCAGCCAGTCGGCGATCGCGCGCCATCTGTCGGGCTCCCAGTCGCGAACAGGCGAGCTGGCTGCGAGATGCAACACCGCGAAAGAACCATCGTGTGTCAAGGGTTGGCCGAGGGGGGGCGCCGGCCAATCGGCTGGATCGTAGACCGCCGATCCGTCCCCGCCTGCCAGGCGTGCCCACATGTCGCTCACGGGCTCGATCTTTGGCGGATAAGGGACTAGCTCATCGACGGGCAAGCGGTAGTGCCACTTGTCGCCTTCAAATCCCCGAACCCACCGCGCCCCCGCCGCGCGCGCAAGCCACGCCTGGCGATTCTCGAACGGAACCACCGCAAGGTCATAGGGGCCGCTGTCTCTGAGCGCAAAGAAGGTGGTGGGATCGCGCCGGTCGTAGGGGATGGCGGTGAGGCCATAAGGATGCTTGGCGTACAAAGGCGCGTAGGCTGGGGGGATTGTCAGAACAATCGAGGCGCCCGGATAAAGTTTGCGCAAATTCGCGATTAATGGCGTCAACAATATCACGTCGCCAAGGCCTTCGTAATAAAGGCTTACCAGAATCCGATTGACCCGGTGTGGGGAGGCGCGCCGCGCCAAGAATTGCGTGGCTGCAAAAGCGCCGATGATTAGCCGCGTTGGTGTCTTGCTATTTCGCTTGCTCATTGTCGATCGCTGCTACCCGGTCGCTTTTGGCAAGCAACGCCTCCACTCCCCTTTCAAGACCAAGGCCCATACGCCCCGCGAATTCGCCACATGCCCCACCGGCCGCGTCGGCGCCCGCGGAAAGCGAACGCGATCGCCCGCGGCCCAACTGTTTGGCTGCGAATAGTGTCGGGGTGTGAGCACCGCACCAGGGTAGCAGAAATCAACGGTGGCTGCAGGGCTCGCGTAGCCTACCGCCATAGGCGCTCGAGCACGGCGTCGACCGGTATGGCATCCACGCGCTTGCCGTGGAGGACGACATGGCCCGCGCCCCAGGGGCGCCACTGAATAACCTTGTGATTGCAATACAGGCCGACCACCGGTGTTCCCACGGCGGCCGCGATATGGACATGGCCCCCATCGGACCCCACGAGCACGCGGACGGCGCTAAGGCCCGCCGCGAGACTCAAGAGATCCCTTGTGGGGTAGCCCAATGCCGGCAGGTCCCGGCATCGGTCGAGCAGTTCGCGGGCGCGCGCGTCATCTCCCGGGTGCTCGGCGCGCGACGCCTCGCCGGGGGACCAGAACACCACGAACCGATGACCGCGGCCCGCGCCCTCGCGGATCAGGGCCGCGAAATGGCCCAGGGGCCAGCGGTTCTCGTCTTCTCGGGCACTGATGTGAAGGCCTATGGCCTGTTCATAGCCATGGGCCGCCAAGGTTTCGCGGGCGTCCGTGACCGCCTGCGGGGCCAGCACCAGATGCGGTGCGGGCGCCGGGCCGGGAATATCCAGCGTGCGCAACAGCCCGTAGACCCTCTCGACCTCGTGAAGCGGCCGGTTCGTGCCCTGGTCCAGGATCTGCTCGGAGATGCCGGCAAGTCGGGTCAGGGCGCGCATCTCGGAGCGTGGGCGGCTGCCGGCATGCAGGACCGTCCGATAGCGCTCTTTGCGCAGCCCGGCGACAAGCCCAAGCCTGTCACGCACGAGCGCTCGCATCCCTCCATCCGGTCTGTGCTTGGACTTGGTATAGACATGTACGCGATCGATGTGGGGGTTTCCGTCGAGCAGCGGGGCGTTGTAGGAGTTGACGAGCGCGCCGATGTGGGCATTGGGGTAGCGGCGCCGGATCCCCTCGAATACGGGCAGAGTGCATACGAGGTCGCCGATATTATCCCGACGGACGACGAGAATGCGCGGCGCCTCGCGCGTCGGTCGGGGGGCGGGGTCCGGTGGCAAAGACATCCCGATAGTGTATCGGAATCGCGGGCGCTCGTGCGCACATTTCCGAAAGACCGATGCAATCATCCTATAGAAACCCGACCACGATGGATCGCGTCGCCCAACCCGGATGCCCGGGCCACAACCCTTGCGTTGCGGGACGGCTAGCGCTCCTATGGCAATGACGACGCAGCCGCACCGAAGGACGGGCTTGCCCGCGCCGGCCTCGTCTCCCCGAGGAATCTCTAAAGCCACGCTTACTGGCGGTGATATCCTTAATTCTTTGAGGCGCGGACTGGGCAGGACTATAATCGCCCCAGGGGCCGTGACTCGTTAAAGGAGGATGCGGGAATGGAGCGGCTTATGCCGTTGCGCGCCCCACCCCGACCCAAAGGCCGGGGCTTCCCGCGCGACCGATGAATCCCGTGACGGCGCCAAGGCCCACCCCCGTTCGCACCCACGCACAAATTGACCACTTCAACCTACGGTTGCATGAGGAGGTGGCGAAGTGTGTGCGCGCCAATCCCGCCATGCTGGATCGGGCCCGCGCGAACATCGCCCGCTGGAAACAGCAGCCGGGATGGAGCGGGCCACGCGATCTGGATGTTTGGTCCGCAATCCTCGCGGGGCCGCTGGAGGGCGTCCTGTCGGCGATGGTGGCGCGCACGGAAGAGGGGGATCGCCTGCGCCAGAGTTCGCCATTCTGCGGCATTATCACCCAGGCTCGCCGGATGGAGATTTTTCGGGAGATTTACCGGCGTGAATCGTGAAAGCCTCGAACATATCCTGCGAGCCGCGTCGGCTATTACAAAACAAGATCGGTTTCTGATTAGCGGATCCCAATCCATCATCGGCGTGGTCAGTGAGCCGCCGGGGGTATTGGGGCCTCCATGGAGGCAGATATCGTGGCGCTCGATGCTCCCGATCTCACCGACCTCGTTGAGGGGGCGATTGGAGAGCGGTCCATGTTCCATGAAACCTTCGGGTATTATGCGCAGGCCGTTGGATTGGATACCGCCATTTTGCCCGACGGCTGGGTAAGCAACTGAAGTCCATCCAGAGCCCGGCCAGCAGCGCAGTAGGGCCCGCCCTCGATCCCGCAGATCTGGCCGTCGCTAAACTGGCGGCTGGACGCGAAAAGGACCGACCGTTTGTTGCGGCTCTTTTTGCCTACCGGTTCGCGGATCCCGCTGTCGTGCGCGCGCGCATCCAAGAGGTTCCCGCGGCACGACTTATGGCTTATGGGCCCACCGTATCCGTTCTCGAAGGCGGGCTTGTACGGATCATGTCGTCTGTCCAGAACCACGGGCGAAATGGCGGACCATGATTGGGGGAACGGAAACGCGGTCGGATCCGGTGCGCCGGCACCGTTGAGAAAGTCCGCACGCCCTCCATCGGCGCACGGATCTTGGCGCTGCTCCGGGTCCGGAGCCGACCCAGACCGTTTTGCCGACAGGCCCTGCCCGGATTGGCCGACTCGTCTTGGGCCCGCACGCCTTTGGGTGAGCCAACGCGGAAGATCCTCCGTCGATAGCCCGGCAACCGCCACGGTCTTGGCGGCAGGGGCGGCATGAGGGACCAAGGCCCGTCGCCTCGAAGGATGGCCATTGACCCGCAGTCTGGTCTGAAGCCCCCGGGGTGGGCGTCGTGCGCACAGACCCGCCGAAGGGGGGGTGCCCAATGTCCCTTACGGCGGCCCGGCCTTGCTATGATGCCCGGACTTTACGGGAGGGTTTATGTGCGGGATCGGGGGTTTTGTCGGTAGGCGCGTCGTCGACCCGGGGCAGTGGGGGGCGATGCTCGGGGCCCTGAAGACCCGCGGCCCCGATGCCCAAAAGGCCGTGATGTGGGACGGGTCTTTTCGGGAGACGGACGGCGCAGGTACGGCCGGCCTTTTGCATGCGCGCCTTAGTATCCGCGATCCGCGCCCCGAGGCCGATCAGCCCATGGCCAATGCTCGCCGGGATATCTGGATCTGCTTCAATGGCGAGGTCTACGGCTACGAGGCCGACCGCGCTGAATTGATACGCCAAGGCTACGCCTTTCGCACCACGAGCGACACGGAGTTCATTCTCTACGCCTACGAGGCCTGGGGAGATGCCTTCATCGAGCGGCTGCGCGGCATGTTCGCGCTCGTCATCCTCGACCTCCGTTCCAAACGGCTCTTCGCCGCGCGTGACAGGTTGGGCCTAAAGCCCCTGCTCTACTACGCTGACGGCGGGGACTTCGCGTTCGCCTCCACCCTGCGCGCCTTGGTTCCCTATCTCGGGGGCCAGGCCCGCATCGCCCCCGAGGCCGTCGATGCCTATCTCGCCCACCGGTATATCCCGGCCCCGCAGACTTTGGTGCGGGGCATCAAACGCCTGGCCAACGGCACTAGCCTCGTGTGGGAGTTCGGGGAAGGACGTCCGCCCGAGCTGCGCCGGTATTGGCAGCCTCATCCTGCGCCCGGCGACTTCCGGGAGACGCTCGATAAGGCCGTGGCTCTGCGCACCGCCTCCGACCGGCCTGTGGGGATCTTTCTGAGTGGCGGCATCGACTCCGCGGTGGTGGCGTCGAGCCTTGTGCGCCAGGGCTATACGAACATTACCGCCTTTACCGCAACCTTCCCCGGGACCGCTTACGACGAGGGGCCGCAGGCGGCGCGCATGGCCAAGGCCCTGGGGCTCGCCCATAGGGCGATACCCGTGGAGCCGCGTCTCGCTGACGACTTCGACCGCATCGTCGCCGATCTCGACGAGCCGTTCGCCGATCCCAGTGCCTTGCCGCTTTGGTATCTCGCGCGGGCCGCAAGCGCGGAGGTCAAGGTGGTGCTGGGCGGCGATGGGGGCGATGAGTTGTTCGCCGGCTACAAGCGCTATCGCCAGCACCTGCGCAGCCGCTGGCGCGGCTCTGCCACGATCTCGCTTGCCTATGATGGCCTGCCGTGGGAAAAGCCGGCGCGCTGGCGTGAGGAGCTGGGATTGACCTGGCAGGAGGCCTATGTGCTGCGCTTCTCGGGGCTGTCGCCGGCCGTGCGCCGCTACCTGCAGCCCGATCTCCCTGGGGCCCCCGCCGTGCATTGGCGGGATTTCCCCTCGGACCAAAGGGGTCTCGCCGCCCTGCTGGCCATCGACTTCGCCAATTACCTGCCGGAGTACATCCTGCGCAAGGGCGACCTATGCACCATGGCGCATGGGCTTGAGCTGCGTGCCCCCCTTCTCGACCACCGATTCGTGGATCTCGTGACCGGCCTGCCCGCAAACCGGCGCTTCACGCGTCCCGCCAAGGCCCCCTTGGTCGAGACCTGCCAAGTCTGCCGCGACGAGGGCCTGTTGACCGCCAAGAAGCGCGGCTTCTCGCCACCCCTGAACCGTTGGCTGCGCGAAGACCTCTTTGCGCGGCTCCCGGACCTTGGGGCGCGGTTGGGGGCTGCGACCGACGGCCAGCTCCGGGCGCAACGCGTCGATACCTTGGTCGCGGCCTACATCGCTGGCCTCGACAAGCTCGCCGAGCCGGTCTACCAGTTGCTCGTGCTGGATGTCACCCTGCGCTCGCTTGGCCTCGCGACTTGATGGTCGGTTAGGCCTGTTTCTCGGCCAGCGCCTCCACGACCGCGTCCATAACTGCGTCTTGAGAAATGCAAGCGCTGCAGCGGGCACCAAACGAGCAATCCTCGGGTTCGCGCTTACAGATCTGGACCCAGGATATGTCATTTTCAAAGAGGAGCGTTTCGTTTCGACACGGCATGTCCGTGACAGTCACGGCGCGATAAGGGATGTCGCGGTAAAATAGCCCTGGCCCGTAGAGGGCTGCTTGTCCCGGCCCGAACAAGACCACCGACGGGGTGGTGGTGAGTCGCGCGAGATGCACGATCCCCGTGTCCAGTGAGACGAGAATCCGGGCCGCGGCCAGCAGATGCCACATGTCGCGCAGGTCCAGTCGCCCAGCGACATTCTGGAACCGCCCCTCGGGATCGGCCGCATGCGCCAACGCCTCCTGTCCTGGGCCCGCGCTCAAGATGACATGGAGGCCCTGCTGCGCCAGCGTCGATGCCACGCCTCGCCAGTTCTCGGCGGGCCAATACCGCAACGGCGAGCCGGCGCCGAGGTGCAAGACGGCGTATGGAATGTCGGGCGGTGTGAATCGGCCGCGCCGAGGGGGCGGCCAGTCCTTGGGGTTGAAGCGCTCGTCATCGGCCGACGCATCACCGGCAAGTGCTGCCATCATGTCGGGCAGGGTGGTAAGCCGGTCGGGTGCGGGTAGGGCCTCGTCCAGCGATACCCGGTAATACCAGGCGCCGCCCGCGTAGCCGCGTACCCACCGGGCGCCTCCGGCGCGCGCCAGCCAGCCATGGCGGCTCTCGGCGGGTACGATGGCGAGATCGAAGGGCCCGAGGGCGCGCAGCCGGGTCAGGCTGTGGCGATCGCGGGGTTCGAGCGGTACGGTTGTCAGACCGTAGGGCTGTCCTTCATAGAGCGGGAGGAAGGCCGGCGGGCAGGTCATGACGAGCTGTGCTTTCGGGTGACGGTGTCTGAGCCGCGCCACGAGCGGCGTCAGCATCAGGGTATCGCCGAGCAGCAGATTATGTGCGACCAGGATACGACGGACGTCTTCCGAAGGCGGCCGGCGTCGGCCGCGGGCGAGCGCATGCCAGGCGATACGCGTGCGCAAAGGGAGCCGGCTCGCACGCCTAGTCATGATCGCTCTTCGCGCGCAGGAGGTCTTCGTAAAAGGCTACGAAACGTTCGCCCATGAGCCGCAGATCGTAGGGTTCGATAGCTGTGCGCGCCGCTTGACCCATCGCCGCGCAGCGCGCGCGGTCAAGAAGTGACGCGCAGGCCTCTGCCAGACCATCGGTGTCGAGGGCATCGCGAACAAAGCCGGTCTCGCCCTCGACGAGCAACTCGAAGTTCCCGGCCGAGCGGCTCGTGACAACCGGCAGCCCGCAGGCCATGGCCTCGAGCACGACGTTGGGCGAGGGATCGTAGAGGGCCGGCAGGATGAAGGCGTCGGCGGCGCCATAAAATGGCCGGGGATCGCTCTGGCGCCCGGCGAACCAGAGGCGGTCTCCGATCCCGAGCGTCTGCCCCAGCCGCCGGTAGCGCGCCTCGTGTCGGTCCTGCCCGACCACCAGCAGGCCCGCCGAGGCGGGCAACAAGGCGATGGCCTTCATCGCCTCGGCGAGCCCCTTACGGTAGAAGCCCGACCCCACGAACACGAACACGGTATTGCCAAACGGGATGCCGTGGCGCTGCCGCACCGCATCGTGGTCGGCCTTTACGTCCGGATGGAAGTGTCGGATATCGACGCCATTGTAGAGGACCACGAGCTTGCCCCTGGTCTGCGGGAAGGCGGCGGCGATCTCATCGCGCACCATGCGCGACCCGCAGATGACCGCGCGCAGACGCGGGTGCGTGAGGGCCTTGGCCTCGGCGGCCAGTGCGTAGACGTGGTAGGGGTTGAGCCGCAGCCGGATCCGCCCCCAGAGGTCGGTCGTCCTGCGGCGTTGCGCAAGCCAGCTGCGGTGCAGGCCATCGCCGGCCCGGAAGATGTCGGCGCAGGCCATGCGCTCGTGGCTCTGCACGAGGTCTGCCTTGAACGTGCGCAGTTTGCGGCAGGCACACAGGGCAAATCCGAGGTCCCGCCAGATCGAACCGAGATAGCGGGGATTGCAGCGCTCGATGCGCATGTCGCTTGTGCCCTGCGGCCAGTCGCGCGTCACAAGCGTGATCTCCACGCCCCGCGCGGATAGGGCCTGGGCGGCCCGTGCCACGAAGCGTTCGGCGCCGCCGTCGGGGCGGTAGCGTTGGCGGATCAGGACGACGCGCATGCGCGTGTCTTCGTGTCCTCGAGGAGGTCCGTGATGGCCTGCAAGGCCTCGTCGACTCCCACCGCCCCCATGCATTCGCTCAACTGTCCGTCGCCGCAGCCGGCAAACCCACAGGGCCGGCAACTATAAGTCGAGGCGGTGAGGACGCGCGCCGGTACCTGCCAGGGCGCCCACTCCTGGTCTCCGCTCGGCCCGAAGATGGCGACCACGGGTGTACCCATGGCCGAGGCCATATGCATCGGCGCCGAGTCCACGCCTATGAAGAGCCGCGCCCTTTGCAAAAGGGCGGCGAGTTCCTTCAGGGTCAGTGTCCCGCTCCAGTCGATGAGCGTATCCGAGGGCTGAAGCGGTGCGAGGATCTCGCCGATCACCTGGCGCTCCGCGGCATCGGGCCCTGATGTCACGACGAGGGTGTGTCCCGCGGCCTGGAGCTTGCGTATGAGCGCGGTCATGGAGGTTGCGGGCCAGGCCTTGAAGAGCCAGCGTGACGTCGGGTGGATGACGAGAAACGGGCGCGCGGCAAGCCCGGCCCGCGTAAGGCGCCCATCCACGCCGCTCCAGGCCTCGGGTCCCGCCACTAGGCGCAAGGCCTTCTCTTCGGGCGGTATCATGAGCCCCAATCGGCGCAGGGCGTCGAGATGGGTCTCCACGGTGTGACGTTGGCGGGCGGGGACATCATAGAGGTGCGTGAAGCTTTTGCGCCACCAGCGCCCCCGCCGTCCCGGATAGCGGCGCGCGACCGCGTAGCGCGGCTTCAGGATTCGGGCAAGCACGGCCCCGCGCGGGTGTTCGGTGAGGTGCACAATAAGGTCGTAGTGGCGGTCCTTCAGGGCTGTCAGCAGCCGTCTTTCGGCGGCGATCTTCCGGGAGAACGGCAGGTCGCGCGTGCGCCGGTCGATCGTGTGGATGGTGGCAATGTCGGGATTGAGGCGCAGCATGTCGAGGCTGTCTTCATAGATCAAGGCATCCACTTCGACCTTCGGGATCAAGGCGCGCAGGACCCGGAATACAGGCGCGGCCAGCAAGACATCGCCATGGTGGCGGAACTTTATGACGAGGGCGCGGCGTACGACGGCGGGATCGATAGCATCGGGGAGCATCGCATCACAATAACGAAGCCCCGTCGGCTTGTCCACGCAGAGCCTTGTCCAATGACACATGAGCCTGAAGGAGGGGTGTGATTCCAACGTGAGGTGAGCCTGAAGGGGCCGGGGTTGGGCATCATCGGAGGATGATGATCGTGACCCTCAAGACCCAAGGGCTCCAGACGCTGGAGCACATCCGTGCCTTCCTCGAAGGTACCCAACCCCTCGGTTTCGAGGCCCCGGCCCGCGAGGTGACCTACGAGTGGATTGTCGCCGAGCTGCGCCGCCTCCGGTACACCCGCCAGGGCAAGGCTGACAAGGGCTTGGTGCGGCGCTATCTGGAGAAGGTCTCCGGCCTGTCTCGGGCGCAAATGACCCGGCTCATCCAGCAGTTCCGCGATACCGGCCGCATCCGCGACCGCCGCGGCCCGCCCGCCAAGCCCTTCGCCCGCCGCTACACCCCGGCCGATGTGCGCCTGCTCGCCGAGCTCGATGCCCTGCACGGTGCCCTCTCGGGACCGGCCACCCGCAAGCTCTGCGAGCGCGCCTACGAGGTGTTCGACGATGCGCGCTACGAGCGCCTGGCCCGCATCTCCAACGGCCACCTCTACAACCTCAGACAGTCACAGACCTACCGGCGGGTGCGCGGCGCCGTGGACAAAACCCACCCGGTCAAGGTCAACATCGGCGAGCGGCGAAAGCCACGCCCCGAGGGGCGCCCCGGCTTCCTGCGGGTCGATTCCGTCCATCAGGGCGACCTCGACGGCATCAAGGGGCTCTACCACATCAACCTCGTCGACGAGGTCTCCCAGTTCCAGTTCGTTGGCTCCGTCGAGCGCATCTCGGAACACTTCCTGCTCCCGGTCCTGGAGGCCCTCATCGAGGCCTTCCCCTTCGTTGTCCTCGGCTTTCACGCCGACAACGGCTCGGAGTACATCAACACGCGCGTCGTCGCCTTGCTGGAGAAGCTGCGCATCGAGCAGTTCACCAAGTCCCGCGCCCGCAGGACCAATGACAACGCCCTGGTCGAGTCCAAAAACGGCTCGGTGGTGCGCAAGCACCTCGGCTACGCCCACATCCCCGGGCGCTTCGCAAGCCAGGTCAACGCCTTCACCCAGGGTGTGCTCTCGCCCTATCTCAACTTCCACCGGCCCTGCTTCTTTCCCACCGAGGCGGTCGATGACAAGGGTCGGGTCCGCAAGCGCTACCGCTATGAGGACATGATGACCCCCTACGACAAGCTCAAGTCCCTGCCCGAGGCCCACCAGTACCTGAAGCCCGGCATCACCTTCAAACAGCTGGATGCAATCGCCTATGCCATCAGCGATAATGAGGCCGCCCAACGCCTCAACCAGGCCAGGGCTGAACTCTTTCGTTCCATCAACAAGGCCCAAAACCCGGCCGCCTGAGGGGGCTCACCTACCGCCTTCCTTCAGGCTCATTTCTGAATTGGAAAGGACTCGCAGAGCCCGAGGACTCAGCCATTCTTAGTGGGCACCGATCATGAATAACCGATAGCGTGCCCGTGTGTGGGCACAGCTACCCAATAGCTGACACAAATGCTCGTGTATGGGCATTCCTACACCGCCACCGGGTGTTCCGGATTTTATGGCTGCACATTGAGAGTTGCTGTATGAACCCTTTTCCCCGGTGGCCACTGACATCACCGGCAGGCGGCCCCGCAACGCGACACTCGCCCGTGGTCCGAGCCCATTCGGGTGGCGCGCCCGCTTCCAGGTCCTCCTGCCCCCGAGATCGTTTGACAGCTCATACCGCGCGCGTGCCGCGCCCGGGCGTCATCTTGTCCGTAACTTCGGGCCTCGACCGTGACCCATATCCGCCGCTACCTCTCATCCCAAGCGGCAGCATGACCATAAATCTCTCGCGCAGCACCCGCTTTCACGGATCCATGCAAGGGAATGTAATCCAATTCAGTTAACGGTCTAGGTTATTCTTTCACAGACCCTAATCCGCTTGAACGGCTCCCAGGCGACACTCGCCCAGGTGCTGGAGGTTTTGAGCGAGACCATGATGCTGGCGTGAACGTGTGCGCCATGCTATCCAGGAACAGCCGTACCCCGCGTTTTGCCTGGGTCACGGTTCGGCAGGCCGCCACGATGCCGAGCCTTCCGGGGTGTGTCGACGGATACGAAAATCCCGAAGTCTGCTATACTTTTCGCCCATCTCCCAAAAAGACAATAAGGGGCTTCCGTTGGCCGCAGAGGCTACCGGGCAATCATATCGCCGACTTTTCGCCTTCGCGCTCGTCGGTACGTCCGGGTTCCTGGTCGATGCCGGGGTGGTGCTCGGGCTGACCGAGCTCGGGGTGGGGGTGCTGGTCGCCCAGGCGGTGGCGTTTGCGGTGGCGGTGACGGTCACTTGGCTTGGCAACCGTTCGTGGACCTTTCGGGATCGCGCCGGTCGTCTCACGCTCCCCCAGGAATGGGCGCGCTATGTCTCGGCCAATGCCGTGGGGTGGGTAGTCAATAACGGCGTCTATGGCATGCTTGTCCTCGCTGTGCCGGTCGTGGCGCGCGAGCCGGTCTGGGCGGTGGCCGCAGGCTCGCTCGCCGGCCTTGCCTTCAATTACACGGCGACCCGCCGGGTGGTCTTCTCGTGAACAGCGCAGGCCCTGCGTCCGCCGCTTTCGACGATCAACCCGTCTTGTCGTTCGTGGTCCCCTGCTATAACGAGGCCGCCAATATCCGTGCTCTCTATGAGCGGATCTGCGCCGTCATGGCCGCGTGTCCCGAGACCTGGGAGTGCATCTGCGTGAACGATGGCAGCCGTGACGAGACGCTTGGCGCCTTAACGGCCCTGCAGGATAAAGACCCCCGCGTCCGAGTCATCGACCTTTCGCGCAATTTCGGCAAGGAGGCGGCGCTCACCGCGGGTCTTGATCACGCCCGAGGGGCGGCTGCGATCCCCTTGGATGCCGATCTCCAGGACCCGCCCGAGCTCATCCCGGAGCTCGTCGCCCACTGGCGAGCGGGTTATGACGTGGTCAATGCCGTGCGCCTGTCGCGCGAGGGCGAGAGCCTCGTGAAGCGCGCCAGCGCGCACGCCTTCTATCGAATATTCAACCGCATCAGCAAGGTCCCGATCCCGGAAGACACGGGTGACTTCCGACTCCTGAGCCGCCCGGTCCTGGACGCCTTGCGACAATTGCCCGAGCGCCGACGGTTCATGAAGGGCCTGTTTGCCTGGGTAGGATTTCGCACCACGTCGGTGAGCTACCACAGGGCTCCGCGGCAGGCCGGACACACGACCTGGAATTATGTGCGTCTCTGGCGTTTTGCCATGGATGGCATCCTGTCGTTCAGCGATGCCCCGCTGCGTGTCGCCTCTTACCTGGGGCTTGCCGTGTCGCTGCTGTCCTTTCTCTATGCCCTGAACCTTCTGGTTCAGACCTTGCTCTTTGGGAATCCTGTCAAGGGCTACCCCTCCCTCATGGTGGCACTGCTCTTTCTAGGCGGCGTGCAGTTGATGGCCCTCGGTGTGATCGGCGAATACCTGGGGCGTGTTTACGATGAGAGCAAGGGGCGGCCAGTCTATATTATCCGCCATCCCCTTGAGGCCGATCGCAGGATCGCCGAGTTGCCACCATCTCCCGCCAATCATTAAAGGGCACAAGGAGCTGATTGGATGTACCAAGGCTGTAACCAAGTGCCGCCCAGCGACTCATCGAGCCCAGCCGCGTACCGGACTTTTGCCCGCTTGGCCTGGCGCCAAACAATGGGCCGGCATAGCGATGTCGTTCGGGTATGGATCCGCGCACTAGGCCTTTACGGGGTCTTGACCGTGTTCGGGGTATGGCTGGGCCTGCATGTGTTGCCGCACGGCCCGACATGGGTCAACGGCGGACTCTTTCGTAGGGCCTGGTTCTGGGACGGGGGATGGTATCTTAGTATTGCAGAGCACGGTTATGCCTGGAACGGTCATGCCGGTATCCAGCAGAACGTCGCCTTTTTTCCATTATACCCGTTGATAGAGCGCCTATTTCACGGTCTCGGGTTTTCGTGGGCGGCTGCCGCCATCATTCCCTCTCTGCTCTTCGCGATCCCTTTGCCGCTGATCTTTTCGGCCCTGCTCCGTCATGCCAATGCGGATATACGGCGCGATTTAGCGACCTATGCCCTCATGCTCTATCCCGGAGCCCAGTTCTATTTAGCTGGCTACCCCACTTCCCTTATGAATGTCATCGTTATGTTGGGATTGTGGGCCATATTGGCCCGCCGTTACTGGCTGGCTGCCACCATCGCCGGCATCGGTACGGCTGCCGGGCCATTAATGATGCTCTTGAGCATGGTTGTATGCGGGTCCTATATCCATGATCGCTTCCGAGGGTCGGATGTGGACATGGGCCGGACCTTCGGCTCCTTGCTCGCGATGGGTGCGCTCGCAATATCAGGCTTCTTGTCCTATACGGGCTTTCTCTACGCCAGATTTGGCGATCCACTGGCATTTCTACAGGTCCAGCGTGCATGGGGACACCTCCCGCTGGCGACGCATGTCTACCGATTCCTCACTTTGGCTGGCGTCTTTGGCGGTGGCTATTCAAAATTTCTTATGTCCCTCATTCCTTTCGCAAACACGCAGCCCCTCCGTGTTTTTGAGGCGTCTCTGCAGAACACGCTCAACACTCTCACCTTTGTTATCCTTGCCTGTTCCCTCTGGTACGCTAGGCGAAGGCTGCCTCGCGTTATGATGCTGTACGCCGCGCTCGTTCTGGTCGCCTACCTGTGGCTCTTGGGGTCTGTACAAGGCCCCGTATCCACGGCGCGCCTAGTCTTCATCGCGATTCCGGCCTTTATCGCTATTGGCTCCATGGCTTCACGATTCCCGCGAATTACCAGCGGGATCCTACTATTCTTCGCCCTGACGCTTGTCGTCCAGACCGCCCTATTCGTTGCCGGCTACTGGGTGGTATGAAAGCACTCAAAACATCCGCTGGCGCACGAATGCCCTGGCGCCCCCTAAAGGTTGTATGGTCTGATCGCCGGGTGACTCAAGACGGGCCACATCCTGTGGGCAGCGCAGCCACGGGGGGCCGACCGGCGGGCCTAGCGCCTAAGGCCACCCATGGCAAACGCCTACAAACGTGCGCAGACGCGGAGGGACGGGCCTTCCAACCAGCCGGGCTTTCCGCGTGCCGGCGCCTAGGCTTCAAGCATCGGTCCCTCTTGCGCTCATCGAGACGCAAGATGTGGTGGCCTAATCTCGTATCCGCGACCCTGAGAGGGCCCATCCGTCGCCCGCGCACCCGCCGGCCACCCCCGCGCTGGGGGCACCGCCAATCACCGGTTGACAGGCCCAACGAGCGACAATCAGGTGGCATCCGAAGCAAAATAAAGGAACAAAGATCGTTCCACACAAATGTTCGTAAAGCCCCGCAACAGAATCAACAATACTGTATCGAGGTGTCCGGGCCTTCTCGCGTGACATTAACCACAGCTGTAGGCCATATCGAATGACGCGGAATCAGAATAAACAGAGAGTGCTTGCCGTAAGCGCCCACGCCCTGGGGTTCTTACTGGGACTTATGCCAGGTCTTATCCTGTGGTATGTGTACCACGACCGGGGTTCTTCCTGGTTGAGTCGGCATGGCCTCGCTGCGGCAAGGTTCCAGGGCGCCATGCTCTTCATCTACATAGGACTAGTCAGTCTCTATGACAAATGTCGCATCACGAACAAAGAGATCATATTGCTTGGGAATGGATCTTTAGCCCCCCTGCTCCAGCGCCCCGAGGCTATATCCATAGCCATCCTTTGTGTACTGACATTCGTTGCAGCGTGGTTCACGAACCTAGCGTTAAGTGTGCGCTCCGCTGTGGCGGCCGCGCGCAGTCAGGGCCCCGCCTACCCAACGCGCTTTATGGACGCATGTCTGTGAAACAACACAAGATACGTCGTCCTCTGCAACATATCTCTGCGGTCGTTTTTTACGTCGTGGCATCGATCATTCTCCTGGGCCTACCCATCCATTTCGATTGGCGCAGCAAGATCGCCGGGACAGACTCTACGGACCCCATGGTGTTCCTGTGGTGGTTCGCGCGCTGGTCTCGGGTTTTAGCGAGTCATTCGAGCTTCCTCTATACGCATCTCATATGGGCCCCCATCGGCCAAAATATTGCCTGGACTACATGCATACCCGGGCTCGCCATTCCTCTTTCGGGCATCACCTCGATTGGCGGCCCCATCCTGTCATTTAATATCGCCGCCACTACCGCCCCTGCTCTAGCGGCCACCGGTCTTTATCTCGCGTGTCGCGAGATCGACCTTCCTTGGGGGCAGCGGTCTTCGGGGGCTGGCTTTTTGGCTTCTCCAGTTACGAATTCGCGCAGCTTCTGGGTGAGCTGAACCTTGCGGTGGTCTGGGCTTTGCCTTTCCTGCTCTGGTTTTTCCTCTTGCGCTTACACGGTCGCATCGGACGGAAAACCTTCATTGCCACATCCGCCGCGCTACTGGCGTTCGAGTTTTGTGTGTCAAGCGAGATATTCGCCACCGGAAGTGTTTGTTCTGCCATTGCCATGACGCTGGCCGTATTGTCCCCGGCCTTGATGGACGGCGCTCCAAGCCTAAAAAGTACAATTTTAGAGGCTGGTGCCGCTTTTCTGCTCTCCTTGGTTATTCTGGCGCCTTATATCTATTCTATGCTGGGGCCGGCGTCCGGGCACCTGCAGAATGCGATAGGCATATCGCCCTCGGACGTCGTGGCGGACCCGCTCAATTTTGTTATACCAACCGATGTCCTTTGGTTGGGTACCCGCCTATTTGGTCCCATGGGAAGCGACCTTGCTGCGGGGATGTCCGATAAAGATGCATACCTCGGGCTTCCGCTAGTCAGCATCATGATCCTCTATGCCCGCGAATTCGGCTTCGCACCGAAGGCGCGCTACCTCCTGGTCATGCTCGTTACGTTCGCCATTCTAAGCCTCGGCTCAAGGTTGCGAATTCTCGGCCAAATAACCCCCGTGATTGAACCATGGATGCTCTTCACGCACCTCCCTTTGCTCGACAAGGCGCTGCCTGCGCGCCTCGCGCTCTATGTCTCCATGGTGGCCGCGATCATTGCGGCGACGTGGTATGCTCGTTCTTCCTCGGCGCTTTGGAAAAGACGCTTGGCGGGCGGTCTGGCCGTACTGTTTCTGCTTCCCAATGTAGACTCGCTTCCCATGCATGGATCGTTGCCGGATCCGCCGTTCTTCCTCACGGGCCAATATAAGGATTACATCAGGCCCGGAGAGCGAGTCATCGTTCTGCCATATGGGCCTGGCATGTGGTTTCAGGCACAGACGCGCTTCTATTTTCGTATGGTGGGCGGATATGTCGGAGGGGCGGAACCACGACCTTTTTCCGAGATCGCGGTCGACAACACGCTAAATGGAGGGCCTCTTGTTGCGGGCTACAAGAGATCCTTTCGGCAATTCCTGAGAAAATACAAAGTCGGCGCATTAATAGTCTATGGCCCTCAAAGTAAAAACGTACGGACTCTTTTGGCCAGCCTGCCGGTGCGGGGCACCGCGGTCGCTGGTGTCACCGTATTTGCTCTGACGCGAGGGCTGGGGTCGATGCGGAATCGTCGCACAAACTAAGCTTGAGATGCCCCGGAAAACCTTGCTCGGCGGCACATGGCGAGCGTTGCGTGACCGCGCATGGTCTCGGCAGAAATCGATGCCGTGGCTGGTGCTTGTTGGCGTTTCGTCTCGACCGCGAGCCGCCGAGGCTGATTTCCGAGTCGCGTCTGTTGGGTTGAGCCGGGTAGTGTGCCACGCCCCGCTCGTATTTCGGTCCGCGTCCTAACCTATTCGAGATCACACAAAGTATATCCGCTCCATTAACCCCTGAGAGCGGTCACGGTATTTGGCGGAGCATTATTCACGATCCGTGAGGGACGCGGGGCGCAAATCAAAGAGAGCGGGCTTGACGCCGCCAGAGGCGCGGCGAATGGATCAGTACGGCGGGTCGTTCAGCGGCGGCATAGGATCGCCGGAGTCCTTCCGTGCCGGCCGCTCGTTGGTGTGGCGATGGAGCTGGGCGAAGTAGCGGCTCCGGAAGAACATCTCCAGGAAGTCGTGCAAGGCGATGACCGCCTCGTCGGGCAGGTCGGATCGTCGCTAATCCCAGATCGAGGGAATGCGCTTAGCGTGACGTGCGGATCGATGGGCCTGGCCGATCAGCCCGGTTTCTAGAAAACCCCTTCTTTAGCGGTTGCCCTTCAATTGAGGTTAACCGCCACCGGACTTCACATAACGTATGCGGATCACTGTCGAGCCAATGCAGCTGTCATCGCCACTTGCGGCGGGCCTTTCATTATTCGTGACCCTTTCCGTAAAGGCCTGAGTGGCCAAGGCCTCAAGAACCCCATGTCATCCCGAGGCAGTTCCTTGATCGACGAGCGAGACCCAATGCTGCTCGTTGTGTACACGATCCGCGCGTGCCTTGCGAGACCTCCGCAGACCCCCATTACCTTAAGTACTTTAGCAATTCCCAAGCCCGTTTTGGGCCCAATTGCCTTATTGATTCTGGCGCTCGCTTGCCTTAACTCCCGAACGTGCTGCGCGACCCGCCTTTCGTGCGCCGTGCCGTCATGGTACTCAACCCAGCTGACAGAGAGATCCTCCTCATGGTCTCGCAATACGAGGGCCTCAGGGAAAAACCTGATAACGCTTCCGTCGCCATCCCTGATAAGCCGCGCCCATGGCACGCGCCGCAAGACGTGATGCTCATCAGGCAACCGCTGCCCTTCTTTAACCATCTAAATCAGCCACCTCTGAGGTTCATATGGTTTAAGGCTTTCAACCAGACGCGACACATGAACATCGCCAGCAAAGCGCTCGGGTTCGTTCTCTACGTCTTTCGATATTACCCAGCGTACCCGATCGTTCGGCAGAAATTCTATCGTTAAGCGATCAGTGTCATGTACCCATGCGGCAAGTAAATATCCTCGATAGGACAGCCCAAGCCCCGGCCTTGCTTTGGGCGCAAGCTGAAAAATGGCCTTTAGGAAAGTAGCAAAGGACGCCTTCTGAATGGGGGCATCCTCAGGATCCCACTCCTCGGGATCGTGTAAGGAATCCAGCTGCCTAAACAACATATCGCGCCATTCACGGCTCATATGCATCGCGATTTGCGAAGTAAGCACCTTTACATTCGCCGTTGCCTCAAAGAGTCGCCCTTCTAGTGACCCAACCTCATTTGGAGCTTGTAGAGATCCGGGTGATGGGGGAATTTTGAGCGCGTTCACCTGGGCCGTTAAAGCCTGACCAATGTCAGAAAAAGAAAAACTCCCAGCTTGGTAAGGCGGTGAGTTGCGGTCCGCGACGAATTGATTATCCATTTCTGAAAAGACTCCGGGGTTGATCGGTCACGCAGGATTCAAACACATGATTCTTTCTATATATAATTCTGTCAATAAGATCAAAAGTACCCACGTTTTTTTGGGAACGTCTGCTGGTCTTACTATATCTGGGTCTATGACAAAAGACGCGTGCTCCAAAATTGTCGAGGCTGAGCCCGCCTATACGGCGGGTATCACCAGCTTTGCCATTTAAATAATGAGAGATTTTACCTTAAGTTGCTACCTCAGAGTTCCATGCACTGGCAAGGATCGGACAAAAGCCACGCAGCAATTCTCAATGTGAATCGACGCCCCGTCGGAGCGCCGGGGTGCTCGATCTCCGGGGCTTGCTGGGGTGTGTGGCGGGCGTTGGCGCGGGCGGGTAAAGCAGGATCTGCTTGAGGCTTGCCCTATGCGGAGATGGTGGCGGCCGGCGCGGGCGCGACCGGTGGTGAGGCCTACGTCGGTCCAGTGGGCGACCCGATAGCAATGTCCGGCATTGCCAGCCGAACAGTCCGTCGGGTGGGCGGGATCGGGGAGGGTCTCGGTCAGGGGGGCGGGACTCCGTAGGCGGCCGTCCAATGAGCGGTGACCGTGCGCAGGGCGAGCGCGAACATGGGGCTTGCAAGGTTTTGAATCGGCACATGGAGCAGGATCAGGAACCGGGAATTGCCGATGATCCGCTGGAGGCCCCGGGCCCAGGTGGCGGCGTCCCAGCCGAGCTACTGATCGCGCCCCCGGAGGCCCCTGGCCGGCCGATACGGCGTTGAAGTGCCTCCCACAATACCTGGATTGGATGGCCACCGACGTTGCCATGGCCATGTCGGGGATTGACCGTCAACAACAGCGACCTGCCTCGCCTGGAAGTGAAGACCATGCAGCTGTCCGCTACAGATGCCGGCGCGCTCTTTGCGCGCCTCGCATCCCTGGATAGCCCGTGCGCCATGCGCCGCCGGCGCCACGGCCAACATTTGCTGCCCGCCATCGTTCTCTGTGCAGTGATCAGCGGGGGCCAAGGACCCATCGCGATAGCCAAACGGAGGCGCAGGCGCCCGCCACCGATGCTGTGCTGCTGCCGGGCCGCCGACGGCCGCTATGAGCCCTCTCCGAGCCCACGATCCGCCGCCTACTCCAGGCCGTCGATATCGAGGCGCTTAAGGCGCAACTGGGGGATTGTCCGCAAATGCCGCAGACCACGGTCGACGAACCCGTGGCACTTGATGGCAAGACCCTGCGTGGCTCGCAGGATGGTGGCGATGGGCCGCCGCCTTCGGGCACGCAAGCGGCGTGGTCTCGAAGGGGGGGGGGGGGAGGCGGCCCTGACAAGGCGAGCGAACTGAAGGCCGTGATACTCCAAAGGCGACGCTATTGCGCCACCCGCGAACTCCGCGCGCCGCCCTCCTTTAAAGAGCCCATGCGCACCCGGGCTACGGGCAGCAGCAGGTGGGGCGGCCGCTCCTTTACTGTGGGCATTGTTGCATCGCGCGCCCCAGGCCCGCCGTCTTGCATTACGCTAGCG
Source organism: Acidiferrobacter thiooxydans (assembly GCF_003333315.1). GTDB lineage: Bacteria > Pseudomonadota > Gammaproteobacteria > Acidiferrobacterales > Acidiferrobacteraceae > Acidiferrobacter > Acidiferrobacter thiooxydans. Next base: position 64,712 of record NZ_PSYR01000001.1, read on the forward strand.
ATAGCTTTGCGGGTGGCTGTCTGGAAGGCGCGTTGATGTGTGATCTCCGCGGCTCTGTGCCGGCCAGCACGAGCAGGACGCGGCCAACGTCTCTTCGTCTTTCAGGCCACGATTAAGGCGTCCATCGAGTGCCGGGCGCGCTAAGCGCAGAGCCAACGCGTCGAATTTTACAACGCCAGTGGTCCACGATGCGCAGGGTTTGCGAGCTGGTAAGGGGGGATCGCGTCTTTATTTAAATGATTTGTGTAAGCCCTGATCCCTCGCAGGTGGGATGCTCTACGCCTCTAAGTAGGTTGCAATAGACCTTTATCACAGAGGAGACATCCATGCCGAGCAAAAAGTCATCGACGGAAACCGAAAAGAAGTCGGCCTCGAAAACGACAACGAGATCGAAGCCGGCGGCCCGCGCGCACACTGCGCAATCCGCAACCCCGAGTCGCCAGCGTGCGCAGACCAAAAATGCCAAGGGCAAGACAGTCAAGACTGCGAAGGCGAGTCGGCCCAGGAGTCCTTCCGCGGGTGCGAATATCCCCTCGACCATCGCCCGCTCCGATCGTCATGCCCAGAGCCTGTGGCGCAAGGCGCTCGCGAGCGCTGAAAAGACGTATGGTGATGGGGCGCTCGCCCACAGGGTCGCCTACAGCGCCCTGAAGCACGAGTACGAAAAGACCGGCAATCTCTGGGTGCGCAAGGACGAAGAGGGGCCATCGGATGCCCAGGCCGCGCGGGGTCCTGCGACCCGTCCCCGCTCGACCGAGAAGCCCGCGCGCACCGGACGGGGTCATGTGGTCCGCAAGTCCGGCTCGCCTGTGGGCTTGCACGCAAAGCCCCCCGGACGATGACGGCCGCTACGCGCCCCGCCGCGCGGGGCTGGCCGATGTCAGGGGTGAGGCCGGATCCGTAAGTCGGGCCTGGCGGGACGCACGTTACCGAAAGTTGCGCCGACGGGTCTGCAACACAGGGAACCTTATGTCACGGCCAGCGCGCCGATCCAGGCGCGGACGCGCACTGTGAGGGATCAGGGTGATGGTCGATGGGCTTTGATTGGCCCGGCGGGAGGCCAAGCCAGGCATTGATCGACGCCCGCCACGATCATGGTGAGAAATACGGCGGCAAGGTCGGGGCCCCAGCGCGCTGGGGTCTACGAACGGTCGCTACGCCCGCCGTCGCAACGCGCACCCAGTCTTCCACAGAGTCCGCGAGCCAGAGGCGTCTTGCGGTGTTATCTGCCACGCATTCGAGGGCGGGTGCTCGCGCATCGACCGAGTTGTCGAGAATGTGTACGAGATCGAAGTCAGCAAGTGATCGCGATAGATTCGTCATGGACCGGTAATAGCGATCGACGATGGTATCCACGGGGATCGCATGGCCTCCCTCCATGTAGCGCCGCGCGACCCGATAGGCGTTGATGGCCGGATCCCGGGTCGCGACGAAGAGGAGGTGGGTGCGACAGCCCTTATTGCGCGCCGCCCGCACGAAGCGGGCCGGGTCAGCGTGCGCGGCGAACACGGTTTTGCAGACGATAACCTGACCGGCCGCAAGCGCCTGGTATCGCCGCCTGCCGGCCGCAAGGGCAGCTCGCGGCGCGTTTGTATGGGCACGAAAGCCGCCAGGAAGCGAGGCCACAATGGCATCCGGGTTCACGAGACACAGATCCCGACACCACGACAGATCGACCATGCGGCGTGTGATGGTGGTCTTTCCAGACCCGTTGGGCCCGGCAATCACGAGAAGGGTGGGCTTAGTCGGCTCGCTCATAAGGGGGAGACTGGTTCTCACCGCGACCTTGGTTCACGGCGGCGCGCAGACGCTCCCTATGACGTTGAAGCCGTGCCTCGTCCTTCGCGACCATAGTTTCCCGCCAGCCCTCGAACAGCCGATTCCACGGGGCCCTGGGGTCGTCGAGATAGGCCGCGGTGTCCGGCAAACCGGTCGGGGCCTCATCGTGCGGTCGATCCTTTTCCATCGAGATATTATAGCGTGGGGGCGCCTAGGGGCAGCCGCGCGCGGGGGTTGCCCGTCAGGGCGAAGGCAGCGATGGCCTTCGCTAGGAGTCGATTCGAACGGTCGCCCGTCGGGCCTCCATTGTCACTTCCAGGGCCTCTTCCACGCGCTCTGGTGTGAGATCCTCGAGGCAGCGCAGGTGACCCAAGGGGCAGGTGCGGGCAAAGCAGGGACTGCATTCAAGACCCAGGGTGACTGTGACCGCGCGGTCGTCCAAGGGTGGGGTGTGGCGGGGATCCGAGGATCCGAAGACCGCCGCCATGGGTTTATGGAGGCTGGCCGCGACGTGCATAAGGCCCGAGTCGTTGCTGACGACCGCAGTGGCCAGGGCCAAGAGGTCCACGGCCTCGAGCAGGGTGGTCTGTGCGGTCAGGTTGGCGCACGCGCCTTCAGACAGCGTGCCTATGGCCCCGGCGACCTCCTGATCGCGTGGGCCGCCGAGCGCGAGGACGCGCCATCCGCGATCATGGTATGTCCGCGCAAGCCGCGCGAAATGGCGGGCGGGCCAGCGCTTCGCGGGACCGTATTCGGCCCCGGGGCAGAGCGCGAGGAGCGGCGCCGTAAGATCGACCCCGAAGCGCTCGGCGCACCGCCTTCCCGCTTCCGGGTCGGCGCGAAGGCGCGGGGCCGGGACCTCCGGCAAGGGCTCGCCGGGCTCGAGCCCCAGGAGCAGGAAGCGCTCGACAGTCTTCAGCTTGCCGCCCGCGGGCTCGCGGCGAATGTCGTTAATGAGTCCGTAGCGGGCCTCGCCAAGATAACCTGTGCGGCGCGCCGCGCCGCTCGCCCACGCCGGCAGTGCGGACTTGTAGGACCGCGGCAGGATATAAGCCTGCGCGTAATGGTGTTCCCGCAGCCTGCGACCGAGCTGCAACCGTTCGCGCAGGGCGAGCCGGCCGTGCGGGATGGCGAGCGCGATGGTGTCGGCGATCTCGGGCATGCGCGCGGCGAGCGGCAGGGTCGCCGGGGGGGCTATGAGGTCCAGGGCGCGATCGGGATCGCGCGCCTTCAGGAGCTGGAACAGGCTGTGGGCCATGACCATATCGCCCACCCAGGCTGGCCCCACGATCAGCGCCCGCGTGGCGCTCATCGCCCGTCCGGGAGTTCCTTCATGTCGGTGAGGACATAGACTGTTCCGCAGTAAGGGCAACGCTCCTCGCCGCTCACATCGATCGGCAGGAACACCCGCGGATGCGAGTTCCAGAGGCTCATGGCGGGCATCGGGCAGTGCAGCGGGAGGTCGGCGTGCGTGACCTCGACGCGCATGGCGCGCGCCGTCGGGGTCGGCGCCAGCTGTTCCTTGTCCATGTCAGGCCTTCTGCGAGCGTGGCGCTGCCATCGCCTCGCCCACCGGGGTCACCCATTCGGGATGGGTCTTGCGCCGTCCGTGGACCTGCTCGAAATAGAGGGTCTGGAGCCTTTCTGTGATCGGTCCGCGGTGCCCCAGGCCTATGGGGCGGAAGTCGAGCTCGCGGATCGGCGTGATCTCGGCCGCGGTCCCCGAGAAGAACGCCTCATCGGCGATATAGACCTCATCGCGCGTGATGCGCTTCTCGCGCACCGGCACCCCGATCTCGCCTGCGAGCTCCATGATCGTCTCGCGCGTGATGCCTTCGAGTGCTGCGGTCAGCTCCGGCGTCAGCAACACGCCGTTACGCACGATGAAGATGTTCTCGCCGCTGCCCTCGGCCACATAGCCCTCGGTGTCGAGTAGCAGGGCCTCGTCACAACCGCATTGCTGGGCCTCGCGCAGGGCGAGCATGGAATTCATGTAACTGCCGTTGGTCTTGGCCTTGCACAGGGTGACGTTCACATGATGGCGGTTGAACGAGGAGGTCTTGATGCGTATGCCGCGCTCCAGGGCCTCGTCGCCGAGATAGGCCCCCCACGCCCAGGCGGCCACGATCAGGTGGACCTTGAGCTTGTCCGCCCGAAGCCCCATACCCTCGGAACCGTAGAACGCCATGGGCCGGATGTAGGCCGATTCGAGACCATTCTCGCGCACTGATGCGAGGATCGCCTCGCGCACCGTCTCCTTGTCATAAGGCATGGCCATGCCCATGATGTGCGCCGAGCGGAACAAGCGGTCCACGTGGGCGTCAAGCCGGAACACCGCAGGCCCGGCGCTCGTCGGGTACGCGCGCACGCCCTCGAACACACCCATACCGTAATGCAGGGTATGGGTCAGCACATGGGTATTCGCGTCCCGCCAGGGCACGAGTTTGCCGTCATACCAGATCACCCCGTCACGATCCGCCATGGACATACCAAAACCTCCTCGCCAAAGTGTCGCTTGTTCGCGGCCTGGCATTGTGGCCAGGGCCGGCTCATACTGAACCCAAAGGAACCGCTCCGCAACGGGGACAAGAGGTCTCTTTGCCCTGTCGCGCGAACGCGTGAGACTGGTGGCCGCTATGGAAAGGCTCATCGACAAGACGCTCGAGGACTACGCCCGCGCCCACATCACGGCCCTGCCGGAGGCGCTCGCCGAGATCGAGCACTACACCCATGCGCACCGCCCCGACGCGGCGATGTTGAGCGGGCCGCTCGAGGCCGCGCTCCTGCGCCTACTCGTGCTGCTCTGTCCGGCGCGCCGAGTCCTGGAGATCGGCCTTTTCACCGGCTATTCGGCGCTGGCCATGGCCAGCGCCCTGCCTGCCGACGGCGAGCTGCTGTCTTGTGAGAAGGACCCCGAGGCCATTGCCATCGCCCAGCGGTTCTTCGATCGTACCCCCTACGGCCGCAAGATCCGTATCCGCGCGGGCCTGGCGCTCGACACCCTCGAGGCCTTGCGCGGACAGGTCTTCGATCTCGTGTTTCTCGATGCCGACAAGGAAAACTACCCGCTCTACTATGATCGCGCCCTGCCCTTGCTGCGGCCGGGTGGACTGTTCGTCGCCGACAATACCCTATGGTCGGGCCGGGTGCTCGCGCCCACCACCCCCGCCGATCTCGCTATCGCCGCCTTCAACCGCAAGGTCCAGAACGACCCCGACATGGACGCCGTGCTCCTTACGGTGCGCGACGGGGTGACCGTCGCGCGTAAGAAGACGGCCGCCGCTTAGCGCCGCATCGAATCGAAGAATTCGGCGTTGTTCTTGGTCGCCTTGAGCTTGTCGAGCAGGAACTCGGATCCCTCGAGATCGTCCATCGGGTGCAGGAGCTTGCGCAGGATCCAGAGCTTCTGGAGCTCGCCCGGATCGATCAACAGCTCCTCGCGCCGCGTCCCGGAGCGATTGATGTTGATGGCCGGGTAGACGCGCTTCTCGGCCAGGCGCCGGTCGAGATGGATCTCCATGTTGCCTGTGCCCTTGAACTCCTCGTAGATGACGTCGTCCATCTTGGAGCCGGTCTCGACGAGCGTGGTGGCGAGGATCGTCAGGCTGCCCCCTTCCTCGATGTTGCGTGCCGCCCCGAAAAAGCGCTTGGGGCGCTGCAGGGCATTGGCGTCGACACCACCGGTCAATACTTTGCCGGAGGCCGGTACGACGGTATTGTAGGCACGCGCGAGACGCGTGATCGAGTCGAGCAGGATGACGACGTCGCGCTTGTGCTCGACGAGCCGCTTGGCCTTTTCGATGACCATCTCCGCGACCTGCACATGGCGGGTCGCCGGCTCGTCGAAGGTCGAGGAGATCACCTCGCCGCGCACCGACCGGGTCATTTCCGTCACCTCTTCCGGGCGCTCATCGATCAAAAGCACAATCAGTACGCACTCCGGGTGGTTGGCGGTGATCGAATGCGCGATCTGCTGGAGCATCACGGTCTTGCCGCTCTTCGGCGACGAGACGATGAGCCCGCGTTGGCCCTTGCCGATCGGCGATATGAGATCGATGACGCGCGAGGTGAGATTTTCGGTCGATGAGTTCGCTTGTTCGAGCTTGAGGCGGTTCAGCGGATGGAGCGGTGTCAGGTTTTCGAAGAGGACCTTGTTGCGCGCCTCCTCGGGCGACTGGAAATTGATGTTCTCGACCTTGAGGAGCGCGAAATAGCGTTCGGATTCCTTGGGAGGCCGGATGTTGCCCGTCACCGTGTCACCGGTCCGCAGATTGAAGCGGCGGATCTGGCTCGGGCTCACATAGATGTCGTCGGGGCCCGCGAGATAGGAGCTGTCGGACGAGCGCAGGAAACCAAAGCCATCCTGGAGGATCTCGACGACCCCCTCGCCCACGATATCCTCGCCCTTTTTGGCCTGGGCCTTCAGGATCGCGAATATGAGGTCTTGTTTGCGCAGGCGACTGCCCCCCTCGAGATCGAGGGCCACCGCCATTTCCACCAACTCGGTGGCGGGTTTACGTTTTAGTTCGGAAAGGTGCATTGTCATCTTTTTGAGAAACCGTCAGGCGTGAAAACGGCGGATGAATCCGCGACCTGATCAGAAAAGGGGTTGAGATAAAGGGAAAGCAGGGGAACCGCGCTTCCTGGCCCGGAACCTTATCACCTCGGCCGCCCGCAGTCCAGTACCGCGCGACCGAGGTGCTCACGCTACAGGTTGTCGTCCAGGAAGGCCGACAGTTGGGACTTCGACATGGCCCCCACCTTGGTGGCCTCCACCCCGCCGTTCTTGAAGAGCATCAGGGTCGGGATGCCGCGGATGCCGTATTTCGGGGGGGTTGCGGGATTTTCGTCGATGTTCAACTTGGCGACCGTCAGCTTGTCCTTGTAGTCGCGCGCGACCTCCTCCAAGACCGGGGCGATCATCTTGCACGGCCCGCACCACTCGGCCCAGTAATCCACTAACACGGGACCGGGCGCATTCAACACGGCCTCCTGGAAGGTGTCGTCCGTTACATAAATGATGCCTTGGCTCATGGTCGGGGTCTCGGTTGGTCAGTTTGTTTTTGGGATCTCGGTTGAGAGGAATACGTCGCAGTGGGGGTATTGTGGACGGAACGGACGGAGCTTGGCAAGAGTGCCCGTGGTTTCCCCGGCCCCCACCATTTGCTATGCTAGGTCACTAATGAATGATACTCACCTTACCCAGCAAGCGTTTTCGGGCCTCGGGTTGCCGGAACCACTCCTCGCCGGAGTCCTCAGCGCCGGTTTCACCCACTGTACACCCATCCAGGCGGCCACCTTGCCCAAGGCGCTCGCCGGCCACGACGTGGCCGGGCAGGCCCAGACCGGCACCGGCAAGACCGCGGCCTTTCTTCTGGCGGTCTTCAACCGCCTGCTGATGGTGCCCTCGCCCGCGGATCGACGGCCGAACCAGCCGCGTGCCCTGATCCTTGCGCCCACGCGCGAGTTGGCCATCCAGATCCACAAGGACGCCCTGGTGTTGGGTGCGGGGTGCGCGCAGAGTATCCAGCTCGCCTATGGCGGGACCGGTTACGAGAGTCAGCGCAAGGCCATCGAGGAGGGTGTCGATATCCTCATCGGCACCCCGGGACGCCTCATCGACTATTTCAAGCAGCACGTCTTCGATTTGCGCGCGCTGGAGGTGATGGTCCTGGATGAGGCCGACCGCATGTTCGATCTCGGCTTTATCAAAGACATCCGCTACCTGCTGCATCGCATGCCGCCGGTCGACAAGCGTTTGAGCCTGCTGTTTTCGGCGACGCTGTCCTATCGCGTCATGGAACTGGCCTACGAGCACATGAATAACCCCGAGCTTGTACGCATCGAGGCGGAAAAGATGACCGCCGAGCGGGTGCGCGAGCGACTCTATCATGTGGCCCAGGAGGAAAAGCTGCCGGTGCTGGTCGGGCTTTTGCGCCGTGAGCAGGTATCGCGGGGGCTGGTGTTCACCAACACCAAGCATGCCGCGGAGCGCGTGCAGGGGTGGCTCGAGGCCAATGATTTCGCGGCCGCGGTGCTTTCCGGGGACGTCCCGCAGCAAAAGCGTCAGAGCCTGCTCGCGGATTTCCAGGGGGGGCATTTTCCGATACTGGTCGCTACCGACGTGGCGGCGCGTGGTCTGCACATACCGGACGTGAGCCACGTCTTCAATTACGACCTCCCGCAGGACGCCGAGGATTACGTGCATCGCATAGGGCGAACGGCGCGCGCCGGGGCCGCCGGCGAGGCGGTGAGCCTGGCGTGCGACGAGTACGCCTTTTCGCTCATGGATATCGAGGCCTACATCGGCCACAAGATCCCGGTGGCGCGCGTCACGGACGACCTGATCGTGTCCTTGAGGCGCCCGGCGCACAAGGCCCCGCGCGAACATGTCGGCCACCATGCGCGCACGCGTGGCGAGTCCACTGCGCGTGATCGCGGCCACCGCCATTCATCCAGGCGGCCGCACGAGGAGGCGCGCGGCCCGCGACGCCCCGCGCCCGCGGCCTCTCCCGCGCACACGGCCTCTTTGGCCCCCAAGCCGGCCCCTTCCCGGCCTGCCGAACCCCGGCCCGCGGAGCCGGTGCGGCCGCACGGCCGCAAGGCCCCCGAGAAACCGGTCCTCGGTTAGCGACAAGGAACCCTTATGGCAGAGCTTCGTTTGCAGGATGGATCGCGCGTCACGGAGCCTGCGCGTATCGCCGCGCATCTGGCGCCGTTGGGCGTGACGTTGCGTCACTGGCCCCTGCCCGAAGGCGCGCTCGCCCGCGAGCTGTTGGCCGCGCAGGTACTCACTGATGCGCAAAAGGAGCAGCTTCTGGGCCTTGTCGAGCACAGGTTCCAGGCCCTGCAGGCCGAATCGGGTTATCAAGCCCGCGACCTCATCGTCTTGCACGAGGAACTGGCGGGCCTACGCGAGGCGCTCGCCAAGTTCTCGGCCATCCATTATCACGACGATGACGAGGTGCGTTATGTCCTGGCGGGCGCGGGATACTTCGGCTTTGTCGAACAGGATGGTACGCAGATGCTCCTTAAGGTCGTGGCCGGAGATTACATCAATGTCCCGGCGCGCGCCGAGCATTGGTTCGTAATGGGTGACGCCCCGCGTATCAAGGCGGTACGTTACTTCACGGATCAGGCGGGTTGGATACCGGTGTACACGCATACACCCATCGTGCTGGCGTGATCCCCGGCGCTTCGTCAACCCCTCTGGTCATTGCGACCTACCGTTTTCCGTCCGGGGTCGATGCCGGGCGCCAGGCCGAGATCATCGCCATAGGCCAGACCCTGGGTAGCGCCGACGCGCGTTTCGCCGGGCGTGAACAGGCGCTCGCCGCTTGTCGCGGACAGGTGCTCGAGGTGCGTGCCGATGGCGACGGGGCGCGGGCGCAAGTGGCCTTTCCGGCGGCCAACACCGAATATGACATCGGCACGCTGCTTACGATGGTGTTCGGAAAATACAGCCTGGCCGGCCCCGCGCGCCTCGTGGACCTGCGCCTGCCTCCGGATTTTGGGACCCGCCCGCGTTTCGGCATAGCCGGGCTGCGCGCGCGCCTGGGTGTCGCCGGCCGGCCGCTGCTCATGGCGATCTTCAAGCCGGCCCTGGGGCTCACCGCGGCGGATCACGCGACCTTGCTGCGCGCAGTCGCCGATACCGAACTCGATCTTGTCAAGGATGACGAGATCCTCGGCAATCTCGCGCAAGCACCCACCCGGGAACGCCTGCGCGCCTGCCGTCCCGTGATCGAGGCGATCCGCGATCGCCGTGGACGCGACTTCCTGTATGCGGTCAACGTCACCGGGCGCGCCGACACCCTGCTCGCCACCGCCCGCGCGCTGGTCGCCGAGGGCGCCAATGCCTTGCTGCTGAACGTGCTGGTGTACGGTTATCCCATGCTCGAGGCCTTGGCCCGCGATCCCGCGATCGGCGTGCCCATCATCGCCCACCCGGCGCTCGCCGGCGCCCTGGCCCTGGCCCCCGACCATGGCATCGATTACGCCCTGGTCCTGGGACGGCTCATGCGGCATGCCGGGGCCGATGTCGTGCTCCACCCGGCGCGTTTTGGGTCGTTGCCGTTCTCGGCCGCCGACGAATCGCGGGTGATTACGGCACTCACCGATAGCGATGACCACTGGCCCGCGGTGTTCCCCGGGCCGTCGGCTGGCATCAAGCCCGCGATCGTGCCGGCGCTCCTTGCCGATTACGGGCGCGATCTTGTCATCAACGCCGGATCCGCGATCTTCGATGCCGCCACCGGGCCCAAGGCTGCGGTCGAGTCCTTCTTTGCCGCCATGGACGCTTAGACCGTGAACGAGACCGTCGATCCAAGGCCCCGGCTGATCGCCATAGGACGGCTTTTCTATGAGCGTGGATGGATGCGGGCAACTGCCGGGAACTTGAGCGCGCGCGCCGACGATCAGTCGTTTTGGGTCACGGCAAGTGGCCTCTGCAAGGGCGAACTCAACACCGATGACTTCCTGCGCATCGCGCTCGCTGACGGTCGGGTGCTGGAAGGTGGCGGGGATCGCAAGCCCTCGGCCGAGACCGCCATTCACCGTGCGATCTACAACACGCAGGGATCGGCCGCCGCGTGCCTGCATGGTCACTCCGTCGAGGCCGTGCTCGCAAGCCGCGGACGCGACCCCGTGGTCTTGCCGCGCGTGGAGATGATCAAGGCCCTGGGGGTATGGGACGATGGCACGCCCACCGCCCTGCCGGTCTTTGCCAACCACCCGGACGTGGCGTCCATAGGGCAGGCCGTCGAGACCTTTCTGCGCGACCACCCGCGCCCCCTGCCGGCACTCATCGTGCGCGATCACGGTGTGACGGCGTGGGGTCAAACGATCTCCGAGGCGCTTCGGCACTTCGAGGCGGTGGAGTTCCTTCTCACCCTGCTCGCGCGCGGCTTTTAGGCCGGCCCCCTACCGCGGGCGGCGCGCCCCGGGAACCGCCGGATCGGGGAATCTTCGTTGATGGGGGCAGGGCACGCCTCATATCGCCTGCCATGCGGCCCCATGCGCTAAGGTGTCCCACGGCCGTGCCCCGCCCGCCCACGATCCCGGCCCTGCCACCCGATAGGCGGGCGTTGGGTATCGACTCCGCAAGCGCGGGCGCCGACAGACTCAGCCTCGCTATCCCTCCACGCGACGCGCACGCCGGTCACCCCACGGCCTGGATGGCAGGCGGCCCCACCCCCGCCCTTCTGTTGAAAGGGCATCAGGGCCGGGCGGTGAGCGCCCATCCCCACGCCAAGAGACGGCTACATGCGATCAACCGCTGCGGGGCACGGCCGTAATCGGGCCTGCCCCGGCCGGCTCACCGCCTCCCGCGCCGGTGAAAGGATTCCTTTACAGAACCGTCATATTGCCCACATACACTTCTGCTTGCTGTGGTCGCGGGGGGCCAAGACCAATTCCTAATAGCAAGGGCCCCCTCGTGTTCCTTTTATAAAACGTCATGACCTAAAGGTCTCGAGACATGTGTCTCCTGCCGCTATTCGTGCATACTGCGGTCTGTCAGCTGAAGCTGGCGCTATCCGCAATCCAGAAGAAGTTCCGCAGCGCCCCCAGGCCGCCGGCGGTGCTGCTTTGCGTCTCCAATCCGCTCGCCCCGGCTTGCGTGCATGCCATTATGAGCGCCGGGTGGACATGCCATCGTGTCCCGCGGCTCCGTTATGTCGATCGGGCCGCGCGGGCGCTTGATGCCAGCGCCGTGGTTACGGATCGCATCGCCTCCGTAGCCGGCTGGCCCCCCGGCCAGACCTCGGGTCCCCTGCCCTTCGTACTCCTGGGCCCGCCGCGCCGGGAGGCTGATGCGCTCAACGCCGGTGCCGCGCTCTTTGTGCCTGTACCGATCGATACGCAGACGTTGATCCAGGGCCTATCGCGGATCGTCAATAGCCCCGCCCTCAAAGAACCCAGGGTGGCCGCCGATGCCAATGGTCTGTGGCTCGATGCGCGCACCGCCCAGGTGCGGGTGGGTGATAGGCCGCTCGTCCTGTCGCCGCGCCATTTCAGCGTATTGCATGAACTGACCCGCAGTCCCGGCCGGCTGCTCACCACCGAACGGCTGTGCTCGGGCATCAACGGTATCCGCCCGATGACCCCGGCCGCGCTCGCCGTGTGTGTCTCGCGGCTGCGCAAGCTATTGCGTGATGCCGGCGCCCCGGATTGTATCGAGACCGTCCATTGCCTCGGATACCGCTACACCCTATCAGCAGCCGATGACACCGGCAGCGGCCATGGCGCGCCATGGATAGACCCACTCACTTGCCTATAACCTCAGGAGGAGCTTTCATGTTGGCACATCACCCCCGATCACGCGCGACCCGCACCGCTTGCCCGCCATTGCGGCTGCTCGTGGCCTCCCTGCTGTGCGCTACCGGCGCGGCCAATGCCGCTACCGTCGGCGGCGCCAATGCCGCCACCGCCTCCTCGGGTTCGTCCTATGTCAATGTCGGCCATGTATCCGCCAACTCGGAGGCCCTGAACACCCTCGAGGGCACCCCTACCAAGAAACAGATCTTCAAATCCACCCAGTCCATCAAAGTCATCGGTAAGAAGCAGATGAGCCTGGCCGGGCCGGCCAGCGGCGCCGCGCAGGCGCTGTCCGTCGCCCCTGGCGTCAATGTCGCGACCGAGGGCGTGAGCGGTGCCCCGCGGTCTAGCATCAGTATCAACGGCATGAAGACCGGGTGGGGCAACATCGCCGGCAACGCCAACGACGGCACGGTCATGGTGACCTTCGATGGCGTGCCCATGGTCGATCCCGCCTATACGGTGTGGCAGGCCTCGGAGATCCCGCAGTTGTCGTTGATACAGGCGATGTCCGTGACCTATGGCCCGGGCTACGCGATGAACCGCTGGTATAACAACATCGGCGGGTCGATCAATTTCGCGCCACTGCAACCGGCGCGTCGGGCGAGCGCCACCCTGGGGACGTTTGCCGGCAGCTTCAGCACCTATGGCGGATATTTCAACGTCCAAACGGGCAAGATGGGGGATGGCTGGTCGGGGGTCGTCGCAGGCGGCGTGACGCGCGCCGACGGCAATTATCTGCATGGCTACGGGTTCAACAATCCCTCGAAAAACCATGCCTACTACGCCAAGTTCCGCAAGACCTTCCATGGCGGACACGTGAGCTTCGGTGCCTACGACGCGCGCTCGGAATCCTATAGACCGTTGCCGATCCCGGTGGCCCCCAATGCCAATGTCACCGTAAACGGCGTGAACCCTTCCACCGGTGCGGTCAATCCCGGACCCCTCTATAGCCAGCAGACGACCGGGTTCTATACCACCCTGCCCTATTCCGAGTACTGGAAGCAGAGCGTCGTCAGCACCGAACTACTGTACTCGCGGTTCGTCGATCAGATCGCCAGCAACATCACGATGCACAACCTGATCTGGTATCGCTATGGGCATCGCCAGCATCTACACTACGACAACTATGGCAACAACAATAACGTCCTGAACCAATATTACTATACGACCAGCGACACCTATGGGGACAAGCTCTACTTCGATATCCATGCCCCCTATAACGACGTGTCGGTGGGGGGTTATTACCTGAACAGCAAGTATGCCTCGCTGCTCGAGTTCTATAATGCCTCGCTGCCCGCGCAGTATGCTTACGGGCCCAATGCCGGCAACAATGCCACGGTCAACGGCCAGCCCGTCAACTACAGCCTGTCGCTCCCGAGTCATTACCACGACTCGTACATGTATATGACCGACCTCGCGGCTTTCATCCAGGACGACATCCAGCCGTTCAAATCGCTGCGCATAACGCCCGGCGTGCGGGTCGTAAGCTTCCAGACCAATTTCGTCAATAACGCCTCGTCCATGTTCCCGGTCAATGTCGCAAACCAGATCGGCACGAACGGTGATGGCACCGGCGGCAACAATGCCCCGAATTCGTCCACCACCTTCAGCGAGGTCGAGCCCTCTATCGGGGTCAACTGGCAGGCCACGAAGGTGCTGGCGCTGTATGCCAACTACTCCACCGCCTATAAGGCCCCGGCGGGGGCGACCGGCACCTACGCCCATCTCTTGGCGAGCTCCCTCGCCCCCAGAAATCCGCGCAGTATCAGGTGGGTGTGAAGGGCTTCATACGCCACGACGGGCTCTTGAACGATGCCGCATTCGGCGCCAACTACTACAACCTCGACGACACCAACGAGATCATACCGATCCCGGTGGTGAGCCACCTCTACAGTCTGTTCGCATCGGGTTCGTCGCGGTTCAATGGCGTCAACATCTATGCCGAAGATAACCCGATCTACACGCTCCATGTATTCGCCAACCTAAGCTTCGAGCGCGCCACCTACTCCCAGTACACGACGCCGAGCGGTGGCTCGTATGATGGTCTGCCGGTCTCCAATGTCCCGGCGCAGACCGCCAATGTCGGGCTGTTCTACGAGATGTACAATCGCGGCGTCGTCTACACGCCGAGCATCTGGTGGCAATACACCGGGCCGCAGGACATCTACAACAACAACACCAACGCGCCGACCCGGCAGAAGCTGCCGGCGTTCGGGATCTGGAACGCGTCTTTGAAGGTGGCCGTCGGGCGCACCGATCTCGGCGCCCATGTCCATCGTGTGGACGTCAATGTCGGGGTCTACAATATCTTGAACAAGCAGTACAACGCCTATGAATATATCAGCAGCGGCGGGTACTACGGTGTGGCAGGCCAGCTCCTCGGGGAGCCGGGCGCCCCGCGCTCGTTCGAGGTCTCGCTCAGCACCAAGTTCTAGCCGTGGTCTGCTCCCGGCCTCGTCCCCGATCCGGGCCGGGGCTTGGGGGCGGGGTTAAGGGAAGGCCGTCCGGGGCGGGCTCGTGGCCTCGCTATCGGGCCCGCCGGGGCCGCGCCGGGTGGTGCGGCCCTGGCCGCGTGTGGGCGGGGACTGAGGCTATGTGGCTGCCATCGGGCGCACGCCCAGCCCATCGCCGATGGCATCGAGCCTGACCGACGGCGTGTGCGCCGGGGGTATGTGAGGCCGGCACCTCATGCCTCGGGCTACGGGGTCGGGACCCCGAGCTCAGCACCCCATTGCTGGAGCACTGCAAGGGTCCCTTCGGCCACGTCGATTGCGTCTTGCGCGTCTTTGGCGTCATAGGCCTCCCCGATGTCGGTGCCCTCCGGCAGTGCATCTGGGTAGCGCGTGGCGATGTAGAGCTTGTCGAGTCGCGCCGCCGCTGCGAGCCGCAGGCACCTCCCCGCGTCTTCCGGGAGTTCTCGCAGGAGCTGGGCGATCGAGTGGGTCTTGGGAAGCCTGCCGGTGGCCACGAGCAGCCCCTTGAAGCCTTTCTCGGCGGCTTGCTGGGCGTGGAAACACGCCGGTGCGTAGCGCTGAAGCCCGAGGAGCGCGCGGGCAGTATCAAGGTCACCGCGCGCCGTGTTGAACCAGCGCATAGCCTGCGCGAGATCAGCGTCGACGCTCATAAAGCAGATCCCGCTCTCCCCAGAGGGTCCGGAAAAACGGCCCGCCCGTCTGGTGCTTTGCGATGAGTTCCGCGCTGGTCCACGGGATGATGTCGCAGCCAAACGCCAAGGGCGCCTCGGCGATCACGTCGTAGGCCGCTGCCACGCGTTCTTTGAACGGCAAGCCCGCGGCATTCTCCCCGACCTCCACGAGCACGTCCAGGTCGGAATCCTGCGACGGCACGCCCCGTGCCACCGACCCGAACAGCCAGATGCGCCGCGCGTCCAGACGTCGCGCAAGTGGAGGGACGAGCACGCGCATGGCCATTTCGCGCATGGACGCGGCCCGCTCCCGGGCCTGTGCGCGGATGTCGACGGCCGGATGACGCGCTTCCGGTGCCGGTCGTGTGTAAGCTGTGATGTCCATGGTTTCGCCTCTCAGCGTATGCGCCAGCATACGCGTGTGGCGTTGTCCGTGACAACGACCAGGGGCGGTCTTCTCGGCCGTGCCCGAACCCTAGGGCGCCGGCAAGTTCCCGGCGTTCTCGCGTGCGACCGTCCAGCCAGTCAGCGTGATGGGCCCGGTGGTCTGTGCGAAGCTAAAGCCCTGGTAGTAACCGGCGGCATTGGCAAAGCCCAGAGGGGTTGCGGTCACGAGTGCCGGCACCCCGTTCATGAGCGTAAGCGGCACCCAGCGATCGCCGCGGCGCGTAAAGTACATGTGTTCGTCCATGCGGTAATACGGGACCCAGGCATTGCCTTGCAAGAAGTAGCGGACATCCACGAGACATAGGAGCTTGGGCTTCACGCGCCCGGCCACGTAGAATCGCACGATGCGGTCGGGCGGCTGTGGCCCGCTCACGGGACTCCCGGGGGTCACCGTCCAGCCCGAGACCGTGAGACCCGCCACCGGTGCCGGGTAGGTGCCCGAATGGGCCGCCACCGCCCAGTTCAGGTTGTATCCTTGGTGGATATGGTGCAGTACGAGCAGCGTTGGGGTGGACGACCACAGGTTCGGCAGAAAGCCCAGTAGACCGACGGCCCCGCGCCATGCGGGCGCTTGGCGAAAGAGGAGGCGTGTTATGGATCTGATCCTCGGTCTTATCTTCGGCATCATCGGCTCCGCCTATTTCGTGTATGGGCGCAAACAGCAACACGCGACCGCCTTGTTCGCGGGCGTAGCGCTCATGATCTTTCCTATGCTCGTCTCCGGGGAAGTATGGCTCATAATCGGCGGCCTTGCCTTTACCGTGTTGCCGTTCGTGGTGTCGATCTAGGGCGGCCTGTGATGCGCGCCACGATGCCTGCGAGTACCGCGGCCGGCGGATCACCCGTGACGGTATGGACATGGCCGGCGCGTGTTTTGTAGACGACAAACGGCACGCCTCGGGCGCCGGCGGCCTCGAACAGGCGGACGTTGTAGAGCAGCGCGCGCGCCACGGACGCCGTGGCCCGCCGCGGGCGTATGGCCCCGCGACCCCCATGAAAGCCCGCCTCCATGCGCGCCATGGCCGTCTGCGGGTGGCGGGCCTCGAGCAAGGCCGCGGCCTTGCCATAACTCGATAGCGCAAGTATTCCGACCGGGACAAAGCGCACCCCGAGCCCCTGAGCGCGGATGATCGGTTGCAGGGCCTCGTAGAGGTCGTGGCAATACGGGCAATTGGGGTCGAAGAACATGTAGAGGCGGGCGTGGTGGCGGCCTTCGCGGATGGCGGTGGTGTGCCGCACGAAGGTCCAAAGACGGGTATTGTCGGCAGACCGCGCTTGCGCGCCCCCCGCCGCCATGAGGAGCGCGAGAACCCCCGCTGTGATCCTTGTCGTGCCGCGCACGCGCCCTCCTGGATCGTGCCGTCCGCCCCTAGCCCGGCCCGGCGAGCCAGTCCCGGGGCTTCAGATAGACATCGTAGAGTTCCGCCTCGGGACTGCCGGGTGCCGGGTGCCAGTCGTAGCGAAAGCGCACCTCGGGCGGCAATGACATCAGGATCGATTCCGTGCGCCCGCCGGATTGCAGCCCAAACAGCGTACCGCGATCATAGACCAGATTGAACTCCACATAGCGCCCGCGCCGGTAAAGCTGGAAATCCCGTTCGCGCTCGCCGTAGGGACGGTCCTTGCGCCGTTCGACGATGGGCAGATAGGCCTTGAGGAAGTGGTCGCCCACGCTCTTCACGAACGCGAAATCCCGCGCAAAGTCGCCGCTTTGAATATCGTCGAAGAAGAGCCCCCCGATGCCGCGCGGCTCGTTGCGATGCTTTATGAAAAAGTATTCATCGCACCATGCCTTGAAGCGCGCATAGCTATCGCTGTCATAGCCCGCGCAGGCCGCGCGCGCCGTCGCGTGCCAATGCCGCGCATCGTCCGCGAAGCCGTAGTAGGGCGTGAGGTCGAAGCCTCCGCCAAACCACCATGTGACAGGCTCGGTGCGGGCCTCGAAATAGCGCAGGTTGCAGTGTGTGGTGGGCGCGTACGGGTTGCGCGGGTGAATGACGAGCGACAATCCCACGGCCTCGAACGCCGACCCCGCGAGCTGTGGCCGCCCCTTGGTCGCCGACGGCGGCAGGCCCTCCCCGAAGACGTGCGAGAAGTTCACGCCGGCCTGTTCGAAGACCGGGCCGCCGGTCAGGACGCGCGTGCGTCCGCCGCCCCCCTGGGGACGTTGCCACAGGTCCTCGCGAAAGCCGCCGGGGGCCCCATCGAGTCCCGCCACGGCCTGACAGATGCGATCCTGCAGGTCCTTGAGGTAGGCCTCGACCTCGATGCATGGCGTCGTCATGCGCGCATCACGCGCCCGCAGCGGGCAGGACGTAAAGGGAGGGGGTGCGCCGGATGTTGGCGGCGTCCGGCCAGGACGGCATCCAAGGCCCGGCCGGTGCGCGTGCCGGTGCCGCGGTGCCAGACCCCGGCCATCCGCCGCAGCGCGCTCATGGCTTGACCCCGTACGGCCTGCGGCCTATGTCGTGCCGGTACAGCGCGCCGTCGAGCGCAATGGTCCCGAGGCGACGGTAGACGTGCTCGCGCGCCTCCTCCAGGGTGGCACCGAGGCTCGTGACGCCCAGCACCCGCCCGCCGCTCGACAGTACCTGCCCGTCGAGCTCCCGGGTGCCGGCGTGGAATACCTTGGTCTGGGGGTCGGCGGCATCGAGGCCTGCGATCATATCGCCCGTGCGCGGGTCCGCAGGATAGCCGGGCGCGGCCAGCACCACGCACAGCGCCGGCCGCGGGTCGATCTCGAGGGTCTCGCCGCCCAGCCGACCGTGTACCGCGGCCTGCGTGAGGGCCACGAGATCCGAACGCAGGCGCATCATGATGGGCTGGGTCTCGGGATCGCCGAAGCGGCAGTTGTATTCGAGCACCCGCGGCCCATCCGCGGTCAGCATGAGGCCGGCATAGAGAAACCCGCAGTAGTGGTGGCCGTCGGCCTTCAGCCCGCGCAGGGTCGGCTCTATGATCTCTCGGCGGATGACGATCTCGAGCGCGGCATCCACCGCCGATGCCGGGGAGAATGCACCCATGCCGCCGGTGTTGGGTCCCCGGTCCCCATCGTCGCGCCGCTTGTGATCCTCCGAGGTCGGGAACGCCACATAGTCGAGGCCGCAGGCGAGCACGATGAAGCTCGCCTCCACGCCGATCAGGCGTTCCTCGATGACGATGCGCCGGCCGGCCTCCCCGAACTCGCCGTTTAGCATTGCGGTGGCCGCCGCGAGCGCCGTGGCCTCATCCTCCGCCACCACCACGCCCTTGCCCGATGCCAGGCCATCGGCCTTCACGACGTGTGCGCCGGGATGGTCCTTAAGGTAGCGCGCGGCTGCGGCCTGATCGCTGAAGGTCTCATGGCGCGCGGTCGGTATGCCGTGGCGCGCGAGAAACGCCTTGGCGAAACTTTTCGAGCCCTCGAGTCGCGCGGCGGCGGCTGTCGGCCCGAGGCAGGCGAGCCCCTCTTCGGTGAAGCGATCGACGATCCCGGCCACGAGCGGGGCCTCCGGTCCCACGATGGTGAGGTCCACCCGTTCCCGGCGCGCGAGGTCGATCAGGGCCGCTATGTCCGTGGCCGCAACCGGGCAGTTGCGGATCTTCGGTTCGCGCGCCGTCCCGGCATTGCCGGGCGCGACCAGCACCTCCGAGGCGAGCGGCGACTGCGCGGCCTTCCATGCCAGGGCGTGCTCGCGTCCGCCGGATCCTACGATCAGGATCTTCATCAGGCGTGCCGAAAGTGACGCCGGCCCGTGAAGACCATGGCGATGTCGTGTTCACAGGCCGAGGCGATGACCTCGGCGTCGCGCACCGAACCACCCGGCTGGATGACGGCCGTCACGCCGGCGGCTGCGGCGCTGTCGAGACCGTCGCGGAACGGGAAGAATGCGTCCGAGGCGAGCACCGAGCCCTTGACCTCAAGCCCGGCCTCCTGCGCCTTCCATACCGCCACGCGCGCACTGTCGACGCGGCTCATCTGACCTGCACCTATGCCGATCGTGCGCCCGTCGCGCGCGAACACGATGGCATTGGACTTCACGAACTGTGCGATACGCCAGGCGAACACGAGATCGCGGGTCTCGGTCGGGGTCGGCCGACGACGACTGACGGGCTCGAGCCGGACCTCGGCCTCGGGCACATCACGATCCTGGACCAGGAGGCCGCCGCTCACGCGCCGGTAATCAAGGCCCGTATGCGTGGGCGCGCTCATGTTGACGACCAATACCCGGATGCCGGGTTTGTCCGCGAGTATCCGCGCCGCCTGGGCGCTCACCTCCGGGGCGACGATGACCTCGACGAACTGGCGCCCGACGATGAGCGCGGCGGTCGCTTCGTCCAGCGGGCGGTTTACGGCGATGATGCCGCCGAAGGCCGATGTCGGGTCGGTGGCGTAGGCGCGATCGTAGGCGGCGGCCACGGTCTCGCCCAAGGCCGCGCCGCAGGGGTTGGCGTGTTTTACGATCACGCACGCCGGTTCGGCGAACGCGCGCACGCATTCGAGCGCGGCGTCGGCGTCGGCGACGTTGTTGAACGACATCTCCTTGCCCTGGATCTTGGTCGCCTGGGCGATGGACGCCGGGCTTGCGCCCGGGGTCTCGTAGAACGCCGCCCGCTGGTGGGGATTCTCCCCGTAGCGCATGGCGTAGCGCTTCACGAAGGTGAGGGTCAGGACCTCGGGCAGTGACTCAGGCGTGTCCGCCTCCCCCGGCCCTTCCAGATAGCGGGCGATGATACCGTCGTAACGCGCGGTATGCGCGAACACCTTGCTGGCCAGATGCCGGCGCACGTCCGGAGTGATGCGCGCCGGGTTCCGCAAGGCCTCGATCACGATCTCGTAGTCGGCGCTGTCGACCACCGGCAGCACATGCTCGTGATTCTTGGCCGCCGAGCGCAGCATCGCCGGTCCCCCGATGTCGATCTGTTCCACGACCTCCGCAAAGCTCGCGTGCGCATCGCGGCTGGTCCGTTCGAAGGGATAGAGGTTCACCACCAGAAGGTCGATGGCGCCGATCCCGGCGTCTTGCATCGCCGTGCGGTGGTCCGGCCGATCCGGCCGCCCGAGCAGGCCGCCATGGATGCGCGGGTGCAGGGTCTTTAGGCGTCCGTCGAGCATCTCCGGGAAGCCGGTGTAGGATGCGACCTCCACGACCGGGATGTCCGACTGGCTCAGCAGCCGGGCGGTGCCGCCGGTCGAGAGGATCTCCACGCCCGCCTCATGGAGCGCGCGGGCAAGATCGATGATGCCGGTCTTATCCGACACGCTGATGAGCGCTCTTTTCATGACAGCTCGTTGCCTTGTGTGGGAGGAAGGGGTTCCGGGCGTTCGACGAGCCCGTAGCACAAAAGCTTCTTGCGTAGGGTGTTGCGGTTGATCCCGAGGATCTTGGCCGCCTGACACTGGTTATGGCCGACATGGCGCATGACCGTCTCGATGAGCGGGGCCTCGACCTCGCCTATGACCGTCTCATACAAGGACGTCCCCGGGCATTGGCCGTTCAGATCCTGGAAGTAGCGTTCTACGGCCAAGCGCACACATCCGGCGAGCGGTCCCTGTCCGGCCCTCGCCGGCCTGTCCTCGCTCATGCCGCAAGCCCTGCGGGCGAGCGTCCGAAGAATGCCTCGAGGAGGCGTCTTTGGTCTTCGATCGAGTCCGCCTGGTTCACGGCGCGCCGGAATCCGGCCCCGCCTGCCAGGCCCTTGCTGTACCAGCCGATGTGCTTGCGCGCCACGCGCACCCCGGTATGTTCTCCGTAGAATGCATAGAGCGTCTCCAGGTGGCCCATCAGGATCGCGTACAGTTCGGCGCGGGAGGGCGGCGCCAGCCTCTCGCCGGTCTTCAGGTAGTGGTCGATCTCGCGAAAGATCCAGGGCCTCCCCTGGGCGGCGCGCCCGATCATGAGGCCGTCAGCACCGGTGGCCTCGAGTACCGCGCGCGCCTTTTCGGGGCTGTCGATATCGCCGTTGGCGATCACCGGGATGCGTACCGCGGACTTGATGGCGGCGATTGTCTCATACTCGGCCTCGCCCTCGAAGAAGCACGAGCGCGTGCGCCCGTGGACGGCCAGCAGCGCCACACCGCACGACTCGGCGAGCCGCGCGATCTCCACGCCGTTGCGATGGTCCCGATCCCATCCGGTGCGGATCTTGAGGGTGACCGGGACGTCGACCGCCGACACCACGGCGGTGAGCAACCGCGCCACCAGCGCCGGGTCGCGCAGGAGCGCGGAGCCGGCCATGACGTTGCAGACCTTCTTGGCCGGGCAACCCATGTTGATATCGATGATCTGGGCGCCGTTTTCGACGTTGTGGCGCGCGGCGCAGGCGAGCAGGGCGGGATCGGCGCCGGCGATCTGCACCGACTTGGGCTCGGGTTCGCCCTCGTGGTTGGCCCGCCGACGGGTCTTTTCCGACCCGTACAGCAGCGATTGCGAGGTGACCATCTCCGACACCGCCATGCCGGCCCCAAGCGTCCGGCACAGGATGCGGAACGGGCGATCCGTGACCCCGGCCATGGGCGCTACGAACAAGGTGTTTTTGAGCGTGTAGGGTCCGATGCGCATGTGTCGTGTCCGGGAAGGCGGACATCATACCGGCAAAACGCGCGCGCGGGGAGACCCAGCCTTGTCCAACAGCAATTCTAAATGTAGCAACGACCATCAGCATCCGATAACGTGCGTGTGCTGATGCGAGCGGGGGGCTGGACAAAAGGCACGGTCTACGGTATAACAGCGCTGGGCCATTGGGCGCGAGCGCGGCGTGACGGATCTTGTTACCGGAAATCCCCTGAGCCTGAACTCCCTGGTGGAGTCGCTCAAGGAGGTCATGCGGGCGGCCCCTGACAAACGGACCGGGAAGAACTGCGTCTATACCATGGAAGATGCGGCGCTGGCGGCCTTTGCCGTGTTCACCACGCAAAGCCCGTCGTTTCTGGCCTATCAGAGGACGATGGAGCAGACCCGTGGCCAAAGCAATGCCCAGACGCTCTTTGGCATGAGCCAGATCCCGACGGACAATTGTGTGCGCACGATGCTCGATCCCGTGGCGCCTTCTCACCTGTTCCCGCTCTTTACGCAGATATTTGAGGCCCTGAACGCCGGCGGTCACATCGATCCCTTTCGGGTGTCCCTCGAGGCCTCTGAAGACGGTCCGGGCGCGCTACTCATCGCCCTGGATGGGACGGCTTATCACTCCTCCCACACCATCCATTGCCCACAATGTACGGTAGCCAAGCATCACAATGGCCAAACCAGCTACTCCCATACCGTGATCACACCAGTGATCGTGGCCCCGACTTTAAGTCGGGTGATCCCCCTGGCGCCCGAGTTTATTGTCCCGCAGGACGGCCACGACAAGCAGGATTGTGAAACCGCCGCCGCCAGCCGCTGGCTTGCGGCCAGCGCCGGCCGCTACCGGGATCAGCACGTCACCGTGCTCGGCGACGACCTCTACAGCCGTCAACCCCTGTGCGAGCAGATCCTGGCGGCGGGGTTACACTTCCTCCTGGTCTGCAAACCGAGCTCGCACCCCACACTGTATGAGGAGGTCGAGGGCCTCGCGCGCGCGGGGGGCGTGACCACCCATGAGATCACGCGCCGCAAGGGTAAGCAGACCTTGACCGACACCTACCGCTTCGCTTCGGAGCTGCCCTTGCGCGCCGGCTTGGATGCGCTGTGTGTCCACTGGCTGGAGCTCACCACCACCGATGCCGGGGGCCAAACGATTTACCACAACGCCTGGGTCACGCGGCACACGATCCACCCAGGGAACGTCGCCGCCCTCGCGGCCGCCGCCCGGGCGCGCTGGGGCATCGAGAACGGCGCCAACAACACCTTAAAGACCAAGGGCTACCACTTCGAACACAACTTCGGGCACGGCAAGAAGCACCTCTCGTCGCTCTTGGCGACCTTGAACCTCCTCGCCTTCCTGCTGCATACCGTGCAGGAGATGACCAGTCACAAATACCGCTTGCTCCGCGCAAGCCTCCCCACCCGTCAGACCTTTTTTGATGATATCCGGGCCTTGACGCGGTATCTGTGCTTCGAGAGCTTCGAGGCCTTGCTCGACTTCATGTTGAAAGGCCTCGAAATCGACGCCCCCGACAGCAGTTGAGGACCATTATGGAGGACATCCGCTTTTGTGGTCAGGTACTCGAGGCGCAGCAACGATCGCTGATCGTGGCCTTGGCGAAGCGCTATGGGGGCTTAAGCCGCCATGAGTTGGCGCAGACGGTGTGCGAACTCCTCGACTGGCACCGCCCCAACGGACACCCGAAGACGATCGAATGCCGGGCACTGCTTGAGCGGATGCAGGAGGCGGGGCTGATTGGTCTCGCCCCGTTGCGGCCCGGGCGTCCGCAAGGCGCTCGCACTACGGTTCCGGCCGGCCCGGACCCACAGTCAGCCCCGCTCGACGCGCCGCTTGCCACCCTGCAGCCGATCCGACTGCAGCGCGTGGAAACACCCGCAGACCGGACGCTCTGGCGCACGTTGATCGAGCGCCATCATCCCCTCGGCCATCGCGTGCCCTTTGGTGCCCATCTCCGCTACCTGATCCAGGCCACATCCAAAAGCCCCACGGTCCTGGGCTGCCTGCAGTTCTCTTCGCCCGCCTGGCGCCTTAAGGGACGCGATCAGTGGATCGGCTGGGACGATGCCACCCGGGCCCGGTGCCTCCAGCAGATTATCTGTAACTCCCGCTTCCTGATCTTGCCCCACGTGCGGGTTCCCAACCTCGCGAGCCACGTGCTGGCGCTCGCGTTACGCACCGTCACCATCGATTGGACGGCCGCCTACGGCGTTAAGCCCCTCCTGGCCGAGACCCTCGTCGATCCGACCCGTTTTACGGGACATTGCTATCTCGCTGCCAACTGGATCGACGTGGGTCTTACCACCGGCCGCGGCCGCGCAGACCGCCAACACACACGCCATGGGGCAAGCCCCAAGCGGATATGGCTCTATCCGCTCGTACCCGACGTCCGGCAGAGACTCACGCAAACCCCGTAGATCGACCGCCACCCCATTCCGAAGCGGCGTCGCTTCACATTGAGAATTGCTGCTTGTCCAATGACACATGAGCCTGAAGGAGGGGTGTGATTCCAACGTGAGGTGAGCCTGAAGGGGCCGGGGTTGGGCATCATCGGAGGATGATGATCGTGACCCTCAAGACCCAAGGGCTCCAGACGCTGGAGCACATCCGTGCCTTCCTCGAAGGTACCCAACCCCTCGGTTTCGAGGCCCCGGCCCGCGAGGTGACCTACGAGTGGATTGTCGCCGAGCTGCGCCGCCTCCGGTACACCCGCCAGGGCAAGGCTGACAAGGGCTTGGTGCGGCGCTATCTGGAGAAGGTCTCCGGCCTGTCTCGGGCGCAAATGACCCGGCTCATCCAGCAGTTCCGCGATACCGGCCGCATCCGCGACCGCCGCGGCCCGCCCGCCAAGCCCTTCGCCCGCCGCTACACCCCGGCCGATGTGCGCCTGCTCGCCGAGCTCGATGCCCTGCACGGTGCCCTCTCGGGACCGGCCACCCGCAAGCTCTGCGAGCGCGCCTACGAGGTGTTCGACGATGCGCGCTACGAGCGCCTGGCCCGCATCTCCAACGGCCACCTCTACAACCTCAGACAGTCACAGACCTACCGGCGGGTGCGCGGCGCCGTGGACAAAACCCACCCGGTCAAGGTCAACATCGGCGAGCGGCGAAAGCCACGCCCCGAGGGGCGCCCCGGCTTCCTGCGGGTCGATTCCGTCCATCAGGGCGACCTCGACGGCATCAAGGGGCTCTACCACATCAACCTCGTCGACGAGGTCTCCCAGTTCCAGTTCGTTGGCTCCGTCGAGCGCATCTCGGAACACTTCCTGCTCCCGGTCCTGGAGGCCCTCATCGAGGCCTTCCCCTTCGTTGTCCTCGGCTTTCACGCCGACAACGGCTCGGAGTACATCAACACGCGCGTCGTCGCCTTGCTGGAGAAGCTGCGCATCGAGCAGTTCACCAAGTCCCGCGCCCGCAGGACCAATGACAACGCCCTGGTCGAGTCCAAAAACGGCTCGGTGGTGCGCAAGCACCTCGGCTACGCCCACATCCCCGGGCGCTTCGCAAGCCAGGTCAACGCCTTCACCCAGGGTGTGCTCTCGCCCTATCTCAACTTCCACCGGCCCTGCTTCTTTCCCACCGAGGCGGTCGATGACAAGGGTCGGGTCCGCAAGCGCTACCGCTATGAGGACATGATGACCCCCTACGACAAGCTCAAGTCCCTGCCCGAGGCCCACCAGTACCTGAAGCCCGGCATCACCTTCAAACAGCTGGATGCAATCGCCTATGCCATCAGCGATAATGAGGCCGCCCAACGCCTCAACCAGGCCAGGGCTGAACTCTTTCGTTCCATCAACAAGGCCCAAAACCCGGCCGCCTGAGGGGGCTCACCTACCGCCTTCCTTCAGGCTCATACATGGTCGCCCCCAGTTTGCCAAGCCCTCATTTCACGATGTCAAGAAGGTACGGTATGCAGCCATACATCCGGACTTTTGATGAGGCATAAAGCCTCTGTCCCTGATGGAATTTGCTGAATGGCGTCTCATCATTTCAACGCACTCGAGGTGCTATGAGTCTGTCAGATTGAGCCATTCACGGTCCTACCTGCCTTGCCATCACGTCATGATTGCCTGAAGCAACCGTTGGGAGAGCCTCCTGGGTGTAACCCGCGTGTCTCGGTCCTCGTCTTTATTCCGCCGGTGCGGCTATGCGGCCACCGGCGTTGAGGATGATGTGTAGTCTGGTCGATAATCGCGCCCGTGGACGAGCAGCGCCCACGCCGTACGCGCATTCTTATTGGCAAGCGCCACCGCCGCGACGTTCTTGTGGCGGCGGTCGAGTAGCCGCTTCAGCCAGGCGTCCGTCCGGGCCTTACCTGCGGGGACGCGGGTCACCGCACGGGCACCATGGATGAGGAGTGTCCGCAGATAGACGTCTCCGCGCTTGCTGATGCCAAGCAACGTGGGCTTGCCACCGCTCGAATGCTGCCGGGGCACGAGCCCAAGCCAAGCGGCGAGTTGGCGGCCATTGGCGAAGGTCTTCGCATCACCAATCGAGGCCACGAGGGCCGTGGCCGTGATCGGGCCGATGCCGGGGATCGCGGCAAGCCGCTGACTATCTGCGTTCTGTCGGTGCCAGGCCTGGATCTGGGCCTCGAGTTCATGGACTTGGCGGTCCAGCTCACCCAGGTGGGCCGTTAGGCGTGCGATCAACGCGCGCAGGGTGTCGGGCAGGTCATTCTCGGCGTCTTCCAGGATTCGCGGGATGTACTTTGTGATGTGGCTCAGGCCTTGTGGGATCACGAGACCGAACTCCGCGAGCAATCCGCGGATCTGATTCCCCTGCGCGGTGCGCGCTTTGACGAATCCCTGGCGGGCGCGATGCAGGGCCAGGACCGCCTGACTCTCGGTGGCTTTGATGGGCACGAAGCGCATACTGGGACGGGACACGGCTTCACAGATCGCCTCGGCGTCGGCGGCATCATTCTTGTTGGTCCGCACATAGGGCTTTACGAACTGCGGAGCCATCAGCTTCACCGTGTGTCCCAACGCCGTAAGCTGCCGAGCCCAATGATGGGCGCTTCCACAGGCCTCCATACCGATCAAGCAGGGCTCCAAGTTGGCGAAGAACGTAAGAACCTGAGTTCGCTTAAGGGCCTTCCGGAACACCACCTTGCCCCGGCCATCCACTCCGTGAACCGCAAAAACGGCCTTTGCGAGATCCACTCCTACCGTTGTAACCTTCATTGTCGCCTCCTTCCTGTCAGTGGTACGTCACACGCTCCACTTTGGCACTGTTGATGCCGGTTAGGGAGGGGGCGACCATCCCATTATTTCTGAATTGGAAAGGACTGACCTATCGTTTGGGGGCGGCCAGGAGCGCGAGCTGCCAGCTCGTGGCCCGGGCCGGGACGTGCAGGTCAAGGTGCACCGCGGCGGTCTCGCCGGGCGCGAGCGTGGGCCGTAAGTGACGCAGGAAGACCCGTGCCGGGAAGTGGGCGCGTGCGATGACGCGACCGCGCGCCGACCGCAATGTCACCTCCAGGAAAGGCAGGGACTGCCGGAAGCCCGCGGCATTCCGGAGTTGCGCGCGGATGCGCAGCACGCCGCCTGTCCCTTGGGTCACGCGCGCAGCGCGCAGATGAAAGCGGTCGAGGGCTGCCGGGTGCGCCAAGTCGCAGGGTACGGCCCGGCACAGCGCCTCGACCACGGGCCTCGTCAGGGCCCGTCGGGCAAGCGCCGCGCGCGCCGCGTACAGGCCTTGCACGCCAAGCGCCCCGGCGAGCAGCAAGGCTGCGATGGCCAGCGGCCACGTGCGCGTAGGCGAGCGCCCCGGATCGGCGATGACATCGCCTTCCAGGCGATAGACGTCGGCCTGAAACACTGCCGCGCACTGCCCGCACCGTACCGCCCCGCCACAGGCCTCCAAGGCCTTGCTGTCGACTTTAAAGAGGGTGCGGCACGACGGGCATTGGGTGAGGATCATGGCCGTCGGCCGTGCAACAGGACCCACCCCTCGTCTTCGCAGGGGGTGAGCGCGAATTCGGGAAAGGCCTGGACCACCGCCGGGACCTGATCGGGGAGGATGCCGGAGAGCGCGAGCCGCCCACAGGCGGCGGTGGCGCGCATGAGTGCCGGGGCATGAGCGATCAACGGGCCGGCCAGGATGTTGGCCACCACCAGATCATAGGGGTGTCGGTCGCGCGCAAGCTCCGTGGCGGCGCGCAACCGGTCGCCCACGCCGTTGCGCTGCGCGTTCTCCCAAGTCGCGGTCAGTGCCAGGGGGTCGATGTCGACGCCCCATGCCGCGCCCGCCCCCAGGCGCAAGGCGGCGATCGCCAATATCCCCGACCCGCACCCGAAATCGAGGACCTCGAGGCCCGGGTGTGCCTGCTCCCGGAGGGTCTCGTACAGCCACCTGAGACATAAACGCGTCGTCGGGTGGGTGCCGGTCCCGAACGCCAGTCCCGGATCGAGATGCACGGCCAGCCTTCCCGGTGGGGCCGGCTCGTCGTTAGGGTATATCCATAACCCCTCCGTTATGGGGAACGCCTGCCAGTCGCGCGCGGTGAGCGCCTCCCAGCCCTCGTCTACCACCGGCTCCCGGCAGGGCGCCTCGACCTCCCCGGCTATGATCTCTTGCGCGAAACGCGCCTGCGCCTCGCTCGCGAAGAAGGCCGCGATACGGGTGCGCGGCCAGTAGCGTGGCTCGCAAGCCAGGCCCTCGTCGTAAAAGGCCGGCCCCCCTGGGACCTCCTCGAAGGCGAGCGCGCGCGCGCCTGCGGCCTCGAGGATCTGGCCCAAGGCCTCCACGCGCACACCACGGGCAATGCACGAAAGCCTCACGCTCACGGCCGCACCCTCACGTCTTCAGGCGTTCTTCCAGGTAGTGGATATCGACCGGACCGGCCTGGAACAGCGCGTCGTTCAAAAGCAGATGATGGAGCGGTATGTTGGTCTTTATGCCGTCCACCACCATCTCGCTCAAGGCGATACGCAGCCGCGCCATGGCCGCCTCGCGGGTGTCCCCGTAGGCGATCAGCTTGCCGATCATGGAGTCGTAGAACGGCGGCACGACATAGTTATTGTAGACGTGCGAATCGACGCGGATGCCGGGCCCCCCGGGTTGATGGTACTGGGTGATGCGGCCCGGGGATGGCATGAAGGTGGCCGCGTCCTCGGCGTTGATACGGCACTCCATGGCATGCCCGCGCATCACGATATCTTCCTGGCGGTAGCGCAGGGGCTCACCGGAGGCGATCAGTATCTGCTGCTGGACGATGTCGATGCCGGTCACGAGCTCGGTGACCGGGTGTTCGACCTGAATGCGCGTATTCATCTCGATGAAGTAGAACTGGCCGTTCTCGTAGAGAAACTCGAAGGTCCCGGCGCCGCGATAGCCGATGCGCCGGCACGCCTCGACGCAGATCCGCCCGATACGCTCGCGCATCTCGCGGGATATGCCCGGGGCCGGGCACTCCTCGATCACCTTCTGGTGGCGGCGCTGCAGGGAGCAATCGCGCTCCCCAAGATGCACGGCATGCCCATGCTCGTCGGCCAGTACCTGGAACTCGACGTGGCGGGGCTTCTCCAGATACTTTTCCATGTAGACGACGTCGTTGTTGAACGCCGCCTTGGCCTCGGCGCGGGTCAGCGCCAGCGAACTCAAAAGCGCGCCCTCGGCGTGCACCACGCGCATTCCCTTTCCGCCGCCCCCGCCGGTGGCCTTGATCAAGACCGGATAGCCGATGTCGCGCGCCATCGCGAGCGTGCGCGCCTCATCGTTGTCGAGCGGACCGTCGGAACCCGGCACGCACGGCACCCCGGCCTCTTTCATGGCGCGGATCGCCGAGATCTTGTCGCCCATGAGCCGTATCGTCTCCGGGCGCGGTCCTATGAAAATGAACCCACTCTGCTCGACGCGTTCGGCGAAGTCGGCATTCTCCGACAGAAAGCCATAGCCGGGATGGATGGCCACGGCGTCCGTGACCTCGGCGGCGCTTATGACCGCCGGTATGTTGAGATAGCTCTTGGACGCGGCCGCCGGGCCGATACACACCGACTCGTCGGCGAGCCGCACGTATTTGGCGTCGCGGTCGGCCTCCGAATGCAGCGCCACGGTCTTGATGCCGAGCGCCCGGCAGGCCCTCTGGATGCGCAGGGCGATTTCCCCGCGATTGGCGATCACCACCTTGTCGATCATGACGGTTATTCGATGATGAACAGCGTTTCGCCGTACTCGACGGGCTGGCCATTTTCCTTGAGGACGGCCTTGATCACCCCGGCGCGGTCGGCCTCGATCTCGTTTAGCATCTTCATGGCCTCGATGATGCACAGCGGATCCCCGACGTTCACGGAGGTGCCGACCTCCACGAACGGCTGGGCATCCGGCGATGGCGCGCGATAAAACGTGCCGACCATGGGCGAGCACACGGGATGCCCGTTCGGCATGGGCTTCGCGGCCATCGGTTCGGCACTTGCCGCCGCCGGGGCGACTGCCGGGGCCAGCGGGGCCGACATCGGTACCGGGGCGGCCGGCACGGCGGCTGCCGAGGATCCCCGGCTGATGCGGATCGACTCCTCCCCCTCCTTGATCTCGATCTCGCCCAGGTGCGAGGCCTCGAGCATTTCGATCAGTTTTTTGACTTTGCGGATGTCCACGGGATGTTTACCTAGGTTGCAAGTAGGAAATGGCCGCCATCAGGGCCAGCTCATAACCCAAGGCGCCGAGCCCGCTGATCGTGCCGGCGGCGATATCCGAGAAGTAGGATCGGTTGCGGAACGGCTCGCGGGCGTGGATGTTTGAGAGATGGACCTCGATGAACGGCAACCCGATCGCCCCCAGGGCGTCGCGCAGGGCGACGCTCGTATGGGTAAACGCCGCGGGATTGAAGATGATGGCGCGCGTGCCGTCGGTGGCCGCCTCATGGATGCGCGCGATGAGCTCGTGTTCGGCATTGCTCTGCAAAAACGCGATGCTGTGTCCGATGTCGGCGGCCAGCGCCGCCAGGCGCCCCTCAATCACGGCCAGGGTGTCGGTGCCGTAATGGCGCGGCTCGCGGGTGCCGAGGAGATTGAGGTTGGGACCATTCAGTACGAGCAGATCAGCCATGCGTTTCCCGCCGGGACGTCCCCGGTGCGCGCATTGTGCCCGTATCCGCCGTTCTTGTCCAGTTACCCGCTTTTCGCCGCAATTCCCGGCAAATCACCGTCTCTTAAACGCGGTGGCGACGGCCGCCTTGAGCGTGCCCCGGGTAAACGCCCCGAGTTGACCGGTTAAGATGCGCCCGTGGGGCGTGACCAGCAGACTAAACGGGATGGCGCCCTGCATGTCCCCGAGGCGGGCCAGCATCTCAAGCCCGCGCTCTCCACCGAGCAACACCGGATAGGGGATATGGTGGGCGTGAACAAAGCGCGCCACCTTCGCCTTGCGGTCCAGGGCGATACCGACCACCACGAGTCCGCGGGCCTTATCGGCCTGGGCGGTGCGAATGAGGAGCGGGATCTCGGCGCGGCATGGCGGGCACCAGGGGGCCCAGAAATTGACCAGGTAGACCTTGGCCGGCCAGTGATCGAGGGTGCGCGGTTTGCCAGCGAGGTCGGGCAGGGTGAAGTGCACGCGCATGCTGTGCCGGGCATGCGCGTGCGCATGGGGCGCCGCGTAACGGCCGACTGCAAAACCGGCCGCCAGGGCCCCGATGACTGCCGCGGCCCAGACCGCGTGACTGCGTCCCTTCATATCGATTTCACCTCATGCGCGAGGCGCGCGAGCGCCCGTGGACCCTTGTAGCCGTAAAAGTCTTTTTGGCGCAAGGGTCGTCCCTGCGCCGAGAAGAACAGGATCGCGGGTGGCCCGAGAACCCCGAACCGCCGCTTCATGGCACGCGTCGCCGGTGTGTTCTCGGTCACATCCGCCTCAATCAGCATAAAGCCGCGCAGCGCCCTTTGGACGCGCGGATCGGGGAAGGTCTCGCGCCGCAGGCGCGTACAATCCACGCACCAGCTTGCCGAAAAATCCACGAGCGCCGGCTCGTTTAAGCGGGCGGCGCGCGCGAGCGCCTGATCGAGCGCCGCAAGCGACGTGACCTTGCGGAATGTCAGGGCGTGGGTCCCGGCGCGGGTCACGCCGGCGCTGCGGAAGGTCAACGGGTGCAGGGGGTCGCGATTGCCTTGCAGGCCCCCGACGAGCGCCAGGACCCCCCAGACGAGCAACACCACCCCGAGCCCCGCGCGCAGCTTGCGAAACCCGCTGGCCCCCGGCTCGAGCCGGCCGCCACCGAGATAGACGCCGACTATGATCAGCAGGATGCCCCATAGCAGCAGCACGGGCACCGCCGGCAAGAGCCCGAGCAGGTAGATGGCAACCCCCAAAAGCAGCACGCCGAAGGCGTATTTGACGGTATCCATCCAGGGGCCGGCCTTGGGCAGGAGGTAGCCGGCGCCGATACCCAGGGCCACCAGCACCACACCCATGCCGAGCGCCATGCTAAACATGATCGCCGCCCCAAGCCCGGCACTGTGACTCGAGATCGCCACAGCCAGCGCTGACACCAGGAGGGGGGAAACGCACGCCCCCACGACCAGGGCGGACACAAGGCCGAGCATGTAGGCGCCGGCCAGCGAGCGGCGGTTGACGCCGGCGCTGCGCGCGGCGATCCGGCTCTGGATGAAGCCTGGCATCTGCAGCGTGTAGAGATCGAACAACGAAAGCGCCATGAGCACGAACAGCAAACTGAGGAGCCCGATGCCCCAGGCGTTCTCGAAGTAGGCCTGTAGTTGTTGGCCGGTGGCCCCCGCCAGCGCCCCGGCACCGGCGTAGGTGGTGGCGGTCCCGAGCACATAGGCGACCGAAAGCCCGGCACCTTGGCGCTTGGTGAGACGTTCTTGTCCGCGGCCGACGAGCATGCCAGACAGGATCGGGATCATGGGCAGGACGCATGGGGTGAAGGTCAAAAGCAATCCGATCCCAAAGGCGCTCACGATCGCCCAGAACCAAGTCCCGGCAGCGGGGCCCGGGGTGCGTGGCGCCATGGGCGCGCGCGCCGCCGGGGCCTCATGGGCCGCGTTCAAGGCCGCGGTCTGGCCCGGCAGCCGCACCACCAGGGTGTGCGTGACCGGGGGATAACAGATGCCGGCGATGGCGCAACCTTGATAGTGGGCGCGAACGATCAGGCGTTGGTTGGGGTGCGCGCCGGTCAAGGGCAGGGGCAACGTAAAGGACTTCTTGTATATGAGCAGCGTGCCCAGGACCCGGTTCTTCTCGACGCTCGCAGGCGGCATGGCCACCGGCCCCAGGGTCACGCCATAGCGGGGCGATGCCAGCGTGAAGCGGATCTTGTTGCGATAGAGATAATAGCCACGGGCGATGCGAAAGTGGGCCAACAGTTCGTTGGTGCCGGGTGCGCTCAGCGTCAGGCGATAGGCCTGGCTGCGTTTCAGGAACGGCTTCTGGCGATGACTGAAGAAGGCCTTGAAGGCCGCGAGCGGCCCGCCGTGGGTGGCGGCGCGCGCGCCGGGGATCGTGGTCAGTACCGCCGTGATCGCGAGGCTAAGGGCGAGTAGTGTCTTCAAGCCATTGCAGGTAGGGCGGATAGCCGCCGGCGATCGGGACCGCCACAATCTCCGGGACTTCGTAGGGGTGCAAGGCCCGCAGGCGCCGTTCCATTTCGTCATAGTGATCCGTGGTCGTTTTAATGATCAAAAGCGTTTCCGTGGCGGTCTCCACCTGCCCGCGCCAGCGGTACACCGATTGCACGGCATCCACGAGGTTGACGCAGGCCGCCAGCCTTCCATTCACAAGCGCGTTCGCGATCCCGGGCGCATCGGCTCGCGGGCAGGTGCTGAAAACGATCAGGGCCTCTTGGGGCACGGCCTGGCCTCGCTGCAGGGCGGCGACTGCTTGCCGCGCGGGGAACTCCTTGTCGGTTCGCGCATCTTAAAGTCCCGTGCAAGCCGCGCGGCCCACGCCGGGCCGGTGTGGTCCGGTTGATGCCGGGGCTCGCAGTATGCAGGCGCCAGTGAAGTGGATCGTCGTAGCGTCGGACGCGCAATTCGCGTGTGTGCCGCGCTTCTTATACCATAACCTCTTGCTGATATCCGGAATAGCCTTACGTGCTCGAGACCGCGTTCTCCCTCAATACCCGTCCGGATATCCTGATCCGGGGACGAATGGCTGACGCAGGTTATGGCCCTGTTGGACTGTTCCTGCACGGCTTTCGTTCCCACTGCGCCGGTGAAAAGGCCACGGCGCTCACCCGCCACGCGCAGGCGCGCGGCTATTCGTGGGCGCGCTTTGATCTGGCCGCGCACGGCGCGTCGACCGGGGTGTTTGTGGAGCAGACCCTCTCGGGGTGGCTCGAGGACGCGCTCGCGGTGGCCGCGCTCTATGCACCGCGGCCGCTGATCCTTGTCGGATCCAGCCTGGGCGCCTGGCTCGCGGTGCTCATGGCGCGCTCGCGGCGCATCCCGGTGGCTGGCCTCGTGTTGCTCGCCCCGGCCTTCAATTTCCTGCAGCGCTACTACGCCGGCCTCTCGCAAGACCTGCGCCGGCAATGGCGCAGCGAGGGCCAGTTGACGCTCCCGGACCCCTATGGTCCACCCGGAACGGTCTATCGGCTCGGCTACCGTCTGATCGAGGACGCCGCCGTCCATGACGTCTTGTCGGTGCCGGTCACCCTCCCCTGCCCGTTGACCATGATCCATGGGGATTGCGATGAGGTCGTGCCGCTGGCCGTGAGCGAGGATTTTCTGCGCCATGTGCACGCCCCGGACAAGCGCCTTACGGTCGTGGCCGACGGCGATCATCGCCTCACGGCGGCCATCCCCAGGATCCTGGCTGAGGTCGATGCCCTGTGGCCGGCCGCCGATGTCCGCGCCGGGGTGCTGGCATGATCGCGCGGCTGCTGCGTTTTATCGTGTTTTTGCCGCTCGTCGAGGTGGTCGTGATCGTGCTCGTGTGGCAGGCGATCGGGCCATGGTGGACCCTGGGGCTTTTGGTGGCCGGCCCGGTTGCGGGGCTTGCGTTGCTGCGGCTTTCGCCGGTACGTACCTTTGGCCATGTGCGCGCCGCCCTGTCTCACGGCCGGCTCCCGCACGAGGCGGTCTGGGAAGGGGCGGCCCTGGGCCTGGCCGGTCTGCTTTTGATCTTCCCGGGGTTCTTCTCGGATCTCCTGGCGCTTGCCTTGTTGGTGGGGCCCGCGCGGCGCGCCCTGCGGCGCCCGCCGGGGGCGTCGCCGCCGATGGCCGGTGGCGGTCCCCGGGAGCCGCTCGAGGGCCGGTTTCGCTCGTACCGCGATTAGATGGGCTTGACAAGAGATTGGCCTTGTTTATGATTAGCACTCACCTGAGATGAGTGCTAGCAAGCACGGATACTCCAGGTATTGCGGTTTCCTAAGAGTAAGGAGATTCCTATGAAAGCGCAGCCTCACCCACAAACAGGAGAATTGAGCATGAATATTCGCCCCCTGCACGACCGCGTGATCGTGCGCCGCCTGGAAGAAGAGCGGAAGTCCGCCGGTGGCATCGTGATTCCCGACACGGCCAAGGAAAAGCCGATCCAGGGCGAGATCGTGGCCGTGGGCAAAGGCAAGATCCTAGAGAGCGGCGAGGTGCGCCCGCTCGACGTCAAGGTCGGCGACAAGGTGCTCTTCGGAAAATACGCCGGGACCGAGGTCAAGGTCGGCACCGAGGAGCTGCTCGTCATGCGCGAAGAAGATGTAGTCGCGATCATCGACGGCAAATAACGAACGCTTAAAGAGAGGGAAGAACCATGGCAGCTAAAGAAGTCGTATTCGGTGACAGCGCGCGCATCCGGATGTTGCGCGGCGTCAACATCCTCGCCGACGCAGTGAAAGTCACCCTGGGCCCCAAGGGGCGCAACGTCGTCCTCGACAAATCGTTCGGCGCGCCCACCATCACCAAGGATGGCGTCTCGGTCGCGAAGGAGGTCGAGCTCAAGGACAAGTACGAGAACATGGGCGCGCAGATGGTGAAGGAGGTGGCTTCGCAGACCTCCGACATCGCCGGCGACGGCACGACCACGGCGACCGTTCTGGCGCAGGCCATCCTCCGCGAAGGCCTGAAGTCGGTGGCGGCGGGCATGAACCCCATGGACTTGAAGCGCGGTATCGACAAGGCGGTGGCGGCGGCGGTTGACGCCCTGAAGAAGATCTCGCGCCCGTGCTCGGATCATAAGGAGATCGCCCAGGTGGGCACGATCTCGGCCAACTCCGATGAATCGATCGGTAACATCATCGCCGAGGCGATGGACAAGGTCGGCAAGGAGGGCGTGATATCGGTCGAAGAGGGTTCGGGCCTTGAGAACGCGCTCGAGATCGTCGAAGGCATGCAGTTCGATCGCGGTTATCTGTCGCCCTACTTCGTGAACAAGCAGGACACGATGACGGCCGATATCGAGAACCCCTACATCCTGATTTACGACAAGAAGATCTCCAATATTCGTGAGCTTCTGCCGATCCTGGAAGGTGTGGCCAAGGCCGGCCGTCCGCTGCTCATCATCTCCGAGGATGTCGAGGGCGAGGCGCTCGCCACGTTGGTGGTGAACAATATCCGCGGCATCTTGAAGGTCTGCGCCGTCAAGGCCCCGGGCTTTGGCGATCGTCGCAAGGCCATGCTCCAGGATATCGCCATCCTGACCGGTGGCCAGCTGATCTCCGAAGAGATCGGCATGACCCTCGAGGCGGCCACCATCGACGTCCTTGGGTCGGCCAAGCGCGTGCAGGTCAGCAAGGAGAACACCACCATCATCGACGGGGCCGGCAATTCCAAGGATATCGAGGCGCGCGTGAAGCAGATTCGGGCCCAGATCGAGGAAGCGACGTCCGACTATGACAAGGAGAAGATGCAGGAGCGGGTCGCCAAGCTCGCCGGCGGCGTGGCCTTGATCAAGGTCGGGGCGGCCACCGAGGTGGAGATGAAGGAGAAGAAGGCGCGCGTGGAAGATGCCCTGCATGCGACCCGCGCGGCGGTCGAGGAAGGCGTGGTGCCGGGCGGCGGCGTGGCCCTGATCCGGGCGCTGCAGAACATGAAGGTCAAGGGCGACAACCACGACCAGGACGTCGGTATCCAGATCGCCCGCCGTGCCATGGAAGAGCCGTTGCGCATGATCGTCATGAACGCCGGTCTCGAGGGCTCGGTGGTCATGAACAAGGTGGCCGAGGGCAAGGGGAGCTTTGGCTTCAATGCCGCGACCGGCGAGTACGGCGACATGTTGACCATGGGTATCCTTGATCCCACCAAGGTCACGCGTACGGCCTTGCAGAATGCGGCCTCCGTATCCGGGCTCATGATCACCACCGAGGCCATGGTCGCCGAGCTCCCGCAGGAGGAGAAGGCATCGGCCGGCGCGGGTGCCGGTGGCATGGGCGGTATGGGTGGCATGGGTGGCATGGACGGCATGATGTAAGCCGGTCCCATCGCGCACCGCGGGGGCGGGGCCCGAAAGGTCCCCGCCCCCTTTTTTTGTGTCCGCTTCCCGACTGGCGGACGAAGCCGCGCGCCATCTTCTGCTATGATGGCACGATTACCTGTGAGGGCGCCTTGGGCGCGTGGCCGTATCCATCGCTGGCGCGAGCGGCGGTCCGGGAGGTTGCGAATGGGGGTGCACAAAACGGGGATGTGGCTCAGAAAGGCCCGCGCCCTGGCTACTGCGGCGTTGCTGCTGGCCTATCCCGTGGTTTCCTATCGCACGAATACCGCCCGGCATTTCGATCCGCTCGGCGCGCTGTTTGCCTTTGCGCCCCTGCTCGTGCTGACCCTGACGGCGGCGTGGGCCGCCCGCGCACGCGGCCTTTGGCTTACCCTCTGGGGGGGTGCGTGCCTTACCCTCTGGCACTACCGGGCCTTTATGACCGCCCATTGTTCCTGGGCATATCTCGCCGAGGATGTGGGGGTCATGGCGCTCCTCTGCGGCCTGTTCTTGCGTTCGCTCCGGCCGTCTTGCACGCCCCTCATCTCGCGCCTGTCGTTGCTCATGCGCGGCTCCTTAAGCCCCTCGCTTGCTCATTACACCCGGCGTGTCACCCAGCTTTGGGCGGGGCTCTTTGGCGCCCTGGCGATCCTGTCTGCGCTGTTGTTCTTTGCCGCCGGCGTGCGGGTCTGGGCCTTCTACGTCAGCATCCTTACATGGCCCATCATGATGCTCGTGTTCACAGGCGAGTACCTGGTCCGCCGGGTGGTCGTGCCCCGTGAGGAGCGCGCCGGGTTTCTCCAGGTGATCCTCGCCAGCCGCCGCCATTGGCGCAGCCTTGTCGCCGGCGAGGACGACGCGCCGCGGCCCTACCGGCGCCTCCCGCAATGACCCGCGCCCCTGCCGACGCGGCGCTCACCACCGCC
This sequence comes from Acidiferrobacter thiooxydans, assembly GCF_003333315.1. GTDB lineage: Bacteria > Pseudomonadota > Gammaproteobacteria > Acidiferrobacterales > Acidiferrobacteraceae > Acidiferrobacter > Acidiferrobacter thiooxydans. The sequence continues at coordinate 103,261 of NZ_PSYR01000001.1, forward strand.
ACCGACCCTGCCGAGGTGCTGGCCTTTTACCGGGGCGCACCGCGCTCGCTCGCGCAATTTTTGGGCGATGTCGCGGACGTGGTCGCACTCTGGCCGGCGCGCGGCCCGATTCTGAACGCCTGCGCGGATCGCTACCATTTCCTGGTGGGGCTGGCGGCGTCCGCAGTCGCCGGCCGCATGACGGTGCTGCCGGCCACCCATGCCGTCGAGACCATCAAGTCCCTGCATGCGCAGATGCCGGACCTGTACTGCCTTGCCGACAGCGATTTCCCCGTCGCCCTGCCGATGCTGCGCTTTCCGCGGCTCGATTCCGGGGGGCGCAGACGGGAGGCGTTGCCGGTGCCGCGCATCCCCCTCGACCGGCCGGTCGCGACCGTGTTCACGTCGGGGACTACCGGGACCCCGGCGGCGCATGTGAAGACCTGGGGATCGCTCGTGGCCGGGGCGCGCGCCGAGGCCGCGCGCCTGGGGCTCGATGACGGCCCGGTGTGGTCGCTCATCGCCACTGTACCGCCGCAACATATGTACGGACTGGAGTCGAGCGTCATGCTGGGCCTGCATGGCCGCGCCCTGGTGCACCATGGCCGCCCGTTTTATCCCGAAGACATCGCCGACGCACTGGCGGCAGTCCCGCGCCCGCGGCTTTTGGTGACATCGCCCGTGCACTTGCGCGCACTCCTTACGAGCGCGACTGTGACCCCCGCGCTCGATGCCGTGTTATGCGCCACTGCCCCCTTGCCCCGGGCCCTGGCCGAGGAGGCCGAGCGCCGCCTGGATGCGCCGCTGCATGAGATCTACGGGGCCACCGAGGCCGGTCAGATCGCCACCCGGCGCCCGACGCAGGACGAGCTCTGGACGCTCTTCCCGGGGCTTGTCCTGGAGGCCTGCGATACGTCGTTTGTGGTCCATGGCGGGCATGTCGAGACCCCCGCCGTCCTGGGCGACATCATAGAACCGAGCGGACCTCGCAGGTTCCGGCTACACGGCCGCGGCACGGACATCGTGAACGTGGCCGGCAAGCGCAGCTCGATCGCCTTCCTCGAACAGCAGCTACTCGCCATCCCCGGTGTGGTCGATGGCGCCTTTTACATGCCCGATGAGGACCTGGCGGGCCCGGTTGCGCGTCTCACGGCCTTCGTGGTCGCCCCTGGCCTGAGCGCGGCGAGCATCGAAACGGCCCTCCGCGCGCGTCTGGACCCGGTGTTTCTGCCGCGCCCGCTGGTCCTGGTCGACGCCCTGCCGCGGCTTGCCACCGGCAAGTTGCCGCTCGCCGCCCTGCGCCGGCTCCTGACATCCCGGACCCGCCAAGTGGGAGGTCGCCATGGCTGACGAGGCGCTCCTTGCCTTTCCCGCCGATCATCCGGCCTTCCCCGGCCATTTCCCGGGTGACCCGATCGTGCCCGGCGCGTTACTCCTGGACGAGGTGCTGGCGGTCGTGTGCGCGGCCCGCGGGCTTGCCTACGAATCCCTGCGCGTGGGCTCGGCCAAGTTCCTGCACCCGGTCCGGCCCGGACAAGAGGTCCAGCTCCGCTGGCGGGACTCCGGGCCGGGCCTCCTCGACGTCCGCCTTTTCCTGGCGGATCGTCCCGTGGCCGTGGCCACCCTCTCGTCACACGCTGCGCCCCCATGAGGCCCACGCCCACACGGCCTGGCCGGCTACCGGGGCGGCCATGAGCGAGTCCGTCCGGTCGGCGCCTTGCGCCCCCACCCTGCGCCTGGGGCGCGTCGAGATCGACGGCTATCTGCCGCATCGGGGCGCCATGCGCCTGTTGGCCGGGGTACGGGCCTATGATCACGACACCATAGAGTGCCTGGCCGATGGCCATCGCGATCCGACCCATCCCTTGCGCGTACGCGGGCGTCTCGGGGCGGCGTGCGCGATCGAGTATGCCGCCCAGGCCATGGCCATCCACGGCGCGTTGTGCGGGGACGGCCAGACGCCACCGGCCGGTTCGTTGCTGGCGGTGCGTGATGTCCGGTTCCAGGTCGCGCGCCTCGATGACATCGACGGGGATCTCATCATCCACTGTCAATGTCTGGCCCGCGATACGCGGGGCGCCGGTTACCGGTTTCTCGTGGCGACCGCCTCAAATCCTCTGGTCTCGGGACGTGCCACGGTACAATTCACCCCCCTTCAGGGGCACGCCTCGTGAGCGATCGGGCGCTCGCGCCGCGCCGCGCGCTCGTGACCGGTGCCAGCGGCGCCGTGGGTGCGGCGATCTGCCGCCGCCTGGCGGCGGACGGCTGTCACGTCCTCTGTCATGCCCATACGCGGAGCGCGGACGCCGCGCGCCTGGTCTCTGAGCTCACCACCCTCGGTACCACCGCCGAGCTCTGTGTCTTTGATCTCGCGGATAGGCACGCCGTGGCCGCGGCCCTCGCCCCGTTCCTGGCCGAGGCCCCCATCCAGATCCTTGTGCATAATGCCGGCGTATGCGACGACGCGGTGCTGGCGGGCATGACGGCGGCGCAATGGCGGCGCCCGCTCGATGTCTCCTTGGATGGGTTTTTTCATGTGACAAGGCCCTTGCTCTTGCCCATGATCCGCACGCGCTGGGGGCGCATCATCAATGTCACGTCGGTCGCCGGCCTTATCGGCAATCGCGGTCAGGCCAATTACGCGGCCGCCAAGGCGGGCCTGCATGCCGCCGGCAAATCGCTGGCGCTCGAGGTCGCAAGCCGCGGGATTACCGTCAATTCGGTCGCCCCGGGCATCATTGCCACGCCCATGAGTCACGTCTTCGGCCCCGCCGACATCGCCCGCCTCGTCCCCATGGGCCGTGCCGGCGAGTGCCGCGAGGTGGCCGATCTCATCGGTTTCCTGGCCTCGGATCAGGCCGGTTATATCACCGGACAGGTCATTTCCATCAACGGCGGCATGATCTAGGTCTCGCGCCGGGCCGGAGCAGGCGTGGCAGGCGATAGAGGAGCCCGAAGATCAGGCGTATATGCATGCCGGTGAGCAGCAGGTTGTCGCGCACATAATGAAAGTGCGAGATGCCGCCCTCGGTCTTGCGCAGATAGCGGACCGGGGCGTCGATATTGCAGACCGTGACCCCCTCCCAGAAGAGGCGCACCGCCGCTTCCGGATCGAAGTCGAATCGGCGCATGGAGCGGCGCGCGCTCATGATCCGAAAGAGCGGTGCGATCGGGTAGACACGAAATCCAAACAGCGAGTCGCCGATATGGTGTCCGAGGGTTTCTATGTCGGTAAACAGGTTCGAGAGGCGCCGCCCGTAAACGCGCGCCCGCGGGGCATCGGCCGCGAATACCGGAACCCCCAGGATCATGGCCTTGGGCTGCGCGCCCGAGGCCTGCATGAAGGCCGGAATGAGGGATGCCGGATGTTGGCCGTCGGAGTCCATGCACAGGGCGTGGGTATAGCCCTCGGCGCGCGCGCGCGTAAGACCCGCCAGCACGGCTGCACCCTTTCCGCGATTATACGGTTCGACGATGACAAGAAGATCCGCATGATGACGCGCCATCTCGACGAGCCCTTCAGCGGTGCCGTCGGTACTACCGTCCACGACCACCCATACCGGGGCCCAGTAGCGCAAGGCCTCGGCCACGGTCTCATAGACCTTCGGGCCCGGGTCGTAGCTTGGGATCAGCACCAGATGGGTCGCGGAAGCGGTGGGCATCGGCTAGCCGGCGCGGTCAGTGGGTTGGGGTCGAATCGCAAGTCGCCTGGCGGCGATCCGCGTTCATTCGCTTTCGGCGGCGACAGATGCGCCCGCGGAACGCCGGTGCAGGAGCCGGCGTTGCAGCAGGGTGCGAACGGACCGGCGCAGGTGCCGCAGGGCGTGCAGATAATACAAGGCCTTGAAGGCCGCCAGCGAGCCCCATACGGGGGTATCGGCGAAGATGTCCCCGGCAAGCACCGATAACAGGGCCTCCTGCACGCGAAAGATGTTGCGCGGTCCCATGAAAAGGTCGCGCATGCTTGGATGGTTCACGCGGTAGATGAACCACGCATAGGTGCGCAATCCCTGGCGCAGCGCGCGATCATAGGCGCGCAGTGCGCGCGCGGCCTCCCCCGGTCTTTTCAGGCAGGTGTCGACGGCGTCGGCGGCCAGAAAGCCGCCGTGCATGGCCAGCATGACGCCCGAGGAGAATACCGGGTCGATGAACGAAAAGGCATCGCCTACGAGGAGGTGGTTCGTGCCATGGGAGTGTTCGCATCCGTACGAGAAATTACCGGTTGCCTGCACCTCCGAGACGAGTGTGGCATCGGCCAGTCGTTCGGCGAGCGGCGGACACAATGCCAGCGTCTCCCGGAAGAAGTCCCCCACGGGCCCTGTCCGGGTGTTCAGATAATAGGGCCAGACCACGGCGCCGACGCTCGTGATGCCGTCGGCCAGGGGGATGAACCAGAACCACCCGTGTTCGAACCAGAAGAGCGAGATATGTCCCTCTTCCCGGCCGCTGTTTCGGACCGCCCCCCGGAAGTGCCCATAGAGCGCGGAGCTGTTGTGCCGGGGGTTGCGCCGTTTGGTGTGAAGGCGGCGACCGAGAAAGGTGTCGCGCCCGGATGCGTCAATCACAAACCGGGCCGTGAAGTCCTCGACACCCCCGTCGGCGTGCCGCGTCCGTATCCGCGCGCCGTCGCCGCTCCCGGAAAAGACCACGTCCTGCACCCGGCAGCCCTCGTGAGTCGTTGCCCCCTTGGCGGCCGCATTGCGAAACAGTATGGCGTCAAAGTCCGCGCGCGGCACGTGATAGGCATAGGGCATGTCCTTGTTCCAGGCGTCAGCGAACAGGAATTCCTGGCGGGCCTTCGTATGCCAGGGGGACAGGAATTCCACCCCCCACTTCACCATGCCTATGGCGCGCACCGCCTCGCCCACGCCCAAGCGCTCCAGCAACGGCAGGTTGGCCGGAAGCAGGGACTCGCCGATATGAAACCGCGGGTGGCGGTCCTTTTCGGCGATTACCACCTGATAACCGCGCTCGGCGAGCAGCGCGCCGGCGGTGGTGCCGCCCGGTCCCCCGCCGATCACGAATACATCGCATGCCGTTGCCATCACGCGCCCCTCCGAGCATCCCGCCCAAGCGCCCCTCGGCGCACCCCGTTTCACGACCTGTCGTACCCTAACCGTCGCCCGAACCGTGAGCTTACTGCGGTCGCCGGTTGAGAAACAGGTCAAGAGGTCGATCGCCCGCAAGGCGCTAGACTCTCATACTATGCAATAGTACGCGACAGGGCAGGATGGGCTTCCCATCCTAAGCCCCGGTAAGGTGGGCAAACGGCGAGCGGTCCGTGAGACCGGGCCCTAGGGGTGTTGGGGACAACACATCCCGCTGGCGCGGACAGATCGTCGCTGCCACCCGATCAGCGCGGTGTCTGGTCGCGATCGAAGGGGGATAGGCGCGATGCCCCGCGGTGTGATGCCTGCCACAGGGAAGGCCGCCTGGGTGCGCTCGCTGGCGATAAGGAGGATGTCGTGGCCCCCCGTCGATGGGCGCAAAGCGGTCCCATCGGCCTTTGGGCGCGGCTCACGATATCACGACCCGGCTGATCGCCCAGAACTGCAGGCCGCCGCCGACCAGGGTCAGGAGATGAAATGCCGCATGCAGGTACCGCGCGCGGTCGCGCACCAGCAGGGCGACACCCGCGCCATAGCAGGTCACCGCCAGACCCAGGGCCGCGAGCACGGCGGGCGGGGTATGCCGGAAGAATGGGCGGGCGGCGAGGATCGTGATCCAGCCCATAATGCGATAAAGTTGCTCGGAGCGGCACGCGTAGCGCCCAGGGTCTCCCCACAGAAGCGCCACCGCGAGCGTGGCCAGCCCCCACTCGATGACGCATAGCAGCGTCCCGATCGCGGCATGGACCATGAGCAAGGCCACCGGGGTGTAGCTCCCGGCCATGAACACCGCGATCATCATCCGGTCCAGACGTTGGAAGCGGTCCTTCAGGATGCCGGCCGGCAGGATGTGGTAGATCGCCGATACCGTAAACACGACCATCATGGTCGCAGACGAGACCGCGGCGCACCACATCTTGAGGGGGCTGCCGGTGTGCGCCGCGCGCTCGACGAGGGCCGCGCCCGCAGCCAGCGCCAATACCGCGCCGAGCGCGTGGATCGCGGCATTGGCCCGCTCCTCGGCACGTGATTGCGGGCGATCGCCGGTCTCGCCCAGGACCGCTTCCCGGGCCCCTTGGGCCTGCCACAGGGGCGCACCCGGGTCCTGCGCGTCGATCCCGATCGCGCGCGACTCCTGCGGATGGATGTTCATAGCGAAAGCCGCGCCCCCAGGTCGCGTAACGTCAGGCGTCGGACCTCATAGTCGGGCATGACGCGCGCCAGTTCCCGCCAGAAGGAGGGCTTGTGGTGCGGGGCGATCAGGTGGCAGAGTTCATGGGCAATCACATAATCGAACAGGTCGGCGGGGACGAGCATGAGCCGCCAGTTCAGGCTGATAGTCCCGCGCGCCGAGCAGCTGCCCCAGCGGGTCTTTTGGCTGCCGATGCGGATCTGCTTGGGGGCCCGGCCGACGAGCGGCGCAAAATGGATGATGCGTGCCAGGGCGTGGTGGCGCGCGGCCTCCCGATACCAGAACTCCACGGCGGCGCGCGCCGCATCCTCGCCGGCGGCCGCGACCCACAGCACATCGCCATCGCGACGCACCGACGGGGGCCCTGCGCGGTACTGAAGCCGCAGTACGATGGGCTCGTCCAAATGCCGCAGGGTCAGCCCATCCGCAAACGGGGCAGGCTTTGGGGCCTCGCCAAGCCTCCTCAAGGTGCGTTCGATCCACGGTGTCTTGGCCTTGAGGAAGGCCTCGACGTCGGCTTGATGGGTGGCCGCCGGGGCCAGCACACGCAGGGCGCCGGACGGGCTGATCTGGAGGCATAGGGTACGGCGCTTGCGGCTGCGCACCAGCGCGTAGGCCCTCATTTTATATCTCGATCATCTCGAATTCGTCCTTGGTGGCCCCGCAGTCCGGACAGGTCCAGTTTTCGGGGACGTCTTTCCAGCGCGTGCCCGGCGGGATTCCGTGTTCCGGTAGCCCCTTCTCCTCTTCGTACAGGAAACCGCAAATGACGCACATATACACTTTCGGGGGATTGGCGTTCATCACTATTATGCGGGAAACCTCGGCCTTCAGGCCGAGGAGGGATAGCGCCTGTTCCCACTCGTCCTTTTGAGGTTGCTATCTTTACCTAACCGTATACAGAGTGTAAATGGACCCGACATCCTCCTCGTCCTGAGGGACGAGGATCCCTTCCTGTCGGCAGCGGCCCTACCTCAGCCGCTTTGATGGACCCATACCCTTCCGCATCGGCGCGTGCCTCATGTCCACCGTGCAGGCAACGGAATACCGCCAGTACTTTACAGTTTCCAGCGCCCACCACATTGCCCAGATTTACGAGGTAAAGGCCGAGTCCACCAAAGCAGCATACCACCAGTCCACTGGGGCTTGTAGCCCAGTATACGGTATCAAGCCGCCACAAACGCCGGGTTAGCGGCACCTGCAGGGGCCGGATCTGGCATTGCGCCATCTCTCCACCGGGCCCTTGATCCCTCCTGAACGGCGTGGTTGGCCGCGCAACCGGTCGACCGCGCGGGCTCGGGGCACGGCAGCGGTCGCCTCTTGCGCTTATCTATGCGGACACACGCATGGCCGCCAGCACCAGGAATCGCATCCTTCGACCCGTCTCGGTCAGGACATCGGAGATCCCGTTGGTTCGCGGACACGGTAGTCTGCGCGAGGCCAGACATGGAAGGGTGGGTTAATGGAGCGGATAGGCAGGACCGGCATCTGTCCGTCGCATCCCAGGGGCCGTATGGCGCGCTGTGCCTCTGCCGGCGTACAAGGCGGTGCGGTACGGCCGCTCGTTCGCGGCGGTGAACGTATGGCGGCCCGCCTCCAGGCGCGGCCGCGCCTGCGGCATACACGCGAGTCACGGCCCGTGGCGGTACGCCCCTGGTCGTGTCGCAGGCGCGGCGAGCGTACGATCGAGATGCCACGCCCGCGCACCCCATCCTTGTGGCTGCCATGGCGTCACTTCCCGTACCGCGGGACTCGCGGGAAGGCTCGAGAGAGACCTTAAGTCCTGCGTCGCCACAAGGGATACAGGCCTGTCTCCGTGAAGCAGGAACCAAGGTCGCGAGGTGAGGGATCTCCTCCCTTCGGAGGGGCTGTCAAATTGTTCCGAGCCGCCGTTCTCGTGAAACGCGCCAGCGGGCAGTACAATGCCGCGATGACCAGTCCTCGCACCGCTGTCGTTTTGTGTAATCTGGGCGGCCCCGATTCCTTGGAGGCCGTAGAGCCGTTTCTGCGCAATCTGTTCTCCGATCCCGACATCTTCCAGTTTCCGGCCGCGGCTTTCACCCAAGGCCTCTTCGCGCGGCTCGTCGCATGGCGGCGGCGCGAGGAGGCAAGCCGCGGCTACGCGGCCCTTGGCGGGGCCTCGCCCATAGGCGCCAATACCCAAGACCAGGCGTGGGCGCTCGAGCAGGCCCTGGCCGACCTCAAGGCGCGGGTCTTCGTGTGCATGCGCTACTGGCATCCATTGACCGGTGAGGTCGTGGCCGCGCTCAAGGCCGGGGGGTTCGCGCGCGTCGTGTTGTTGCCTTTGTATCCGCAATACTCGTTGACCACGAGCGGCAGCGCGCGTAACGAGTTTCTGCGCGCATGCGCCCGGCTCCACTACAGTCCGGATGTCCGCTTCATCGATTCCTGGTACGAAGAGCCGGATTACCTGGACGGGATCGCGGCCGCCATAGGTCGGGAGGCGCAACGATTCAGTGTCCCGGATCCGGCGCGCATCAGCCTGCTATTATCGGCCCACGGTGTCCCGCAGCGCCTCATACGGCAGGGCGATCCCTATCAGCGCGGGATCGAGGAGACCGCCCGCCTGGTGCGCGCGCGTCTTGCCTGGCCGCGCGTGACGCTCTGCTATCAGAGTCGCGTTGGGCCGCTGGAGTGGCTGCGGCCCTATGTCGATGATGTCATCCGTGAGCAGGGGCGCGAGGGCGTCGACCAGATCCTCGTGTATCCGATCGCGTTCGTGTCCGATCACATCGAGACCCTCTATGAACTCGGGATGACCTATGCTCGGCTCGCTCGCGAGGCCGGCGTCCGGGAGTATCATGTGGTGCCGGCCCTTAACGCCGACCCGGCGCTCATCCGTGCGCTGTCGCGCCTCGTGCGTACCGCCCTTAGGGAAGAGAGGTGATTGTGAACCCCCCGATCGTCATGGTTTTTGCGGGCAATGACCCGACCGGTGGCGCCGGCCTTCAGGCCGACGCCGAGGCGCTCATGAGCATGGGCTGCCATGCCGCCCCGGTGGTCACGGCCATAACGGTGCAGGATACCTTCGGTCTGAAGGGTTTCGCGGCCCTGGAGCCCGGCTTGGTGGCCGAGCAAGCCAGGGCGATCTTGGAGGACATGCCGGTCGCGGCCTTCAAGGTCGGCATGGTCGGGAGCCTCGCCAACCTGACGGCGATCGCCGAGGTCATAGCAGACTACCCGAGCATCCCGGCGGTCATCGACCCGGTGCTCGCGAGCGGCCGGGGAGATCCGTTGAGCGACGAACCCCTGGAGGATGGATTCCGTTCGCTCCTCTGTCCGCTCGCGACCCTGATCACGCCGAACAGCCGCGAGGCCCGGCGCCTGGTCCCGGAGGCCGATAGCCTAGAGGCCTGCGCCCAGGGCTTGATGTCGCTCGGCTCGCGTTACGTCCTCATCACCGGCACTCACGAACCCACCGAGGCGGTGATAAACCTGCTTTACGGAAATCGACAGTTCCTCGAGCGTTTTTCCTACCGGCGTCTGCCGGGCGAGTATCACGGTTCGGGCTGTACGCTGGCATCGAGCTGTGCCGCAGTCCTGGCCCAGGGCCTGGAACCGGTGAACGCCATCGTCCAGGCCCTGGAATACACGCACAAGACCCTGGAGGCCGCCTGGTCGTTGGGCATGGGGCAGCAGCTGCCCGACCGCCTGTTCTGGGCCCGGGAAGACGAGGCCGATCGAGATTGAAGGTTGCCGGACTGTATGTGGTCACCGACGCCGCCTGCTGCCGGCCCGAGGGCCTAGCGCGCGTGCGCGCGGCCTTGCTGGGCGGTGCGCGGGTCGTGCAGTTGCGATGCAAGGGCGCCGGCCTTGCCATCGATACCGCCCAGGCCCTGGTCACCATGGGCCATGCCTTTGGAGTCCCCGTGCTCGTCAACGATGATGTCGAGCTCGCCTCTGCGGCGGGCGCCGACGGCGTGCATCTCGGGCGTGACGATGCCACCGTGGAGGCGGCGCGTGCGCGGCTCGGGCCACGGGCGATCATCGGTGTCTCGTGTTACGCGGATCTCGACCGGGCGCGGGATCTGGCCCGGCGCGGGGCGGATTATCTGGCGTTTGGAAGCTTTTACCCGTCACGCACCAAACCTAACGCCGTGCGTGCCGACCTCTCGCTGTTGACGGCCGCCCGTCCGCTTGGCAAGCCGTTGGTGGCGATCGGCGGGATATTGCCGGAGAATGGGCGCGCCTTGATCGCGGCCGGCGCCTCGGCGCTCGCGGTCGTCGACGGGGTCTTCGGGCACAACGACATCAGGGGCGCGGCCCGCGCCTATCAACGGCTTTTCGAGGATACCGTATGACTGCAAGCCATCGCGCCTTCATGCGCGCCCGATCCGTCATCGCCGGCGGCGTCAATTCGCCCGTGCGCGCCTTCAAGGGCGTGGGAGGGGAACCGATCTTCATGCAGCGTGGAGAAGGTGCCTACCTGTTCGACGTCGACGGCCGGCGCTATATCGACTATGTCGGCGCTTGGGGCCCGCTCATCCTGGGTCATGCGGACGCTGACGTGACGCGCGCGGTGGCCGATGCCGCGGCCCGCGGGTTGGCCTTTGGCGCGCCCACCGAGGGGGAGACCGAGCTTGCCCTCGAGGTCCGCGCCCTGATGCCGGGCCTGGAGAGGCTGCGCTTCGTCAGTTCCGGCACCGAGGCCACCATGACCGCCTTGCGTCTGGCGCGCGCCGTCACCGGACGCGATAAGGTGGTCAAGTTCGAAGGTGGCTATCATGGCCACCCCGATTCCCTGCTGGTGAAGGCCGGCTCGGGCGCGCTCACGCTTGGGGTGCCCACCTCCCCCGGGGTGCCCGCGGCGCTCGCCGCCCACACCCTCGTCGCGCGCTTCAACGACGCGGATTCTGTGGGCGCGCTTTTTGCCCAGCACGGCAACGACATCGCCGCTGTCATCGTCGAGCCGGTCGCGGGCAACATGAATTGCGTGCCCCCGGTCGCCGGCTTTCATGAACGCCTCAGGGCCTTATGCGACCAATATGGCGCGCTGCTCATCTTCGATGAGGTCATGACCGGTTTCCGGGTGGCCGCGGGCGGCGCGCAAGCCCTGTTTGGCATCCGGCCGGATCTCACCACGCTCGGCAAGATCATTGGCGGCGGCCTGCCGGTCGGTGCCGTGGGTGGTCCTGCCGCGCTCATGGATCAGCTGCTCCCCGATGGCCCGGTATTCCAGGCCGGGACCAATTCCGGGAACCCGGTGGCCATGGCGGCCGGTCTTGCCACCCTGAAAAAACTCAAGGCCCCTGGGTTCTATGAGACCCTAAGCCAACGGGTCGCGGCCTTGACCGTCGGGCTCTCGGAGGCCGCCGCGCGCCACGGTGTTGCGTTCACCACCAACGCCGTCGGCGGCATGTTCGGCCTGTTCTTCGCCGAAGGCCCGGTACGTTATTATGACGACGTCATGCGCGCCGATGCCGACCGCTTCCGGCGCTTCTTTCATGGCCTCCTCGGTCTAGGTGTGTATCTTGCGCCATCGGCGTATGAGGCCGGTTTCGTATCCGCGGCCCACACGCCTGCGGATATCAGTGCCACGGTGGCTGCCGCCGAGCAGGTGTTCTCGCGGCTTTCGGGACCCTGACCGGCGCCGGGCCATGGGCAAAAACAGGGGCCCTTTCGGGCCCCAAATTGTGTACCCCCACACGGAATCTTCAGCTCACAAGGATGCGCTGCTCGCGAAATTGCGCGGTGGCGACATGCGGATAGGTGACATGGCTTGCTAGCGAGATGTCGATCCCGAGCATCGCCACGACGTCATCGTGTGCCCGCACCCCCGGCATCTCCTCGCGCAGGTATTCGTAATGCGCCTGATTCATGTAAACGACATTCGGGCGTACCCCGAATGCCTCCGTATAGTCATTGACGAGCGTCAGTACGCAACTCAACATTCCGTCCTCCCAGACCATTCCGTACCTTCTTACCCTGATACGAGCAAGCATCGTGCCAGCTGATACGGATCAAAAAAGTCTCATCCATACAGAGACATAGACGTTTCGAGTCAGGATCCTCCCGAGGTATCGACGCGCCGCGTCACTGCCCTTCGCGCGGTTTGTCAGGTGCGCCCTACCCTGCCATCGGGCGGTGAGTCTTTCGAAGTCCCGGCGCCCGCCGTCATCCCTCCATCTACCGCCTCGGCGGCGGTGTGATATCCGCTGTCAAAGGCATGCAACAGCCTGTAACAACCATGGAGCATGCTTTCGTTTGCGCGCATCTCGCGGTATCGTCAGGGCGTCGATTGCGTCTGACCGCAGGAACGTTCGCGGAGTACGGGCAAGCCGCGATCGAACGATCTCGCACCAGACCGGGGTTGCGGGACGGCCTCTATCCGATGCGCTTGCGCAGGAGCTGGACAGTGACCACTGTTGCCAACGACATTGCCGATGCGCTTGCGATGCCAGATCTGACTTATCGCAGGCTCCTCGAAATGATTCCCATGCCGATCGCGATCTTCTCGGGCGCGGGGGCGGTCTTCGTGAATACGGCGGCATGCGTTTTGATGGAGGCCGAGTCGGCGCAGGAGCTTCTGGGTCTGCCGCCGACCGCGTTCGTGCATCCTTTGGATAGCGCCATTGTCGAGAATCGCATGCGCAAGCTCGAAGAAGGCGCGCTGCTGAACGCTCCGGTGGCGCTCAGGCTCCTTACGCGCCGCGGTCGATTGCGCCGCATCATGACCTCCAGCGCGCGTATTACAGTCGGCGGCCAATTACTGATCGCCGTCATATCCACGGACGATACCATGCGTTACGAGGCCGAAGATCGCCTAAAGGAGAACGAGGAGAACTTTCAGAGGTTGTTCGAAAGCACGCAAGATGTGTACTACCGAACGGATGCCGACGGCGTGGTTCTCAAGGTCGCGCCTGCGGTGCGCCGCGTACTGGGCTACGAGCCCGAGGAGATCGTGGGTCGGCGCGCGGAGGACTACTATCCCAGCCCGAGCGAGCGTGAACCACTGAAAAAGGCCCTGCGGGAACATGGAAAGGTGCAGGACTTTGAGGGTCGCATGGTACGCCGTGACGGAGTCATCATCGATATATCGATCAGCAGTTATGCCCTTTATGGGCCCACCGGACAGTTCTTGGGGGTCGAGGGCATCTATCGCGACATAAGCGATCGCAAGAATCTCGAAAGGGAGCTGCGTCGGCTCGCCACAAGCGACAGCCTGACCGGGATAGCCAACCGCCGGGCCTTTCTCGAACAGGCCAGCGATTGCCTGCGGCGCGCGGCGCGTTACGAGAAGGATGTCGTGCTTTTCATCGCGGACCTGGACCACTTCAAGATGGTGAACGACCGTTACGGGCATGTCGCGGGTGACGGGGTATTGCAGGCGTTCGCCGCGGCGGTGGCGCCTGAGTTACGTGACACGGATTTTTTCGGGCGTCTCGGCGGTGAGGAGTTTGGCATCCTGCTGCATGAGGTCCGCCGCAAGGAGGCGCAACATGTCGCCGAGCGTATCGGGGAATCCGCCCGCAGCCTGCGATTCGCCGCCGCCGACGGCCAGCAATACGGTATCACGGTCAGCATAGGAGCGACCCGGAACCATCGCGATGACCGGGGTATCGAACGGCTCCTGGCGCGCGCCGATATGGCGCTCTACGCCGCCAAGGAGGCAGGCCGCGACTGCATACGCTGGTCGGAGCCCTAGGCGAGGCCAAACCGATCCTTGATCGGCCTACGGTCAACGGCCCGGTCGGCGGCCTTGGCGTGGCCGGGCCATGCCCTCGGTCTCGCGGACCCGAGATCTCATATGCTGGCAGGCGGGTGAAACACCGGTACCCGCATCGCAGTGCGGCCGCAAGGGGTCGCCGACAGAAGGCCGGGCGCTCGTCTTCCGTGGCGCATGAATGGACGGGGTGCGCGAAGGCTGGGCATCCCCTGGGCCCTGTCCTGATCTTTACCCGGAATCGTCCCGGCAAGACACGGGCTTTTGTGTCGCATAAAGCATGGCGAGCCACATGGCGGCGATATCAGCGAGGCGTGGCAGGCCCAGTCACAGGGTCTGTGTGCCGGGTTCGCTTTTACGACCGAGAAACCCCAGAGGCCCGCGATGCGATGGGGGCCCACGCAAGGCCGTAGCGCCCTTGGGCGTGGGACGTGGAGTCGTTGTGTGTTCTGCTTGCGGGCGGCGACTTCATAGTCTCCCACAGGCGCTGCGGCTCATCTTGCCGGACGCGACTATGGGGGTGCGCACCAGAGGTTTCAGTCCTTCGGGGCGGGCTAAGCCCTGTGGGTTCGGTAAGCGGCCTTGATTGTGGCGCGACCGCCACAGGCATAGGTCAGAGAGGCCGTGGCCCGGGCATAAAAGCCATGCGCCAGCGACAGGAGACGGGTTTGCAGTCGCGCATTGGGGCGCGCCTCGCCAAACTCCGGCCCCGCCCATCCACCCGGGATCGGGGACGGCATGGGTCGGTTTAGCGGGCCACGCCCCGCGCGCTTGTAAGATCGTTGGCCAATGCGACGGCCATGGATAGACCCCAATACCCGGGGTCCCGCAAAAACTGCGGGGCACGATCAGGGCCCGTTTCCAGGGACACCGCATCGCGATCCCTGTGGGCCTCGAGCCACCGCACGCCCCGGGGCTAATGCAGGGTGCGCGGGATGCTCAAGGAGAACGCCGGGATGTCGGCATCGAAATGCGTCCCGTCGTCGGCTACCATCTGGTAGCTCCCGCGCATGCTCCCTACGGGCGTCTCTATCATCGCGCCGCTTGTGTATTCGAAGCTCATGCCAGGCTCCAGGTAGGGCTGTTCGCCGACCACCCCGTCGCCACGCACCTCCTGGACCTTGTTGTTGGCGTCGGTGATGATCCAGTGACGTGTCAGGAGTCGTGCTGGCACTGATCCGGTATTGGTGATCGTGATCGTGTAGGCAAAGACGTAGCGGTTGGCCTCGGGGGCCGACTGGTTGTCCAGATAGGCGGTCTTTACGCCCACCTCGATGCGATGCTCGCTTTTGCTCATCATGATGCCCTCAAGCCCCGCGACTCTCGCAGGGTACTGAAAAAAAGACGGAGTCTTCGAGCCGCAAGGCGGTCAGCGTCCCGCCCCACAGACACCCGCTATCAAGACAAATGACGTTTCCGAAGGTGCGGCGACCCAGGCTCGACCAATGGCCGAACAGGATGCGCGTCCCCCGGCTGCGCCGTCCTGGCACATCGAACCACGGGACGAGGCCAGGGGTCTGGGTCCCAAGCGGGCCCTTGTCGCGCATATCGAGTCGTCCCCGCAGGTCGCAATAGCGAATGCGCGTCAACGCGTTGGCGATGAAACGCAGCCGCGCATCGCCGGAGAGCTCTGGGCTCCACAGATCGGGCAGGGGGCCATACACGCCTCCCAGCGCCCGACAGAGATCGGGGCCCCGCAGGACCGCCTCGAGTTCGGCGGCGAGGGTGCGCGCCTCGCGGATATCCCATTGCGCGGGAACACCGGCATGCACCATGGCGACGTCATGATGTTCGTCATGATACAGGAGCGGCTGCTTTCTTAGCCAGTCGAGAAGCTCGACGCGATCGGGGGCCGACAGGATGGCCTCCAGGGTGTCGTCTGCGCCGATGCGGCGCGCCCCGCAGGCCACACCAAGCAGGTGCAGATCATGATTGCCGAGCACGATGACGGGATCTGTCAGGGTGCGCAGAAACCTGAGGGTTTCGAGCGACTCGGGCCCGCGGTTGACGAGATCGCCCGTGAGCCACAGGCGGTCCACGCCATCCACGTAGCGGATATGCGCAAGCAGGGTCTGCAGGGATCGCAGACAGCCCTGCAGGTCGCCTATGGCGTAGGTGGCCATCGGGTATCCCGGGCGAAGGTGTCCGTCGCCTCGACGAGTGCGCTTGTGATACCAGGCTCTGCGGCGGAATGGGCCGCCTCCGGCACGACCGTAAGGGTGCTTCGGGGCCAGGCCGCATGCAGCTCCCAGGCATTGCGCATGGGGCAGATCAGGTCATAGCGCCCCTGCACGATGACGCCCGGTATGTGCGCCAGGCGATGGGCGTCCGCGAGGATCTGATTGTCGCGCAGGAAGGCGCCGTGCATGAAGTAATGGCATTCGATGCGCGAGAGCGCCATGGCGGTATGGGTCAATGCAAAGAAGTCCACGACCTCTTTGCGCGGGCTCAGGTTGGCGGTGCGCCCTTCCCACAACGACCAGGCGCGGGCGCAACGGCGGCGCTCATCCTCGTCGGGACCGGTGAGTCGCCGATAGTAAGCACCCACCATGTCGCCCCTGTCGGCCTCCGGAATGGGGGCCATGAAGTCCTGCCAGTAGTCGGGATACACCCAGTTCGCGCCTTCCTGGTAGAACCAGCGGATCTCCATGGGCCGGCACAGGAAGATGCCGCGTAGGATCAGGCCCAGCACGCGCTCCGGATGGGTTTCGCCGTAGACGAGTGCGAGCGTCGAGCCCCACGAACCCCCGAACACCAACCACCGCTCTATGTTGAGGTGGGCGCGTATGTGCTCGATGTCGGCGACGAGGTCGGCCGTGGTATTGCCATCCAGCGCGGCATGCGGCACCGATCGTCCGGCGCCGCGCTGATCGAACAGGACAATGCGGTAGCGCGCGGGATCGAAGAACCGGCGATGGTAGGGCTCGCAGCCGGCCCCCGGACCGCCGTGCAGGAACACGACCGGGAGCCCCCGCGGGTTGCCGCACTCCTCGACATGAAGGACGTGCGGGGCGGCCACCGCGATGCGGTGCTGCGCGTACGGCTCTGTGGGCGGATAAAGCGTGGCCATGGAGGGCTCCAGTATACCGATATGCGCCTCATAGGCGAAGCGGCGCTAGTCTTGGCGGCGCCGCGCGTGTATCCTTGCGCCCTCCCATGCCCTCCTTGACGACCGAGATTGCCCGTCGCCGGACCTTTGCGATCGTTTCGCATCCCGACGCCGGAAAGACTACCCTCACCGAGAAGCTGCTGCTTTTTGGCGGTGCGATCGTGCTTGCCGGCGCGGTCAAGGGTCGCAAGGCGGCGCGCCACGCCACCTCCGACTGGATGGCGCTGGAGCGCGAGCGCGGGATCTCCGTGACCTCGTCGGTCATGCAATTCCCCTATGGCGAGGCCGTCGTGAATCTGCTCGACACCCCCGGCCACCAGGACTTCTCCGAGGACACCTACCGGACACTGACGGCGGTCGACTCGGTGCTCATGGTGATCGACGCCGCCAAGGGGGTGGAGGCCCAGACCGTGAAGCTCCTCGAGGTGTGCCGCATGCGCAACACCCCGATCATCACGTTCGTGAACAAGCTGGACCGTGAAGGTCGGGAGCCGCTTGAGCTTTTAGATGAGATCGAGCGGATTTTAAGCATCAGCTGCGCACCCGTCACCTGGCCGCTCGGTATGGGTCAGCGCTTCCGCGGGATCTGCCGGCTGGCCGACGAAACGGCGCGGCTCATGCCGCAGGGGCGCAGCGAACGCATCCAGGAGGAACGCCTGCTCGCCCTGCGCGATCCCGACCTCAAGGCCGTCCTGGGCGATGAATACGAGCGCACCCTGCAGGAGATCGAACTGGTACGCGGGGCGGCCCCGGTGGTGGACGTCGGGGCCTATCGCGGGGCGCGCCAATCCCCGGTGTTCTTTGGGTCGGCCCTGAATAACTTCGGGGTGCGCGACCTGCTGGATGCCTTCGTCGCCTTCGCCCCCGCGCCCTTGCCGCGGCCTACTGCCACGCGCGTGGTGGCGCCCGACGAGGAGGCGTTTTCCGGTTTCGTCTTCAAGATTCAGGCGAACATGGACCCGCAACACCGGGATCGCATGGCCTTCGTGCGTATATGTTCGGGACGCTACCGGCGCGGCATGCGCCTCTATCATGTCCGCGAAGGGCGCGAGATCAATGCCGCCAATGCCCTGACCTTTCTCGCCAACGAGCGTTCCATGGCCGACGAGGCCTACGCCGGCGACATCCTGGGCCTGCCCAATCACGGCACGATCCGCATCGGGGATACGTTCACCGAGGGCGAGCCGTTACGCTTCACCGGCGTCCCCAATTTCGCGCCCGAGCTCTTCCGGCGCGTGGTGCTGCGCGACCCACTGAAGAGCAAGGCGCTCTCGCGGGGTCTGGAGCAGCTCACCGAGGAGGGCGCAACCCAGCTCTTTCGGCCGCTGTCCGGGCACGAGATGATCCTGGGGGCGCTCGGCGCCCTGCAGTTCGAGGTCGTGACCTATCGGTTGCGTAACGAGTACGGGGTCGAGGCCGATTTCGAGCCGGCGCCGGTGGTCGCGGTGCGCTGGCTCGAGGCCGATGCCGATACGCTAAGCGATCTGCACCGGCGCCTTGCCGGTCACCTCGCCAAAGACGCGGGCGGGGCGCTCGCCTATCTCGCGCCGTCGCGCTCGCACCTCGACCTGACCGCCGAACGGTTCCCCAAGGCCCGCTTCCATGCCATTCGCGAGCAGCTCGAATAACCGCCCCACCTAACCCTGGCGCTGGGCCTTCTTGCGGTCGTTCTCCTTCAGATAACGCTTGCGCAGCCGGATATGGTGCGGCGTCACCTCCACCAGCTCATCGTCGTCGATGAACTCGATGGCGCGCTCGAGCGTCAGCTGGATCGGCGGGGTGAGCAGGATGTTCTCATCCGAGCCCGACGCGCGCATGTTGGTGAGCTGCTTGCCGCGTAGCGGATTCACCACCAGATCGTTGTCGCGCGAGTGGATGCCGATGATCATGCCTTCGTACAGGTCCTCGCCCGGTCCTATGAAAAGCCGCCCTCGTTCTTGCAGGCTAAATAGCGCGTAGGCCACGCTCTTGCCGGCCCCGTTGGCGATCAGAACGCCGTTCACGCGCCCGCCGATGTCGCCTTTCTTCACCGGGCCGTAGTGATCGAAGACATGGTGCATGAGGCCCGTGCCCGAGGTGAGACTCAGGAACTCTGTCTGGAAGCCGATCAGACCGCGTGAGGGGATGATGTACTCCAGGCGGATACGGCCGCTGGCATCGGGCTCCATGGCCAGAAGGTCCCCGCGGCGATTGCCAAGCCGTTCGATCAGCACGCCCTGGTGGGCCTGTTCCACGTCCAGGGTGAGCGCCTCGTAGGGCTCGTGGACCTCACCGTCCACGATCTTGGTGATCACCTGCGGGCGCGACACCGCGAGCTCGTAGCCCTCGCGGCGCATGGTCTCGATCAGGATGCCGAGATGCAGCTCACCGCGTCCCGAGACCTTGAATTTATCGGCATCGGCCGTATCCTCGACGCGCAGGGCGACGTTGTGGATGAGTTCGCGCTCGAGGCGCTCGCGCAGCTGGCGGCTGGTGACAAACTTCCCGTCTTGTCCCACGAACGGCGAGGTGTTGATCTCGAAGGTCATGCTCACGGTGGGTTCATCCACGGTGAGCGGCGGCAGGGCCTCGGGCCGGCTTGGGTCGCACAGCGTGTCCGAGATGTAGATGGGGTCGATACCGGTTACGGCGATGATGTCGCCGGCCGAGGCCTCCTTGATCTCGGTGCGCTCCAGGCCCAGGAAGCCCAGCACCTGCAGGACTTTGCCCTCGCGGCGTTTGCCCTCGCGGTCGATGACCGCCACTGCCTGATTGGTGCGTACCGTCCCGCGCTTGATGCGGCCGGTGGCGATCGGGCCCACATAGCTCGAATAGGCGAGGCTCGAGACCTGCATCTGGAAGGGGCCGTCGGGGTCGACCTCGGGCGGCGGGGTGTGGCGCAGTATGGCCTCGAAGAGCGGCGTCATGTCGCCCTCGCGCACATCGGGCGAGAGGCTCGCGTAACCGTACAGGGCCGAGGCGTAGACGACCGAGAAATCCAATTGCTCTTCGGTCGCCCCCAGTTTGTCGAAGAGGTCGAAGGTCTGATCCAGGACCCAGTTCACGCGTGCCCCCGGCCGGTCGACCTTGTTGATGACGACGATCGGCCGCAGCCCGAGGGCGAAGGCCTTGCGTGTCACGAAGCGCGTCTGTGGCATGGGTCCGTCGACGGCGTCGACGAGCAACAGCACCGAGTCCACCATGGACAGCACGCGCTCCACCTCACCCCCGAAATCCGCGTGCCCAGGGGTGTCGACGATATTGATGCGGTGATCGCGCCAGCGGATCGCCGTATTCTTGGCGAGGATCGTGATGCCGCGCTCGCGCTCGAGGTCGTTGGAGTCCATGACCCGGGCGCCCATGTTCGCGCGGCTTTCAAAGGTGCCGGATTGTTTCAGCAGTTCGTCGACGAGCGTGGTCTTGCCGTGGTCGACATGGGCGATGATCGCGATGTTCCGAAGATTCTGGGTTGTCATAGGGGACGCAAGGAAAGGGGCGCGCAGTATACAGGCAACACGTGAGGTGATGCTATAAGGGCGACGCACGGTTGGGTGTCGGACCGGCGCATTGTACTGACCTCCCCGGTCCGGGGGAAGAGCGGTGCGTGCCCGGACCGTCTAACGGCGCCCCAATAACGCCCCTACCACCACACCGAGCACGGCGCCGAGGATGAGACCGGCTACCACCTCGTTGAACGAGCGCTCGGCCAGCGGTACCAAAAACCGATTCAGGCCGTGGAGGTCCGAGCCGCGCGTCAGCACCACCGACAAGGGCAGTTGGTGGCCGAAGATATCCGAGGGTCGCAGCAGAAAACCCGTTATGGCGCCGGCGGCGGCGAAGATCACCGCCAGAGGAGTTACCGTTCTCACTGGATCCCTCACACAAGAATACGTCGCGCAGTACACCACCGGCGGTCGCCGAAGGCAAGATCGATCGGCGCCCCGCTTGACCCATACCAACCAGTCGGTATGATAGCGCCATGGACACCACGCACGATTCAACCCGCACCCAGCTGCTTCAGGCGGCGTTTGCCGAGATTCATCGCCACGGCTTCCAGGCCGCCGGCCTCTCCGAGATCCTGCGCGACACCGGTCTTACGAAAGGCGCCTTGTACCACCATTTCCCGAGCAAGCACGCCCTCGGTCTCGTGGTCATAGACGAGGTCATCCAGGGGCGGCTCGCGGACGCCATATTCCGACCCCTCGAAGAGGCGGAAGACCCCTATCAGACCCTGCTCGCCCTCCTCGATCAGCGCATCCATGGTGTGGACGACGAGGTCGTCAAATGGGGCTGTCCGCTCAATAACCTGATCCAGGAAATGAGTGCCGTCGACGCCGATTTCCGGGAGCACTTGTCAGCCATCCTGGCGCGCTGGCAGGGTGTCGTGCAGGCCGCCCTGGCAAGGGCCCAGGCC
This sequence comes from Acidiferrobacter thiooxydans, assembly GCF_003333315.1. GTDB lineage: Bacteria > Pseudomonadota > Gammaproteobacteria > Acidiferrobacterales > Acidiferrobacteraceae > Acidiferrobacter > Acidiferrobacter thiooxydans. Next base: position 124,726 of record NZ_PSYR01000001.1, read on the forward strand.
CAGGGGCGCGTGCGCGCGGATCTCGATTGCGAGGCCGCTTCGCTCTTTTTGGTGGCCGCCTGGGAAGGTTGCTGGGGCATTGCCAAGAATCACCAGTCGGCAGCGGTCTTCCGTCACTGTCTGCGTGAGCTTCGCGACTACGTCCGCGGGTTGGCGTAGGCCATTCGTTTATCCATTTTTTCGCCCAAGGAGTCCATCTCATGACCTTGCTGACCACGCAAACCCCCGAGACTGCGACCGGCGCTGTCGCCGAGACCTATAAGGCCGTTGCCGGGCTCTTTGGTCGCGTCCCCAACGCCGTGCAGTTTTATAGCAGCAGCCCCGCACTCCTTGCCCAGCAATGGGACAGTATCCGCTACTATCGCAATCACCCGGCCCTTTCCGCGGCCCTGCTGGCCTCAATCCGCATGCTCGTGTCGAAGAGCAACGATTGCGAGTATTGCGTGGGCTTCAATGAGGCATTGCTCATCCATATGTGCGGCCAGACGCCCGATGAGGTGGCGGCCACCAAGGCCGATCCCAAGGCCACGCCATTGGCGGAGAAGGATCGGGCGATGCTGCTTTTTGTTCTGAAGGCCATGGCTACACCGCACGCGGTGGGTAAGCCCGACCTCGATCACCTGCGCGGGCTGGGATGGACGGATGGCGACATGCTCGACGCGGTGGCCCACGGGGCGCGCAATACGGCGGTCGACATCCTCTTTAACACCTTCAAGATCGAGCGGGATTTCTGACGTCGTCGCCGCGCACGGGTCTCCGCTAACGACTATGGCGCCCGCAGAGGCCCTTTATCCTGCGCGATTACGGGTCTCACGGTCTTGCCGCGTCTTCCTGTTGCCCATAGGGGCTTGGACATGGCGCCAGGCGGGGCGGGGCGCCTTGGGCCCAGCGGGCATCCGGCGCCAGCGCCCCCGGCCCGCTCAGGCTACGGTCTTGCCATGGGGGCCGGCGCTGTCACAATCCCAGCCGTTCCCATATCACGCTCGAGGGCGCGGCCTTGTTCAGGGTATAGAAGTGGAGTCCCGGGGCGCCGGCGGCCAGGAGTTCGGCGCACAGGGCGGTGGTGACGTCGAGGCCGAAGGAGCGGATCGACTCGCCGTCTTCGCCGAAGTCTTCGAGACGCCGGCGGATCCAGCGGGGCACCTCGGCCCCGCAGGCCTCCGAGAAGCGCAGCAGTTGCCGGTGATTGGTGATGGGCATGATACCAGGCACAATCGGTACCGTAAGTCCGCGCGCCTCGCAGGTGTCCACGAACCAGTAGTAGGCGTCGGCGTTGTAGAAGTATTGGGTGATCGCGGAGTTGGCGCCGGCGTCGATCTTTTCCTGGAAGTGTCTGATGTCGTCCTCGGCGCTGGTCGCTTGCGGATGCACCTCGGGATAGGCCGCCACCTCGATATGGAAGTGGTCTCCGGTCTCGGCGCGGATGAAGCGCACGAGCTCGGAGGCGTATCGGAAGTCGCCGGGATCGACCATCCCCGACGGCAGGTCGCCCCGGAGTGCCACGATATGGCGCACCCCGAGGGCCTTATAGGTCGCCAGGATGTCGCGGATGCTGTCGCGTGTCGCGCCGATACACGAGAGGTGAGGCGCCGCCGCCTTCCCGTGCCCGGCGATCTCGCGCACGGTCTCCAGGGTCCGCTCCCGCGTGCTGCCGCCGGCCCCGAAGGTCACCGAGAAGAATCGCGGATCCAGCGGTGCGAGCTGTTCCAGAGCGGCGTGGAAGGCGCTCCGCGCCTCCTCGCTCTTCGGGGGAAAGAACTCGAAGCTAAAGACCCGCGCGTGGCGCTTTTGCGACTCCATCCCGGGATCAGTAGCGGTACCGGGTCGGCTTGTAAGGGCCTTCGACCGGCACGTTGATATAGGCGGCCTGTTCGGCGGTGAGCTTCGTCAAATGCGCGCCGATCTTGTCCAGGTGCAGGCGTGCGACCTTCTCGTCCAGATGCTTGGGCAGCGTATAGACCTGTACCTTGTAGTCCTGCGGATGGTTCCAGAGCTCGATCTGCGCCATGACCTGGTTTGTGAACGAGGCTGACATCACAAAGCTCGAATGGCCGGTGGCGCAACCCAGGTTCACGAGCCGCCCTTCCGCCAGGACGATGATCTTCTTGCCATCCGGGAAGACGATATGGTCGACCTGCGGCTTGATGTTCTCCCACGGGAGGGTCCGTAGCGCCGCGATATCGATCTCGGAATCGAAGTGCCCGATGTTGCACACGATCGCCTCATGCTTCATGGCGCGCACGTGCTCCAGGCCTATGACGTGAACGTTGCCCGTGGCGGTGACGAAGATGTCGGCCAGCGGTGCGGCCTCCTCCAGGGTCACCACCCGATAGCCTTCCATGGCCGCCTGTAAGGCACAGATCGGATCGATCTCCGTGACCCATACCGTGGCGCCCATGCCGCGGAAGGCCTGAGCACACCCCTTGCCGACATCGCCATAGCCGGCCACGACGCAGATCTTGCCGGCGATCATGACGTCGGTGGCGCGCTTGATACCGTCGATCAGGGATTCACGACAGCCGTAGAGGTTGTCGAATTTCGACTTCGTGACCGAATCGTTTACGTTGAACGCCGGGCACAACAGCTTGCCCTGGGCCTCGAGATCATAGAGCCGGTGAACCCCGGTCGTGGTCTCTTCCGAAAGCCCGCGGACATCCTTCATCAATTCCGGGTAGCGCTCGTGCATGACCGCCGTCAGGTCGCCACCGTCGTCGAGGAGCATGTTGGGGTGCCAGCCGTCGGGCCCGTTGATGGTCTGGTCGATGCACCACCAGTACTCTTCCTCGCTCTCGCCCTTCCACGCAAAGACCGGGATCCCGGCTGCGGCCATGGCGGCGGCGGCATGATCCTGCGTCGAAAAGATGTTGCACGACGACCAGCGCAGGTCCGCGCCCAGCTCAACCAGGGTCTCCATCAGCACGGCGGTCTGTATCGTCATGTGCAGGCTGCCGGCGATACGGGCCCCTTTGAGGGGTTTTTGCCCCTTGTACTCGGCGCGCAGGGCCATGAGGCCTGGCATCTCGGTCTCGGCGATCGCGATCTCGGCGCGGCCATAGGCCGCTTGCCCGATATCGGCCACCTTGTAGTCATGCGCCTCTTTTGCGTGGACTGCCGATTTCATGAGTGTCTCCGTGAAACCCCACCCTTTTATGGCGAGGAGGTAACCAGCCATTCGGCCGGCGATGGGAGACGGCCTACAAACCGCCTCCGGTTAAGTCAGTGCCGGTTCTTTCCCGGCTATCCGCCCTTACGGGCCCCTAGGGGCCCGACAGCGGCCCTAGTGACGGGCTCCCTGGCGGGGCCTCTCCCTCGGGGTTGTGGACAACCGGCTCCCGTCTCATTGTGGGCCGTATGGCCTGTTAGCCCGGGGTAGTTGACGGCTTTCTCCTAGCGCGACAGCGATTGGACCTTTTTACCCTCGACCGCCGAGCGCAGTGCCTCGGCCTTGTCGGTGCGCTCCCACAGGAACTCGGCCTCGGTGCGCCCGAAGTGGCCGTAGGCCGCGGTCTTGGCGTAGATCGGCCGCAAGAGATCCAGGGTCTGAATGATGGCCTTGGGCCGCAGATCGAAGTGCTCGGCCACCAGCTCGGCGATACGGCCGTCGCTGACCACCCCCGTGCCGAAGGTCTCGACCCGGATCGACACCGGCTGCGCCACCCCGATCGCATAGGCGACCTGGATCTCGCAGCGCGCCGCAAGGCCCGCCGCGACGATGTTCTTGGCCACATAACGCCCGGCGTAGGCCGCCGAGCGATCGACCTTGGAGGGATCCTTGCCGGAGAACGCCCCGCCGCCATGGCGCGCCATGCCGCCGTAGGTGTCGACGATGATTTTGCGTCCGGTGAGGCCACAGTCGCCCACCGGCCCCCCGACCACGAAGCGTCCCGTCGGGTTGATGAAGTAGCGGGTGTCCTTCGTGAGCCAGCCCTCGGGCAGCGCGGGCTTTATGATCTCCTCCATGACCGCTTCCTTCAGGTCCTGGTAGCGCACGTCCGGGTCATGCTGTGTCGAGACGACGATGGTGTCTATGGCTGCCGGGACGTCGTTCTCGTAGCGTATGGTGACCTGGCTCTTGGCGTCGGGCCGAAGCCACGGCAGGCGCCCCGAGCGCCGCACCGCGGCCTGTCTCTGCATGAGCGTATGCGCGAAGGTGATCGGCATGGGCATGAGCGTTTCGGTCTCGTTCGTGGCATAGCCGAACATGAGCCCCTGGTCGCCGGCGCCTTGTTCCAGATCCAGCCCCTGGCCCTCGTTGACGCCCTGGGCGATATCCGGTGATTGCTTGTCCATGGCCACCACCACCGCGCAGGCATCCCCGTCGAAGCCCATGCGCGCGTCATAGCCGATGCGGCGGATGGTGGCGCGCGCGATGTTCGTGAAATCCACGATCGCCTTGGTCGTGATCTCGCCCGACAAAACCACGAGCCCCGTGTTGACGAGCGTTTCGCAGGCCACGCGTCCGTAAGGGTCTTGCGTCAGCACGGCATCAAGCACCCCATCCGAGATCTGGTCCGCGATCTTGTCGGGATGACCTTCGGATACCGATTCGGATGTAAAGAGGTAGGATTTCGACATGGTGACTCCCGGCGTTTTAGGGTGAGGTCCTTGTGTGAGCTTAATCTGAGATCAGGCGAGGGCTGGTCTGCTAGCAGCAGATACCATAACATAGCTGTCCCTGGAAATGACAGTCCGCGCCCCCGCTTTTGGCGGGGGCGCCGCGCAACGACTAACATACCCCGATGCAGCCCATTCCCCCAAGGCCATTGTTGAGATTGACAGGGCGGGCCATTTCTGATTATGACATGATCCGCGCGGGCGATCGCGTGCTGCTTGCGGTCTCGGGCGGTAAGGACAGCCTGGGCCTCCTGCAGGTCCTGCGCCACCTCCAGAAAAAGGCCCCGTTGACCTTTGACCTCGGGGTCGCCACCGTGGACCCCGGCATCGATGGCTTCGATCCCGCCCCGCTCATCTCTTATATGGAGTCGCTCGGTGTCCCGTACTTCTACGAGCGGCAGGCCATCGCCGCGCGCGCCCAGGCGACGCTTGGCAACGACTCGTTTTGCAGTTACTGCGCGCGCATGCGCCGCGGGACCCTCTACCGCGTCGCTCGTGACCACGGTTACAACGTCCTGGCGCTCGCCCAGCACCTGGACGATATCGCTGAGTCCTTTCTCATGAGCGCCTTTCATGCCGGGACCTTGCATACGATGCGCGCGCACTATCGGGTCGACGCCGGGGATCTGCGCGTCATCCGGCCCTTCATCTACGTCCGCGAACGCCAGCTGCGGGACTTCGCGCGCGCCGCCGCACTCCCGGTGATCCCCGACAATTGCCCGGCCTGTTTCCGGAAACCGACCGAGCGCGCCGCCATGAAGGCCCTGCTGGCCGCCGAGGAGGCGCGCCACAAGGACCTCTTTCGCAACCTGTTGAGCGCCGTGCGTCCGCTGCTCGGCGCCGATCCATCGTCTCGCGGATGACACGCGATGACCGCCGCGGCCGGCTCTGGCACAATGCCGGCCCATGATCGCGGTCTCTGACCTCCCCGGCGCCCATCGTGTGCGCTTTGCCTGGCGTCTGCTCGCGCCCCGTCACTGGCCCACGTGGGGGGCGGTGGCATTCCTGCGCGCCAGCCTCTACCTGCCGCTTGGCGCACGCGCGCGCATCGCCGATATCCTCGGCCGGCTCTATTATCGCGGCAACCGCAAGAGGCGGCGCATCGCCGCCACCAATATGGGTCTGTGTTTTCCGGAATGGACCGCCGAGCGCCGGGAGCGGGCGGTGCGCGAGCACTTTCGGCTGGCTGCGCTCGCGCTGTTTCACATGGCGGTCCTTTGGTGGGGGGACGAGCGCATGCTCGATTGCTGTCTGCAAGTAGTCGGTCTCGAGCATTATGAGGCTGCGCGTGCCGCGGGCCGTAATATCATCGTCCTCCATTGCCATTGCGTGGGGCTCGAGGCGAGTCTTGCGCTGTCGCGCTATTTCCCTTATGTCGGCTTCGTGAAGCCCTTGAAGGACCCGGTCCTCGATTTCGTCATGACGCGCGGGCGCGAGCGCTTCGGCGGGCGCGTGTTCGCGCGCGAGACCGGCATGCGCCCATTCATCCGCGCCGTCAAGGCCGGATATGGCGCCTCTTATGTCCCCGATGAGGACTTAGGCCCCAAGGAGTCAGTCTACGCCCCCTTTTTCGGGGTCCCGGCGGCGACCTTGCCGACCTTAGGACGCCTCGCGCGGCTGACCGATGCCGCGGTCATACCCTGCTTTACCCGTCTCCTGCCCCGTGGCGGTTGCGAGCTTTGGCTGGAGCCGCCGCTTGTGGGCTTCCCGACCGACAGCCCGGTGGGCGACGCGACTGTCATGAATGCCACGATCGAGCGGGCGGTCTTGAAGATGCCGGAGCAGTATCTCTGGACGATGAAGCGTTTCAAGACCCGCGATACCGGCCAGTCCCTCTATGACTGACGGGTCGAGGCCATCAGAGCGCGTGGTAGATGTCCTGTTGCGCGCGCTGGCCGCCCTGCCGTGGTCCTGGCTGTCGGTGTTCGGCGCCGGTCTCGGGGCCTTGACCTACGCCGTTGCCGTGCGTCCCCGGCATATCGCGCGCGTCAATATCGGCCTGTGTTTCCCCGAGCTTTCGGCCCGTGCCCGCGAGCGCCTGGTGCGTCGCCATTTCGTGGCGATGGGACGTAACGCCTTCGCCACCGCGCGCCTGTGGTGGGCCTCGGATGAGGAGTTCCGCCGGCGGGTCCGTATCGTCGAGCGCGCCTCGTACGACGATGCGCTCGCGCAAGGCCGGAACATCATCTTCCTGGCCCCACATTTCCTGGGCCTCGAGATCGGGGGGCTGCGGGTGTCGAGCGAGCGGCCCTGCATCAGCATGTATCGCGCCCCTACCGGCGTGCTCGCGCATGTCCTGCTACGCCGGCGCTCCCGTTTCGGGGGCGTGCTCTGGCGCCACGATGCCCCTCTGCGTTCGCTGGTGCGCGAGGTTCGCAACCACAAACCGTTTTATTACTTGCCGGATCTCGATCCGGGGGGGGCGCAGGCCGTGTCCGCGCCGTTTTTCGGGATACCGACCCCCACCCTTACGGCGCTCGCGCGTATAGCACGCCTGGCCGACGCCGTGGTCCTGCCCTGCTACACGCGCAAGCTGCCCGGGGCCGGTGGATTCGAGGTTACGATCGCTCCGGCCCTCACCCCGTTTCCTACCGATGATGCACTGGCCGACGCCACGCGCATGAATGCCGCGATCGAGGAGGGTGTGCGCATGATGCCGGATCAGTATCTCTGGACCTATAAGCGCTTCAAGCGTGTGCGCCGGGATGGGAGGTCGCCCTATGAGTGAACGCGCCGGCAGCCTCGGTGAGGCCAGCGCCCATGTGGCGTTGGTGGTATTTCGGGGCTTGAGCGGTCTGCCCTTGCCGGTACTGGCGGCCATCGGTCACGCCCTGGGGCGGCTTGCCTACCATCTGCTCGGTGCCCGCCGGCGCGTCGTCCTCACCAATCTCCGCTTGTGTTTCCCCACGGAAGGCGCGGCCTGGCACAAGCGTCTGGCGCGCGCCCATTTCGCGGCCCTGGGCCAGGGTGTGTTCGACGTCATGGTCGCGTGGTGGGCCAGTCCCGCGCGTCTGTCCCGCCTGGTGTCATTTCGCGGACGAGAACATTACGACCGGGCGCTTGCGCACGGGAATGTGATCCTGCTCGTACCGCACTTCGCGGCCATCGAGATCGGTTGCCTATTGTCCACCGAGCGGCCTATGGCCAATGTCTACCGGCGTCTGCCCAATCCGGTGTTCGAGGCCGCCTTCCGTCGCGGCATCGGCCGTTTCGGGGCGGCCATGATCACGCAACAGGAGGGCGTGCGACCGGTGCTGAAGGCCTTGCGCGAGGGTCGTGTCCTCTATTATCTGCCGGATCAGGACTTCGGCGAGCGCTCCAGCGTATTCGCCCCGTTCTTCGGCGTCCCCACGATCACCCTCCATGCCGTGGGGCGGCTGGCGCGCGCGGTGGATGCGCGCGTCGTTCCCTGTTATGTGTGGCAGAAGCCGCGCGGGCGGGGCTATGAGATCGCCTTCGGGCCGCCGCTCGAGGGTTTTCCCAGCGGTGACGCCCTGACCGACGCGACCGCCACCAATCGTGCCATCGAGGAGGGCGTGCGCGCGCATCCCGAGCAGTATTTCTGGGTCCACAAGCGTTTCAAGACCCGCCCGCCGGGGACGCCTCCGGTGTATTAGCGTCAGCCCGCCGACTTGTCGAGGCGCTTGAGAAACACGCGCATCTCGCGCGCGGCCTGTATGTGCCCGCCGGCCTCGGCGGCGGCAATCCCCTGCTGATAGGCCTGGCGTGCCTCCTCGGGACGACCGCTTTCCGTCAGTGCCCGGCCAAGCAGCTTCCAGGCCGCGGCATGATGCGGGTCGAAGGCGACCGCCGCCTGAAGATGCGGGATCGCCTTGTCATATTGCCGGAGGCGCGCATATTCCCCGCCCAATCCGTAGCGCAGCAGCAGGTTGTCCTGGCCGCGCGCGAGCATCTTTTCCAGGGCCTCGGTGTCCATGGTCGGCCTCCTCGCGCCTCTTCATGCGCGCCGTGCGAGGCGCGCGTAATAGAACCCGTCCATGCCGGCCTCTCCCGGCAGGAACTGCCAGCCCGCCCGGCGGGCCTGCCCGACCGGGAAGTGGAGGGCGTCCTCGCGCGCGTCCGGTGTGCGCGCCAGAAAGTCTATCACCTGGTCCTCGTTTTCCTCGGGCAGCACCGAACACGTCGCATAGACCATGGTGCCCCCGGGTGCGAGATTGTGCCACAGCCGGTCGAGGAGCCGGGCCTGTATGGCGCGCAGAGGGGGCAGGTCGCTTACGCGGCGATGCAGTTTGATGTCCGGATGACGACGGATGACGCCGGTCGCTGAGCACGGTGCATCGAGCAGGATACGCGCAAAGCAATCGTCCAGGGGGTATTCGGCGAGATCATGGGTCAGCGTCCGCACACGCCCAAGGCACCCGAGGCGCGTCAGGGTCTCCGCGAGCCGCGCCATCCGTGCCGGATCGGAGTCGATCGCGGTCACGCGCGCCTCGGGGGCCGATTGTGCCAGGTGACCGGTCTTGCCGCCGGGCGCGGCGCAGGCATCGAGGACGGCCTCGCGCGGGGCGGGGGCGAGCAGGGGGGCTGCCAGCTGCGCGGCGGCGTCCTGGACCGATACCAGGCCCTCGCGGAATCCGGGAAGTCCGGGTACCAGGGCCCCCTGGGCGAGCACCACCGCGGTGTCGGCCACGGGGTGCGCGCGCGCGGCGATCCCGGCCTGTGCGAGCCGTTCCAGGTAATCGTCGCGTGCGATGCGTCGGGTATCCACGCGCAGCGTGAGCGGCGCGCGTTCGTCATTGGCCGCCAGCACCGCGCGCCATGTCTCTGGCCATGCCGCTTGCAGGCGATCGACGAACCAGTCCGGGTGGTTGTATCCGGTGTAGGGCGCCACCGCCTCGGCGGCCAGGGCGGCGCGCAACACCGCGTTCAGTGCACCCTTCCCCCAGGGCTTGGCTAGGGCGTCGGCGGCCGCCACCGCCTCGGACACCGCCACCGGCTCCGGCGTATCCATGAAGAAGGCCTGATAGAGGCCCATGAGGATCAGGGCCTGCAGGTCCTGGTCGGCCTTGCGGAACGGATGCCTGAGCAGCGGCGCGGTGCGCGCCAGAAGGCGGGGCGCGTAGCGGATCGTGCCGATGGCGAGCTCCTCGACGAGCCCATGACGCCCGTGACGGGCGCGGTCTTCATCCAGTGCCGGATCGAGCGCGCCCCCGGTCAATACGCGGGCGATGATGCGCGCCGAGCGCGCGCGCAGGGTCAGGGCGTGGCGGGGTTTAGCCAACGCGATTCCCGACGCTAAGCGGATGGGCCTGCAAAAAGATCTGTGCCGGCTGCATGCGGGCATTGTCGGCCTGCAAGGACGTCACCGCGAGCGCCCGCTGCCCGGTGGCGATCACGAGGTCGGGCCGCACCTCCAGGACCACGCCTGGTTCCGCCGGCCGTGGGGCGTCTACGGCGTGAGCCGTGCCGATCTTCACGCTCGTGCCGCCGATCACCGCGCGCACCCCCGGCCAGGGCGTGAACGCACGGATCTGGCGTTCCAGGGCAACGGCGTCCCGCCGCCAGTCGATGACCCCTTCGTCCTTGCGCAGCTTGCGCGCGTAGGTGGCGCCGCTCGCCGGCTGTGCGATCTCCGTGACCGGCCGCCCCTCACGCAGCGCATCGAGCACCGGCATCAACGTTTCCGCCCCCAGATGCGCCAACCGGTCGGCGAGCGTCTCGGTAGTGTCGCAAGGCGCGATGGCGACCGCGGCGCGCGCCAGCATCGGTCCGGTATCGAGACCGGTATCGAGGCGCATGATCGTGACACCGGTCTTGGTATCGCCGGCCTCTATCGCCCGCGCAATGGGTGCCGCGCCGCGCCAGCGCGGGAGCAGCGAGGCGTGAATGTTCAGGCAGCCGTGCGTGGGGATATCCAGGAGGCCCGGCGGCAGCAGCAGTCCATAGGCGACCACCACGACCACATCCGCGCCGAGCGCGCGCACCACCGCCTCGGCCTCGGCGCCGTTCTCGGGGGTATACACAGGGATGCCCAACGCGCCCGCGCGCGTCTTGACCGCGCTGGGCGTAAGCCTGCGCCCGCGGCCGGCCGGCCGGTCCGGCTGGGTCAGAACGCCCGGCACGTCGTAGCCGGCCTTGACCAGGGCCTCCAGGGTCGGAAGGGCAAAGAGCGGTGTCCCCGCGAAAACCGTCCTCACGACCGGGTCACATCGCGAGGCGTTGCTGTTTTTCGAGTTTCTTGCGGATGCGCTGCTGTTTTAGGCGTGAGAGATAGTCGACGAATACCTTGCCGTCGAGGTGATCGATCTCGTGCTGGATGCACACCGCCAGCAGGTCCTCGGCCACGAGCTCAAAGGCCGTGCCGTGTTCGTCCAGGGCACGTACCGTGACCTTCTGGGCGCGCTCGACCTCCTCGAACACGCCGGGCACCGATAGGCACCCCTCCTCGATACCAAAGACCCCGGAGTGCTCGCAGATGACGGGGTTGACGAAGACCCGCAAATCCTTGTGGTCGGTGCTCACGTCGATCACGACGACGCGCTTGGCCACATTGATCTGGGTGGCGGCCAAGCCGATACCGGGCGCGTGATACATGGTCTCGGCCATGTCCCGGATGAGCCCCTGGATCTCTTCATCCACGCGCGCGACGGGCAGCGCCTTTTTGCGCAGCCGAGGGTCTGGGTAACGAAGGATCTCGCGCAATGCCATGGGCGAATTATATACCGGAATCTCGGGCCACGCGCCCCTCCGGGCAGGTGGACGACCGCCTGATCACCCACTACACTCCTTGCCATGCGTCGAGCTCGCCTCAGTCTTTTACTGGTACTGGCCCTATCCCCCCTCGTGTGGGCGGACCGCCTGGCCGTTCCCCATGTCCCGCAACGCTATGTCGTGCGGGCCGGCGACACGCTCTGGGGTATCGCCGATCACTTTTTCCGAGATCCGTGGCGCTGGCCCGGGATCTGGAACCGGAACCTGCAGATCCGCAATCCCGACCTCATCTACCCGGGCGACGTCATCGTGCTGCGTTACATCCGCGGCACACCCTATCTCGTGGACGAGGGCCCTGTGCAGGCGCTGACCGCCTCCCCGCAAAATACCGTGGTGTTGCGGCCGGCGGTCCGCTCGCAGGCCCTGGCCAGCGCCATCCCGACCTTGGATCCCAACGTCATAGGCCCATTCCTTCAGCGTCCGCTCGCGTTGTCGCGACGTGCCTTCCGTCGCCTCGGTTATGTGGCGGGCGCGGTCCATCGCCACACCTTTCTGAGTCCCTTGAGCCGGTTCTATGCGCGCCATCTCGGGGCCCATCCGGACAAGACCTATGAGATCTATCGGCGTGGCCCGGCACTGCGCACGAGAGACGGGGAGTTTCTGGCCTATGAAACGAAATATGTCGGCCAAGCCAGGCTTGTGCGGCCAGGACGTCTGCCGGAGCTTGAAGTGGTCTCATCGATCCGCGAGGTCGAGGCCGGCGACCGTCTGGTGCCGTGGCGGCATGAGGCGCCGATCCCTTATTATTATCCACGTGCCCCGCGAAAGCGCATCCGTGCGAGGGTGGTAGCGGCGACCCACGATAACCTGAACCTTGGGACCTACGCCGCGGTGGCCATCGACGCGGGCAAGAATGCGGGGATACGGCGCGGTTATGTGCTGCGCATCTATAGCCGGCCACGTCCCTTCTATGACCCGGTGGCGCATGAGACGCTGCGGGGGCGCAAACAGCCGCTCGGACTCCTTATGATATTCCGCACTTTCGCGCACGTCAGTTACGGCATCATCATGCAGGCGCGCCGCGAGATCCATGTCGGTGACTCGGTGGCAACGCCGCAAGATTGACCTTGACCGCCGTTTGCTCCATGCTCTTGACCAAAGGCGCCGTGCGCCTGACCTCAGGAGCGGACCGGAGAGTGCAAGATCCTGAAATGAAAGAAAACGTCCTCGACGTCCTGATGTACCTATTCGAAAACTATATGGACGAGGGGCCCGATTTCCAACCCGACCAGGAGTCTCTGGCCGATGAGCTGGCGCAGGCCGGGTTTCCCAAGGCTGAGATCGTCAAGGCCTTTGCATGGCTCGAAGGGCTCGCGGCCCTGAGGAGCAGCGAGGCCTCCTCGCCCGCCAATGCCTCCCTGAAGTCCCTGCGTGTGTATTCCGAGGACGAGCACAAGAAGATGGACACGGCCGCGCGCGGCTTCCTGCTGTTTCTGGAGCAGGGCGGGGTTCTTGATGCGGCCGCGCGCGAGCTCGTCATCGATCGCGTGATGGCGCTCGAGACGGATGAGATGGACCTGGAGCAGATGAAATGGATCATTCTGATGGTGCTCTTCAATCAGCCGGGTCAGGAACAGGCTTATGCCTGGATGGAGGACTTGGTGTTTAACGAAACCCAGGGCGCCCTCAACTAGAGTTTCCTTCCCCAGGAAATCGCCGGGTGGCGTTCGCACTTCCCAAGGCCCATAGTGCCCCAACTCGTGTACCGTTACTGCCTGAAGACGCATGACTAAGAATCTCATCATTGTCGAGTCGCCCGCCAAGGCCAAGACGATGGGCAAATATCTGGGCAAAGGCTTCACGGCCTTGGCCTCGTACGGCCATGTGCGCGACCTCATACCGAAAAAGGGCGCCGTCGACACGGATCATGACTTCAGCATGAAGTACGAGGTCATCGAGAAGAATCGCAAGCACATTGACGTCATCATCAAGGCCATGAAAAAGGCCGATGTCCTCTATCTCGCCACCGACCCGGACCGCGAAGGCGAGGCCATATCCTGGCATCTCTATGAAATCCTGAAAGACGAGGGCCTGCTGGGGGACAAGCCGGTGCATCGTGTAGTGTTCCACGAGATCACGAAGGGCGCCATCCAAAAGGCGGTCGCCGAGCCGCGTGCGCTTTCCGAGAATCTCGTCAACGCCCAGCAGGCGCGCCGCGCCCTCGATTATCTGGTCGGCTTCAACCTCTCGCCCCTGCTCTGGAAGAAGGTGCGCCGCGGGTTGTCGGCAGGTCGCGTCCAGAGCCCGGCCTTGCGCCTGATCGTGGAGCGCGAGGAGGAGATCGAGCGCTTCGTGGAGCGCGAGTATTGGACCATTGACTCGGAGATGGAGGCCTCAGGGCAGGCCTTCCGGGCCCGGCTCATGATGCTTTCCGGGGAGCGCCTCGACCAGTTCGCGGTGACCGACGCCACACGTGCCGCCGAGGTCGAGGCGCGTCTCAAGGACGGCGCGCGCGACGGGCACTACCGCGTGCGCGCCGTGGAGCGCAAGCAGCGTCGGCGCAATCCAGCCCCACCCTTCACGACCTCTACGCTCCAGCAGGAGGCCGCGCGTAAGCTGTATTTCACGGCCCAGCGCACCATGCGCACCGCGCAACAGCTCTACGAAGGCGTGGCGATCGAAGGCGAGACCGTGGGCCTGATAACGTATATGCGCACGGATTCCGTGACCCTGGCGCAGGATGCGCTGACCGAGATCCGCGGCGTGATCGCCGAGCGCTTCGGGGCCGACAAGCTGCCGTCTGCCCCCCATGTCTACAAGACACGATCCAAGAACGCCCAGGAGGCCCATGAGGCCATAAGGCCGACCTCGGTGGGTCGTGCGCCGGAGGACCTGCGCCCCTTCCTGACCCCCGAGCAACTGAAGCTCTACGATCTCATCTGGCGCCGCACCATGGCCTGCCAGATGATCCCCGCGGTCCTCGATACCATGGCCGTGGACCTCGAGGCCGGCCCCGGCGATATCTCGCGCGCGACCGGTTCGGTGGTGCTCGTGCCGGGCTTCATGACGGTCTATCAGGAAGATGCCGACGACAAGAAGGGGGAGGAGGACGAGTCGGACCGGTTGCTCCCAGACATGCGCGAAGGCGAGCGCATCGCCTTAAAGGAGATCCATAAGGAACAGCATTTCACCGAGCCGCCGCCGCGCTATTCGGAGGCGAGCCTGGTGAAGACCCTGGAGGCCTTCGGGATCGGCCGCCCCTCCACCTATGCGACCATCATCCAGACCTTGCAGCAACGCGAGTACGTGGTACTGGACAAGCGTCGCTTCAAGCCCACCGACGTCGGGCGGGTGGTGAATAAATTCCTCGCCCAGCACTTCGAGCGCTATGTCGATTACGATTTCACGGCGCGGCTCGAAGACGACCTGGATGCAGTCTCGCGCGGCGAGAAGGAGTGGGTCCCCTTGTTGCGCAACTTCTGGTCGGAGTTTCATCGCCAGGTGAGCGACAAGGAGGACGCAGAGCGCCCAGGCGTGGAGGTCCTTGCCGAGACCTGCCCGCAATGCCATAAGCCGCTGTCCAAGCGCCTTGGGCGTAACGGCTATTTCATCGGCTGCACCGGTTACCCCGAGTGCGATTACACGCGCAACCTGGGCGAGGAGGCCGAGGCGCCGGCGGCCGAGGTGATTCCGGACCGCGTCTGCCCGTTGTGCGCAAGCCCGCTCGTGATCAAGCGTGGCCGCTATGGGCGCTTCATAGGTTGCAGCAATTATCCGAGTTGCCGTCACATGGAGCCCCTGGAGAAGCCCAGCGACACCGGGGTGACCTGTCCCGAGTGCCGCCAGGGTACGCTCCTGAAGCGCAAATCCCGATACGGCAAGATCTTCTATTCGTGCTCGCGTTATCCGGATTGCAAGTACGCGGTCTGGAATCCCCCGCTCGCCGAGCCCTGCCCGCAGTGCGGGCACCCGATCCTGACGATAAAGACCACCAAGCGGCGAGGCACCGAGAAGGTGTGCCCGCAGAAGGAGTGCGGCTACAGCATCCCCTGTCCGGAGTGCGCCGAGGGCGGTCCCTGACCGGGCATCGGGGATCGGGAATAAGGGCCGCCCGCGGGACGTCCTTATTCGCGGGTGGTGCTAGGCGGGGTTCGATGGATAGGCGCGCGGTGCTTGCGGTAGTCGTGGCGGTCCTGTGTCTGGGGGCCATGCCGATCCCGGCGGCGGCCCGCCCGTTGGCGCCGAATCAGGCCTTCCGGTTCCACGCCGCCATCGTGCACGGCGCGCTGAAGGTGCGCTGGACTGCTGCCCCCGGTTACCACATCTACCGCAGTCGCGTGCATCTCGCGGTGGCGCCGCGCAGCGTGCGTCTGGCCCCGTTCCATCTCCCCAAGGGCCGATGGGTCAACGACCCGGCCTTCGGCCATCAGCAGGTCTATGAGGGCCGGACAGTACTGACCATCCCATTCGTGCAGGCGCCGGGGGGACGCATGGTGCGGGTCACGTCGCGCTATCAGGGCTGCGCGAATGCCGGGATTTGTTATCCGCCGCTCGCCAAGACTGTGGTCCTCAAGATCCCTGCCGCCGGCATCGGCCCGCGATCGTCTCCGCCTGCGGCGTTGACCCCGGTGTCGTCGGTCGCCGCTTCGCCCCCCAGAATCACGCCACCCTGGGGCACCCTGGTCTTGTTTCTGGCCGCCGGGCTCGGGCTTGCGTTCACCCCCTGCGTCTTTCCCATGATCCCGATCCTGTCGGCGACCATCGTCGGTCAGTGCCGGGGGCGCGCGCGCCCCCTAACCCTGTCCCTTGCCTATGTGGTGGGCATGGCTGCGACCTATACCACAGCCGGCATCATCGCCGCGCTCACCGGGCACTATGTCCAGGCGGCCTTCCAGAACCCCTGGGTGCTGTCGGCCTTCAGCGCCCTGTTCGTGGTCCTGGCGCTGTGCATGTTCGGGCTCTATGACCTGCAGATGCCGCGTGCAGTCCAGGAGCGCCTGGGCCGTTACGGCCAAGGCGGCCAGGTGCTCGGCACCCTGGTGCTGGGGGTATTCTCGGCCTTGATCGTGGGCCCGTGTGTGGCCGCGCCCCTGGCCGGGGCGCTTTTGCTCATCTCGCGCACCGGGGATGTGGTCTTTGGCGGCCTTGCGCTCCTCGCCTTGAGCATCGGCATGGGCCTGCCGCTGCTTGCCATAGGGACCTCCGCCGGCCATTTCCTGCCCAAGGCTGGCCCGTGGCTCGACAAGATCCGCGCCGTCTTTGGGCTACTCATGATCGCGGTGGCGATCTGGCTCGAAGGCCGCATCCTGCCCGGCCCTGTGACGCTCGGGCTATGGGCGTTGTTGGCCATCGTCGGCAGCGTGGCGCTTGGGGCCCTGGAGCCCCTGAAGTCCGGTTCCCCCGGCGCGGCCAGCCTTATGAAGGGCCTGGGGGTGGCGATTCTCGGCTACGGCCTGGTGCTCGGTGTGGGGGCCCTGTCGGGGGCCAGCGATCCGCTCGCCCCGCTTGCGCGCCTGTCTACGAGCGGCCCGCGTCCTGTCGCGGGCCCGCGCCTCACGTTCCGCACGATCCATGGCGTACGCGGCCTGAAGGCAGTCCTCGCCGGCGCCCATGGGCGCCCCGTACTGGTGGATTTCTGGGCCTCATGGTGCGTGCAATGCCGGCGCATGGACGACAACACCTTTCACGACCCGCGCGTCGTGACGGCCTTGCGTTCGCTGGTCCTGGTGCGCGCCGACGTGAGCCAAGATAATGGCCGGGCCCGGCGCCTGCTGGCCCATGTGCAGGCCTTTGGGCCGCCCACCCTCGTCTACTTCAATCGTCACGGGGCGCGGGTCGGGGAATGGCCGGGTTATGAGGGGCCGCACACCCTTCTGGCCCATATCACGCGGCCGGACTCGGCGCACGCGGGCCTATCGCACCGACTATCGGCCGATATCGTCAATTGAGGCATGGCGGCCGTCGCGTCGCGGCGTCCGCCAGAGGGGGAAGGCATGGTATTACCGCGATGGCTGAAGATCGGGCTCGTGCTGGGCGCTTTCAGCGCCCCTGTGTGGGCGCATCGCCCGGTATCCGCCGCGAAGCAGGCCCACCGCCTGGTCCTGTATCGGGCCCTGAGGGATGCGGCTGGCATCACCGAGGGCCATGGCCGGCGTGTGGTCTACGACCTTTTCGATCCCAACTGCCCCTACTGCCACATCCTCTACGAGCATCTGCAGGGCCTGATCAAGCCCTATCACCTCACCGTCCATGAGATCCCGGTCGCCTATCTCACGCCGTCTAGCGAAGGTAAGGCCGCGGCCCTCCTTGAGGCGCCCGACAGGCGCGCGGCCCTGCGCGCGGCGCAGTCCCACTACTCCTGGAAGACCGGCAGCTCCATCGCCCCGCGACGGCCATCGGCGGCGGTGCGCAAGGAGCTCGCCTACAACCTGAAGCTCGATACGCGCATCGTGGGCTTTCCGCTGGTGCCGATCCTCGTCTACCAAAAGACCGACGGCACCATCCGCATCGTCAATTCCGGGGCGCCCCCGGTATGGGCCTTGAAACAGATGTTGGCGGGCATCAAGCAGTAGCGGGGTCGGCCTCGGTCCTGGGGTCGCGGTTCAAGAGCGCCGTGACCGCCGCCTGCGGGCTGCGTCCGGCGAACAGCACCTGACAGACCTGTTCTGTGATCGGCATGTCGACGCGGTGTTCGCGGGCCAGGGCGTAGACCTCGCGGGCGCTGGCAACGCCCTCCGCGGCCTGTCCGAGCTCGCCCAATATATCGCCCAGGGAGCGCCCGCCGGCGAGTGCCAGACCCACGCGGCGATTGCGCGACAGGTCATCGGTGCAGGTCAGGACGAGATCACCGACCCCGGAAAGGCCGATGAGGGTCTCGGCGCGCCCGCCAACCGCCGCCCCGAGCCGCAAAAGCTCGGCGAGCCCGCGGGTGATGAGCGCGGCGCGGGCGTTAGCCCCGAATCCCAGGCCGTCACTGATGCCGGCCGCGATCGCCAGCACGTTCTTCACCGCCCCGCCGATCTCGGCGCCTATGACATCGTCGCTCGTGTAGACGCGCAGGCGCTCGCTCCGGACCCACGAGGCCACGGTCTCGGCGACCACCGGATCCTGCGAGGCGATGGTCATTGCCGCCGGTAGCCCGGCCGCGATTTCGCGCGCGAACGTGGGACCGGTCAGCAGCGCGGCCGGCCGCCCCGGGCGCGCCTCGCTGTGAATCTCTGACAGGCGTTTGTGGGTTCCCGACTCCAGGCCCTTGGTGGCCCACGCCACGGTGGTGGCCTCGTCGCATAGCGGTGTTATTACGCGCAGGAGGGTTCGGAAGCCGCCGCTCGGGACCGCCAGCATGAGGCCGGCGGCGGTCCGGCACACCCGTTCCAGGTCGTTCTCGATCTCTAGATTGTCCGGGAAGCGAATACCCGGCAAGGCCGCGGTGTGGGCACGTTCGTGGGCGAGACGCGCCATGCGCGCCTCATCCGAACCCCACAGCACCACGCGCCGTCCCGAGCGCGCCATGGTGATGGCGAGGGCCGTTCCCCAGGCCCCCGCGCCCAGGACCCCTAGTGTCGCGTGCGCCCCATCCTCAATGGGCGCTGTGCCCATCTTGAATGTCGCCATCCTGCTTCTGTTGGTACAGCATCTCGAAGTTCACGGGATTGATGAGCAACTGCGGGAACCCGCCCTTGGAGACGAGATCGTTCACCACCTCGCGAGCAAACGGCAGCAGGATATTGGGGCAGGCGATCTCCAGGACCTTCTCGAGCTCGCTGTCGGGCACGCCGGTGATGCGAAACACCCCCGCCTGCTTGGTTTCTGTGAGAAAGGCCGTCCGTTTGTCCATGCGCGCGGTCACGGTCACCGCCAGCACCACCTCGTGCAGCCCTTCGGCCGGATTGACCGGGCTGTGCTCGATGCCGAGTTGCATGTCGACCTCCATGGCCGCCTTTTCCAGAAACACGGCGGGGACGTGCGGCGCCTCGAAGGAGATATCCTTTACGTAGATCTTTTCCAGGCTAAAAACGATTTCCGGGTCCGTGTTTTGATCCGCCACGAGGGCTCCTTACAGGATAGTTGAGGGTTGTCGTTTACCGGCGGTCACAGGCCAAGCAGGGGGTCGAGTTCCCCCCTTACATCCAGTTGCGCGAGTTCCCGGTAGCCTCCGATGTGACGGTCGCCTATGAAGATCTGCGGGACCGTGGTGGCGCCACGCGCGCGCTCGACCATTTCCCGGCGCCGCTCGGGCTGTTCGTCCACGCGGACCTTCTCGACCGGAACGCCCTTTTGTTCCAGCAGGCGCGAGGCCATCTGGCAATAAGGACATACGCCCGTAGTGTACATCAAGACCTTGGCCATAGAAGACCCTATGAGATAATGGGGAGGTTGGCGCTACGCCACGCCGACAGCCCACCCGCGAGATTACGGACATCGCTAAAGCCCGCCTTACGCAGCATTCCCGCGGCGCGGGCCGATCGCGCGCCGCTCGCGCAGCAGATGATGATCGGCTTCTCCTTGTATTTTTTCAGCTCCTGGCTGCGCGCCGCTACCTGACCCAAGGGGATATTGATCGCTCGGGCAATATGTCCACTCGCGAATTCCTGCGGTTCACGCACATCCACGATCACGGCCGATTTATGGTTCAGGATCTGGACGGCCTCCTGACTCGTCACTTTTTGTGTCCCGGGGCCGCCCTCGAGCACCGAGCTGGCCAAAAGCAGGCCACCCACCACCGCCAAAGCCAGGAACAGATACCAGTGTGCGATTACGAACGCGAGCATGGCCTACCCTCAGCGCTCGTCGGGGAGCGTGCAAAAGGCCATGCGCATGGCCCCGATGAGCTGTAGGATGCGCGGGTCGGCGATCCGGTAAAAGACCTTGTTCGCATGTTTACGGGACGCCAGTATCCCTTTATCGCGCAAAATCGACAGATGTTGCGAGATATTGCTCTGCGAGGTCCCCACCTGGACGACGATATCTTGTACACTCACCTCTGTGGCGGCGCCGAGTATGCACAGGATCTTGAGTCGCAATGGGTGCGCGATCGCCTTCAGCGCCCGCGATGCGAGCTGGATATCCTCCTCGTTGGTGATGAGGATGTCGTCCAGGGGCTGGATGATCTCGGAAGGTACCATATCGACTCCCTTAAGGTCGCGAAGGGCGCGTTGCCGTACAGCGAATCATCGCCGCCCGGCTGTCGCCCGAAACAAAACATTATACAATATAAGTGGGATTTAAAAGACCGGATAACGGGATCCCGCGCGGAGCGCGCTTCATGGCTTTTACACCAAAACCTCTAGTGCTCGTTATTCTCGATGGATGGGGCTACCGCGAGCAGACCGAAAACAACGCCATCGCCGCGGCTCGCAAGCCCTGGTGGGACGAGGCCTGGGCCAACGCCAGCCATAGCCTCATCCAGGCCTCCGAGGCCGCCGTCGGTCTGCCCTCGAAACAGATGGGGAATTCCGAGGTCGGCCATTTGAATCTCGGCGCCGGGCGCGTTGTCTATCAGGAATATACGCGCATCAATCGGGCGATTGCTTCGGGCATGTTTTTTACCAACAAGACCCTCACGGATGCCGTGGATCGGGCACGCGATACCCACAAGAGCCTGCATGTGCTCGGGTTGTTGTCGCCAGGCGGGGTGCACAGCCACGAGGATCACATCCACGCCATGGTCGAGCTTGCGGTCACGCGCGGCCTAAACCAGGTATACCTGCACGCCTTTCTCGACGGCCGCGATACCCTGCCGCAGAGCGCCGGTGCCTCGCTTGCGGCCATGGAGGCCAAATTCGCGGCCCTCGGGCGTGGACGCATCGCCTCGGTGATCGGGCGTTACTATGCCATGGATCGCGACCACAGGTGGCCGCGCATCCAGGCCGCCTACGACCTTTTGACCGCGGCCAAGGCCGACTATCGGGCGGCCACCGCCGCCGAGGCCCTGGCGCTCGCCTACGCCCGCGGGGAAACCGATGAGTTCGTCAAGGGCACCCTTATCGTTCCGCCGGGAGAGGCGCCGCGTCCGATAGACGACGGCGATGTCGTGGTGTTCATGAACTTCCGCTCGGATCGCGCCCGCCAGATCAGCCGGCCGTTCGTCGACCCGGCGTTCGACGGCTTCGCGCGCGCCGTATGGCCGCGTCTTGGGGGCTTTGTGAGCCTGACGGAATACCAGGCCGACTTCAACGTCCCGGTGGCCTTTCCGTCGGCGCGCCTGGTCAACGTCCTCGGCGCCTACCTGGCGGATCTCGGCAAGCGCCAATTGCGTATCGCGGAAACGGAAAAGTATGCGCATGTCACGTTTTTCCTAAACGGCGGACAGGAGGCCCCGTTCGCCGGTGAGGAGCGCATCCTCGTGCCCTCGCCCACCGACGTGCCAACCTACAACTGCAAGCCGGAGATGAGCGCGGTACAGGTCGCAGATGCGGTGGTTCATGCCGTCGACGTCGGGCGCCATGATGTCATCATCTGCAACTTCGCCAATCCCGACATGGTCGGGCATACCGGCGACATGGCCGCGACCGTGCGCGCCATAGAGGTCATCGATGCCTGCCTTGCGCGTATTGCGACCGCCGTGCGCGCCCGGGGCGGCGAGCTGCTGATCACCGCCGACCACGGCAATGCCGAACAGATGCTCGATGCCGACAGCGGTCAGGCGCATACCGCGCATACCACAAACCCCGTGCCGCTCTTGTATGTCGGGCGTAAGGCGCGTATCAGTCCGCAAGGTTCGTTGGAGGATGTCGCCCCGACCCTGCTGCGCCTGCTCAATATCGCGCCGCCGTCCGAGATGACCGGGCAGTCATTGATCGAACTCGTGTGAGCGCGCAGGGTCTGGGCAAGCGGTGGAGTGTGCCTGTCACCAGCCGCTTCGCATGGGTCCTGCTCATCACCCTGTTGCCGACACCGGCCGCGCATGCCGGACCGCGCCACGACCTGCAACTCCTGCGCGCGCGCGAGGCGGCCTTGCAGCAGCGCCTCGATCGCACCTTGCGCGAACGCAGCCATGCCCTGGATGCCTTGCGCGTTTCCGAGGATCGGGTGGCGCACGCCAGTCGTGCGCTCCGGCGTGCCCAGGCCTTGCTGCGCCGATCCGAGGTGCGCGTGCGCGCCCTCGCGGCCCGTGCCGCGAGCCTGCGCGCCACCGAGGCGAGAGAGCGGCGCGCCATCGATCGCCAGGCGGTGGCGGCCTATGCCGCCGGCCGCGAGGGCGCGGTCCAGCTGCTGTTCAGCCAGAAGGACCCACGCTTCCTGGCGCGCATGATGATGTACTACGGCTATGTCCTGCGCGCGCGCGGCCACCGTCTTATGGCCCTGCAGAACACCGCCTCGGCGCTCCACCAGACCCTGGTCGCGGCCGCCGCCGAGACCAGAAAGTGGCGCGCGCGCGCGCAGGTCGCCGCCGCCCAGGCCCAGCGTTTCCGCGTCGCGCTTGCGCGCAGGGCCCGGGCCCTGCGCCGGCTCGACCGCCAGGCGCAGAGCGGCCATGCGCGATTGCTCGCGTTGCGCCGCCGCGCGCAGCGCCTGCGCACCCTCGTGCGCCGCTTGCGGCGTCTGCCCAAGGTGCCAGGCCCCATACCACAGCTCGTGGGGCCGTTCGCCCGTTTTCGCGGGCGCCTGCCGATGCCGATCCCGGCCCGCTATTCGAGCTTGCGCATGGCACGCGCGCCAGGGCACCTCGGCCGGTGGGAGGGGGTACTCATCCCGGGTCGCTTCGGTGAGGATGTCCGCGCCGTGTTCCCCGGACGCGTGGTCTATGCGAACTGGTTGCGTGGTTACGGTTTGTTGTTGATAGTGGAGAACGGCGGCGGATTCATGACCCTCTATGGCCATAACCAGACCCTGCTAAAGCGGGTCGGCGACGTCGTCTCCGCGGGCGAGGTCATTGCCACGGTGGGGGATAGTGGCGGGTTCTCGCGACCGGGGCTGTATTTCGATATCAGCCATGATGGCCAACCCCTCGACCCCCTGGCCTGGCTTGCGCATTGATGAGGTGCGCAGGGTCGCCCTGGGCCGGGTCGCAAACGACCGCTTTTTTGCGGGGCGGGGCCCCAAGGCCCGGGTGTGCGCGGCGCAAGCGGCGCGGCGGTCCCTGGTTTTCGGTGGAGAATCTGCTATTGTTTGGTCTGCTCAGGGCAGGACGCGCCCGTTGCGGGCCGCGTGGTCCGTGAAGCGAGCGATGCCCTAAGGTCACCAGCAGCAGGAACCCACCATAGCAACTCAAGCCCGGTTCGGTGCGGCGTTGAGGGCCGTGATCCCCTTTCCCTCCCTGAGGCGGCCCCGGATTGCGATGAGAGGGTTGTCGGGGTATTTGAGGAGGTTTTGGCGATGAAGAAGAGCGTGGCGCGTTATGCCGTCATCCTATTGGCCGGTGTGTTCCTGGGGGCCGGCCTGACGGTCGAGCGCGCGGTGCAGGCCGAGCGCGCTGCGCATGAGCGCGCCACACTCGCGCATCTCCCGCTGCGCGAACTGCGCACCTTCGCCGAGGTCTATAACATCGTCAAGGCCGAGTACGTGGTCCCGGTCAGCAGCCACAAGCTGATCGATAACGCCTTGCGCGGTATGGTCGACAACCTCGACCCCCATTCCCAGTACCTCGACCCCCGCCAATACCGTCATCTCACGGTCGATACCACCGGACGTTTCGGGGGTGTGGGCCTTGAGGTGACTGAATACAAGGGCTTTCTGAAGGTCGTGACGCCCATACAAGGGACCCCGGGAGGACGCAGCGGCATTCGCCCCGGTGACCTTATAGTGCGCATCGACGGGACCTTCATCCAGGGACTGTCGCTGCGCAAATCCGTGCACCTGCTGCGCGGGCGCCCGGGATCGACCGTTGTGCTCACGGTATTGCGCAAGGGGGTGAGTCGGCCGCTCACCTTCCACCTGCGCCGCCAGATCATCAAGATCCACAGCGTGGCAAGCCGGTTGCTTGCACCCGGCTACGGCTATCTGCGCATCTCGGAATTCCAGGGCGCGACCGGCAAGGGCGTGACGCGTGCCCTACAGCACCTGCAGGCGGAAAACCATGCCCCCTTGAAGGGCCTGGTGCTCGACCTGCGCGACAACCCCGGCGGCGTATTGAACGCGGCCGTCGCGGTCTGCGATGACTTCCTGAATCACGGCATCAT
Organism: Acidiferrobacter thiooxydans; assembly: GCF_003333315.1. Classification (GTDB taxonomy): domain Bacteria; phylum Pseudomonadota; class Gammaproteobacteria; order Acidiferrobacterales; family Acidiferrobacteraceae; genus Acidiferrobacter; species Acidiferrobacter thiooxydans. The sequence goes on from NZ_PSYR01000001.1 coordinate 149,133, forward strand.
TGTCAGCACGCGCGGCCGCATCCCGAGCTCGGACGTCGTCTTTCATGCCCATGGCCCTGATCTCTTGCACGGGGCCCCCATGGTCGTACTGGTAAACGGCGGATCGGCATCGGCCGCCGAGATCGTGGCGGGCGCGTTGCAGGACAACCGGCGCGCGATCATCATGGGCACGAGGACCTTCGGCAAGGGCAGCGTGCAAACCATCATGCCCATGAGTAACGGCGGCGCGCTGCGCCTGACGACGGCCCGATACTTCACGCCCAATGGGCGCTCCATTCAAAATCTCGGGATCACGCCGAACATCGTGGTCCATGAAGGGAAGTTCGTGCCAAGCGGCAGCAACGATTTCTTGCGTGAGGTGGACCTTCCGAACCACCTCAGCAATCCGAATCCGCCCAAGATGCAGGCCAAGGCGGCGAGCGTCCCGCCCGCGACCCGCAAACTCCTCGACGACGACTATCAGCTACGCCAGGCCTTTGACCTGCTCCGGGGGCTGTCTGTGTATCGACAATTCAAGGGGTGATGATATGACCGTCCGGGATGCCTTGCCGATTACGATTCGTCCTCTGCAACGCACGGATCTTCCCGGGGTCATGCACCTGCACCGGGAGCTCGGCTGGAACCCGGCCTTCAAGGCCGATGGCAGCACCCTGGGCCAGCGCCTGAGCGCGCTGATCACCGAGGATAACGCCCTGTTGCTCGTCGCCGAGCACGATCAGATGGTGGTCGGCTACGTCCATGGGGAGATCGTCACGCACCTCCTGTTCGCCGGACGCGAGCTCCATGTGACGGAGCTTTTCGTGATCGCCGAGGCGCGCAATCGCGGGGTGGGCAAGCGATTGATGGCGGCCATAGAGAGCGAGGCGGCGGCGCGTAAATGTTTCCGTATCAGCGTCCTGAACAGCCGCGAACGGGATTCCTACCGTCGCGGCTTTTATCCCTCGCTGGGGTACGAAGAGCGCCCGAGTGTCGCGCATTTCACAAAGCGTCTCGACTGGGGCTGATGGCCCCAAGACCCCAACCGCCCCCTAAGGGCCGCCTCCCGCCGCCCGCGGGGCGATCCTGTCGTGGCGGCCCATCGCACTGATCCGCGCCTTGCGTTCTTGCGTCAAGACCTTCCCTTCGGTCCTGCCCCTGCTATCCTGAAAGAGAACGGCCGCCGTCCGGGCGCGTCGTGCGTCCATCCAAAAAACACGAAGACATCAATGGGGAGGAATTCGGTATGACCAGGCTGTTTCGGGGGCGGGGTGCGGGCATCGTGGTGGCGCTCGTGGGTGCAGTGATGGCGGTCCCGGCGCACGCCCAACCGGTCAATGTCTCGATCGGGGCCTCGACTCTGGGGCTTGGCGTACAGGTGTCCACGGCCCTCATCCCGGGGACCCTGGACCTGGCGGTGGGTATCAACCATTTAAGCGAGAGCCGCGCGGGGACCTATACGAGCTCCAACAACAGCATCCCCTACCATGCCACGTTGCGCCTCCAGACCATACCGGTGCTGCTCAACTATTATCCGTTCGCGGGGGTGTTCCGCATCACCGGCGGGGCCATGGTCAACGAGAACCGCGTGTCCGCCTACTCCTTCGATCCCACCGGGACCTACGTGATCAATGGGGCCGGCTATCCAGGCGCCGAGGTTGGCACCTTTACGGGCACGATGACCTACCGGCGCATCGCGCCCTATCTCGGCATAGGCTGGGGCAGCAAGGCCGCCCGCCATCCCGGCTTCTCAATGGGGTTTGATGTCGGTGTGCTCTTTACCGGTAGCCCCGATGTCCAACTGCGCGCAAGTAACCCCACCGGCAACCCCACCCTGGCCTCCGATGTCGCCGCCGCCCAGGCCAGCGCCAACTCCCGCGCGAGCTCCTACCGGCTCTGGCCGGTCATCGGCCTGCGCCTCGGCTACGATTTCTGACGGCCGGGCGGCATGGCCTCGCCGCCGGGCGGGGCGCCGCTCATTGCGGCCGGCGTCCGAGATCGAGCACGGACCACGCGAGCAACACAAACCCGGGCGCCCCGACCCCGATCTCTATGACGTCGAGATAGCGGGCGACGAACCCCGGGTGGGTCACGCCAAAGACCCCGAGGCCCACGGCCAGCAAGGCCCCGCCGAGCAGGCCGATCATGATGCGCCGATGGCGCACGCGCATGTCCTGCGCCAGGCGCTCGATCTCATCCGATTGCGCGCGCACCGAGAGTTCCCCGTCCTTGGCCTGTCTCAGGGTGGTGCCAAGGTAGCGCGGGATCTCGGGCAGGATATGGATCCAGTTCGGATACTCCTTGCGCACCGCATTCCACACTGCGCGCGGGCCCAATTGCTCGCGCATCCAGCGCTCCAGGAACGGTTTGGCCGTGATCCATAGGTCGAGATCGGGGTAGAGCCGGCGCCCGAGTCCCTCGATGTTGAACAGGGTCTTCTGAAGAAGCACGAGTTGCGGCTGGACCTCCATGTTGAACCGGCGCGCGGTCTGGAACAAATTCATGAGCAGGCGGCCGAATGAGATGTCCTTTATGGGCTTTGCGAAGATCGGCTCGCACACCGTGCGGATTGCCCCCTCGAGCTCATCGACGCGCGTCCCCTTCGGGACCCAGCCGGCGCGCACATGGGCCTCGGCGATGCTGCGATAGTCGCGGTTCAGGAAGCCCAGGATGTTCTCGGCGAGATAGTATTTGTCATCCGCGCTCAGCGTGCCCATGATCCCGAAGTCCACGGCGCGGTACTGGCCGGTGAACGACACAAAGATGTTCCCGGGATGCATGTCGGCATGGAAGAACCCGTCGCGGAATGCCTGCGTAAAGAATATCTCCACGCCGTTGTGGGCGAGCTTGCGCAGGTCGACACCGTGGGCCACCAGGGCCTCGCGGTTCGAGATCGGCACGCCCGTGATGCGCTCCATCACCATGACCGATCGGCGCGTGTAGTCCCAGAACACGCGCGGCACATAGAGAAGCGTGGAGTCCTGGAAGTTCGTGCGCAATTGACTCGCGTTCGCCGCCTCGTGGGCCAAGTCCATCTCGTCGTGGACGATCTTCTCGTATTCCTTGACGACCTCGAGCGGCCGCAGGCGGCGGGCGTCGGGCCAATAGCGGACGGCGAGCTGCGCCAAGGTCTGCAGGAGCGCTAGATCGCGTCGCAGGATGATGTCGATCCCCGGCCGCAGGACCTTGACGGCCACCTCGGTCCCGTCATGTAGGGTGGCGAAATGGACCTGTGCGACCGACGCCGAGGCCACGGGGGTCGTGTCGAAGGTACGGAAGGCCTGCGAGAGCGGCATGCCGTAGGCGGCCTCGATCAGGGCCACCGCCTGTTGGCTCGGAAACGGCGGCACCCGGTCTTGTAGGCGGCTGAGCTCCACGACGATGTCCTCAGGCACGAGGTCTGGTCGGGTCGACAGCATCTGGCCGAATTTTATGAAGATGGGCCCGAGCTCCTCGAGGGCGAGCCGCAGGCGCTCGCCGCGCGGGGCGCGCGTCTGGCGCCACCGCCACGGGGCCAGCCGCAGGACGTAGGCATAGAGCCGGAACAGGTGGAGGTTGGCTACGAATTCATCGAGTCCATGGGAGATGAAGACCGTGGTGATGCGCAAAAGTCGCCGCGCGCGCCCGAAGGTCAGCATCAGCGCGCCTTCAGGCGACGTACGCGCTGGCCAAGCCGTTCCACATCATCTCTCAGGGTGTCCACGGCGGCCAGGAACTCATCCATCTCCCAGGGGCGCGGGAGCGCCCGCTCCTCGTCTTGCAAAAAGGCCACGGCATTAGCCCCCAGTCGCCGCGCGGCATAGCGCACGGACGCGCCGACCCGGCGCAGGCCGCGAATGACGAGCTGCGCGGGCACGTCGCCCACGGTGCTTGCGAATGCCTCCTGCCAGTCCACCGGGGCGTTTTCAAAGAGCCGCTTCATGGCCCACGCGGTGTCGATGTCGCCTTCCATCGTGAGCCCGGAGGCGACCACTTTCTGCGTCTGTTCAGGACGCGCGCGCATGAGCGCGGCGAGCTGCAGGGCCGAGCCGCGCACGGTCACGTCCGGGTTCCCGGTCGGCGGGCGGACCTGGATGCGCTCGGGCGTAAACGCAAGCTCGAAGGACTGTGCTGGGCTCGTTAGCACCACGCGCACCGATCGCCCGGCGAGCGCGGCAAGGCCGGCGCGCGCCTCGGGATCGATGCGAAATGGGATGTTCAGGGCCTGCTCCAGGGCGAAAAGCGCGATGCGCACCGTTACCCCCGTCGCGGATGGCGCGGCACATACAGCACCACCGAGCCCGCGATCTTGTCATGAAAGCCCTGCTTGTGTCGGTCCCAGGCGATCCACAGAAAGCCGAGCCCCAAGGTCGCATACGAGACTAGATAACCTACGTTGCGCAAAAGCGATTGGCCGACCGTGAGCGGGCCCAAGGTTTGCGCGTCCACGAGATGGCAGGACAGCAAAAGCTTGCCGGGTGTGCCCAGGAATTTCACCCAGAACACCACCGAGTACGCGACCCCGAAGACGAGCCCGAAGAGCTGGCGCAGGGGGTCTGCGGCCACGGCCTGGGCGAGTGCCGCAAGCGTCAGATGGGCCGGCCAGCGTGCCGGCGCCAGCGCGGACACCACCGGCAAAAGCACGATGTTGTCGACCAGGTCCGCGGCCATGCGTCGCCAGAAGCCGGCATAGCACAGATCCGCGGGCGCGCGCGCCGGGCCCTCCTGTGCCGGTGAGAGCGTTGCCGCCATTAGAGCTTGTAGCCCCTGTGCACGGCGACGATCCCGCCTGTCAGGTTCCAGTACGTGACCCGCTGCAGACCTGCATCCTCCATCAGGGCCTTCAGCGCCTCCTGATCCGGGTGCTTGCGAATCGACTCCACGAGGTACTGATAGCTCTCCTCGTCTTGCGCGACATAGCGCCCAAGTTTGGGCACCACGGCAAACGAGTAGGCGTCGTAGAGTCGGCCAAAGAGCGGCGACCGGGGGCGCGAGAACTCCAGCACCACACAACGCCCCCCGGGTTTGAGTGCCCGCGACATCGCCGCGAGCGCGCGGTCTTTATGCGTGACGTTGCGCAGCCCGAAGCCGATCGTGATGAGGTCGAAGGTGTTGTCGGGAAACGGCAGACTCTCGGCGTTCGCTTGGACATAGGTGAGCCTGCGCGGCGTGCCGCGATCCATGAGGCGATCGCGGCCGACCGCGAGCATGGCGTCGTTGATGTCGCTCAGGACCACAAGGCCGCGGTCGCTGACGCGCACGGCCATGGCCGCCGCTAGGTCCCCGGTCCCGCCGGCGAGATCGAGAACGCGCTCCCCGGGCTTGGCCGCGGCGATATTCAGGGCGAACGCCTTCCAGGCGCGGTGCAGCCCCCCCGACATGAGGTCGTTCATGAGGTCGTAGCGCGTCGCGACCGAGCGGAACACGCGGCCTACGAGACGCGTCTTCTCGCTCTCGGGCACCTCACGGTAACCAAAATGGGTAGTGGGTTCGGCTTGTTCTTTATCCATTGCGTCACGTCCGTCCGTGTCCCGCCTGCTCCAGGCGGCTCAGATATTCGCGCCACAGCCGGTCCTGGTGGATGCCCAGATTATAGAGCAGGTCCCAGGAGTAGATGCCTGTGTCGTGGCCGTCATCGAAGCGCAGTAGCACCGCGTAGGTCCCGACCGGTTCAATGGCCACGATGTTGACCGATTGCTTGCCGACCTGCAGCACCTCCTGCCCCGGGCCATGGCCGCGCACCTCGGCGGACGGCGAGTACACGCGCAGGTATTCGGCGGGGAGCTCGAATCGGCTTCCGTCGGCGAAGGTCACCTCAAGGATGCGGGATTTCTGGTGTAACTTGATATCGGTCGGCCGTACCGTGTTCTTGCGCATGCCCCGGCGTCTCCTTGCATCACTGTTGCGCTTGACACAAAAGCGTCATACTGCTTGTGTTGAATGGGCAACAGGGAGGACATCATGCCTGGAAAGATCCTTGTTGTCGACGATGAGCCGGCGATTCGCGCCATGGTTCGGTTTGCCTTGAAGCAGGCCGATTTTCATTGCGCCGAGGCGCAGGATGCCACGGAGGCCCAGACCTGCGTGCTCGCCGATCTTCCGGATCTCATCCTTCTCGATTGGATGCTTCCAGGCCTGAGCGGGGTCGATTATGCACGACGGTTGCGCCGTGAGCGGCTTACCCAGAATATCCCCATTATCATGCTGACCGCGCGCGTGGACGAGGAGGACAAGGTGCGCGCCCTCAATACCGGGGCCGACGACTTCATGACCAAGCCGTTTTCCCCTCGGGAGCTCATAGCGCGGGTACGGGCGGTGCTGCGGCGTGTCGCCCCCATGGCCTCCGACGACATCGTGGCGGTAGGCGGTCTGTTGCTCGATCCAGCCACGCACAAGGTCCTGGCCGACGACGAGCGCCTGACCCTCGGACCCACCGAGTTCCGGTTGCTGCACTTCTTCATGACCCACGCCGAGCGCGTCCATAGCCGTGAGCGCGTCCTGGATGCTGTGTGGGGCAGCAACACCTATATCGACGAGCGCACCGTCGATGTCCATATCCGCCGCCTGCGCAAGGCCCTTACCGCCAGCGGTTATGATCGTTATATCCAGACCGTGAGGGGAGTCGGCTACCGCTTCTCCGGGGACCCTTAAGCCTTGCATCGGGAATTGCGCCGGGAATTGTGGATGGCCTTGGCCATTACGGGAGGCGTCGCTGCGCTCGCCGCGGTAGCGGGTTATCCATTGGCCGGTGTGGCCGCCGGTCTCGGCCTCGTGGCCGCCCTGTCGTTGCGCAAGCTCGCCCGGCTGCACCGCTGGCTCGTGCGCGGGAGACGGGCCCCCATCCCCGAACTGGGCGGTTTGTGGGATGAGGTCATACGCGAGATCCACAGGCAGGATCGCGACAGTGAGCGGCACAAAGAGCGCCTCACGGGCCTTTTCGATCGCCTGCAGGCGGCCGCGAGCGTGATGCCTGACGCCATGGTCGTCCTCGCCCGCCATGACGTCATAGAATGGGCAAACCCCCCCGCCGAGCGCCTGCTCGGCCTGCGCATCGAGCGCGATACGGGCGCGCGCATCGTCCATTTGATCCGCGACCCGGCGTTTGGCGCCTATCTGGCCGCCGGAGACTACCGCGAACCGCTGATCCTGAAAGGACCGGTGGAGCCGATGGCGGTGACCCTCCAGATCATCCCGTTCGGGGCCAATGAGAGGCTCGTCATGGCCCGGGACATCACCCACGTCAAGCGGCTCGAGGACATGCGCCAACACTTCGTGGCCGATGTCTCGCACGAACTGCGCACGCCGCTTACGGTCCTGCACGGTTTTCTCGAGACCTTCGCGGACCTCTTCGAGGGCCAGGACGGCGAGGTGCGCTCGGGCATCGCGCTCATGCGCGAACAGGTCGAACGTATGCGCCGTCTCGTCGACGATCTGCTGGCGCTTTCACGGCTCGAGACCACGCCTGCGCGTGCCCACGACGACGTCGTCGACATGGGCGCGCTCCTCAAGGGCCTTGCCGACATTGCCACGGTGCTCGGCGCGGATCGCGGCCAGCGCATAGAGGTCGAGAATTGCGGTGCGGATCTTGTGGGAAATGTCGACGAATTGCGCAGCGCCTTTACGAACCTCGTGCAAAACGCAGTTCGCCATACCCCGGCCGGCGGATCGATACGCCTCGTGTGGCGGGCGGACGCCAGCGAAGGACGGTTTGTGGTGATCGACAGCGGCGAGGGTATCGCCGAGCGCCACATCCCGTTTCTCACGCAACGCTTCTATCGCGTCGACAGCGATCGCTCGCGGGCCTCGGGGGGTACGGGCCTTGGTCTGGCGATCGTTGCCAAGGTCCTGTTGCGTCACGACGCGCGGCTGGCAGTCGAGAGCGTTCTCGGGCGGGGCAGCACGTTTACCTGCGTGTTTCCGTCAAGCCGACTTAAGTTCCCTCCCGACCCCTCGCGGGCCCCGCCGCCCACGGTATAATGGCGTGATGCTGCTAAGCGTGCCGTCGTCTCACCGCGTCCTCGTCAACCTCTGGAAACCGTTCCTGGTGTTGGTCGGCGGACTTTTCGTCTTGCGCTACCTAAAGCGTGGCCTCTACCAGGCGCTCGTGCTCCTGCAGCGCAACAGCCTGTTCTCGGCAGGAACCTTGCACGCCATCGGGCGCTACGTTACGGTCCTGCTCTACGTCCTGCTCGTGCTCGTGGCCTTGCGCATCGCCGGTTTCCCGGTAAGCGGCGTGCTCGATACCTTTACGGGATTCCTGGCGGTCCTGGGGGTCGGCATGGTCGCGGTCTGGACGATCCTTAGCAACATCACTGCCACGTTCTTCATGTTGATCTGGCGGCCGTATCAGCTCGGTCAGCATATAGAGGTCCTGCCGGATGGCATCAAGGGCAAAGTCCTTGACAGCAATCTCATGTACACCGAGGTCGAGGAGCCTCATGGCAGCACGGTCCTCATCCCCAACAACCTGTTTTTCCAGAAATACGTCCGTCGTCTGCCCCTACCGGTCAAATCCACGGTATTGCTGTCCGCCCAGCTGCGCGCGGGCGTGGTGGGCGGCGAAGACGAGGATGGGCCGCGCGCACCCGGCCCTGTGGTGCGGGATTAGGCAGCCGTGCGCTTGGCCTGGCCGCGCGCCGCCCTCCCAGGCGCCCATCGGTCTCGGTATGGCACCGGTCTATCCCCGGTATCCCGGATCAGCCCCCGGCGGGCCTTTATGGTGCTGGCGTGCGCCCTCTGTGCGCCGGGCCATGCCCGTGCCGCCGCCCCCGTCCCGAAGCATGCCTTGAGCGCCCAGGTCGGGCTCGGCTATGCGGCCACCACCGGGACCAGCAATACACGGACCCTGAACACCAATGATCATGTGCGCTACGAGCGCGGCCTGTGGCGCTATGCGGGACGGCTGAGCTACGATTACGCGGCAAGCCTTGGCATCGTGAACGCCAATCGGCTCGCACTCGACCTTAAGGCGTCGCATTATTTCAGCGGCGAGAAGGAAAACTTCCTCCTCGTGACCTTGGGTTATGTCCGCAATCCGTTCGACGGATACCGTCACTATGAAGTCGAGTCGGTGGGCGCCGGCCACCAGTTCTTGCGTCATGGTCCCATGCGTTTCAAGATCGACGCGGGCGCCGGCCTTCGCCAGAACACCTACTTCACGGGGGCGCGCAACGATGTCCCGGTGCTGAGGTTGGCAGCCGACTATCATTGGCAACTCAGCAAAAAAAGCCTATTCAGCCAACGCGTGGCGGTCCTGGGCGCGAGCACCGGCACGCTGCTTACCTCGAGCACCGGGCTTACCGCGCCGATCAGCGGAAGGCTCGCATTGAAGCTTTCGGAGATCGTCGATCACTATACGAGCGCACCGGCGGGCTTCAAGCCCACCTCGACGTTCACGACCCTGAACCTCATTTATAACTTTCCTTGAGCTTGCGCATGCCGCCCATCGGCCGCCATGTATAAGCGTCGCGCGCGCCTCGCCTTCGCGTCATCCGCGCCGGGGCTTGCCGAACGCGCATCGCACATCGCCTTGGCGCGGGCCGGCGATTGGGTGGAGGCCTGTTCTTGCCCGGCCGGCGCGGTCCCTTCGGCGTGCGACCTCCTGGTGACACTGGATCCGGCGGCATTAAAGGCGTGCCCGCCGCTTCCCCGCGGCTGCCGGCATGCGCACTGGCCGTTATCCGCGTCATCCCCGGAAGCCGATATCGCCTCCCGCGTGGACGGATTGGTGGGAGGTATGCGCCTCCTGGCACGGCTCGACGGTTCCGAGGCACCGGGAGGGCCTGCGCCGCGCTTGAAATAATGGGCTTGGCAAACTGGGCGCGACCATGTATGAGGCACAAACGCGCCGCCGTGCACCGGAATCAGGCGCGCATCCGGGGGCGGTGTCTGCCAAACGCCTATTTTCCCAGGATAAAGGGCGTGGCACGGAGCTTGCTCTTGCCTGTCTTAACAGGTTCTTAGGGCTCACATCATGCACGATACCGCGTCCCTCCCCTCATCGTCCCTGCCGGCGCCGCTCTACACCCAGATCAAGGAGGCGCTGCGCGCCCGCATCCTCGACGGTTCGTACGCCCTCTTTGACCGGATGCCCTCGGAAAGCGAACTCATGAAGCGCTTTTCGGTCAGCCGCGTAACGGCCCGTCAGGCAGTAAGCCAGCTCTGTCAGGAGGGCTTGGTGTTCAAGGTCCAGGGCAAGGGCAGCTATGTGTCGCGCCCCCAGGTCTCGCAGTCGCTCACCGTGCTTCAGGGCCTAGGCGAGGCCATGCAGGAGTCGGGTCATATCACCTCGTCACGCCTCCTTGGGTCACGCTTTTTTGCCCCCGACGACACCTTGCGCGCGCGCCTCCAGATCGCCCCGCCCGGGCGCGTGGGTGAGATTCGCCGGGTGCGTTACGTGAACGGCGCCCCGGTGTCGCTCGATGTCTCGTATTTTCGTGAGGCCACCGCCCAGGCCCTGCTCGCCCATGATCTCGAGACGCGCGATATCTTCGCCATCCTCGAAAGCGACCTGCAATGCCCCCTGGGGCACGCCGAGCTCGACATCGGCGCTGCCGCGGCCGATGTCGATGCCGCCCACGCCCTGGAGATTCCCCCGGGGTCCCCGATCCTGCGCATGGATCGCCTCACCTTCGCGCGTGACGGCCGGCCGCTCGACTATGAGCACCTCTATTGCCGGGGAGATCAGTGGCGTTATCGGCTGCGTATCGAACGGACCGGCACCCATGGCAGAGGCGCGTCATGAACGTATCCAAGTTCACGATCAGCGTACTGGTCATGGGGGGTGGGACGGTAGGACCTGTGGCCGCCGTCAAGGCTAAGGAGGCCAACCCCCAGCTGCGCGTGCTGTTGCTTGGGAAGGTCGGCGTCGAGCGCCGCGGCGCGATCGTCATGGGCATGAACCGACTCCGCAAGGCCGTTCTGCCCGGCCACGCAACCCGGAACGGTATGTCAAGGGGATCACGATCACCCATGACGGCATAGTGAACCAGAAGACCATTCTGGCCTATGCCTAGGCCAGCTTTTCCATGGTGCGGAAGCCGGATCGCTGGGGGGCAAGTTCGAAAAGGACGCCAACGGCGAGTGTGCTATGAAGAAGGGCCACCACCCGGGCGCCTCTGTCCTGCCGATGCCCGAGGGCCAAAATATGAAAAAGGTGGGTGATCGCATCCTGGTCATGGGCGCGACGCCCGGGCGCGTTATCACCGACATCCCGGTTGACCGGGATCGCCCGCGCACGGCGGCCGTGACCGGCACCCCCGAGTACCGGGGCTGCAAGGAGGAATGCCTGGCACGCATCCGCGCCGGGGTGCGCTCGTCGTTCGGGGGCGCCCTGATCGCGGTCGCTATCCTGGGGCAGACCGGCCGGCTCCGGAGTTTATGTCAATGCGGAGACAGCGGTAAGGAAATTGTCATATAGTCCCCCTACGATGCCGGGACGGCCCGGTCGATCCGGTGGCGGATCGACCGGGCCTTTCACTGAAACGAGGGAGGAGTATGAAGCACATTTCTCGGGCGGCCCTTGCGGCTGCCGTGTTGGTCTGCGTCGGTGCCGGCGATGCCCATGCCGGCCAGGGATTTTTCGGGGGCATGAAGGTCAACGGTGACATCCGCGCCTACGACTTCACGCGTCACTATAGCGGACCGGTGGCCGGCCAGCAGGCCTTCTCCGTGGGCGGCGCGCTCAATGTCTTGAGCGGGTCGGTCTATGGCTTCTCGGCGGGACTGAGCTTCTATACCGCGCACAATCTCGGTCTGAATAACCCCAACCCGGCCCTTGTGGATGGCACGCTCGCGGGTTACGACGGGATCAATACCTTAGGCCAGGCCTTTGTCCAATATGACAATCGTCGGGTCCTAGTACGCGCCGGCGACCAATCCATCGCCAATCCCTGGATCAACGCCTCCGACTCGCGCATGATCCCGGCTACCTACCAGGCGTTGCTGGCGGCCGTGACGCCGATGACGGGGCTTACGATCTCGGCCATGCGCATCACGCGCTTCAAGAGCCGGACGTCCGACGAGTTTTCGCGCACGGACCTCTACAACTCGACGAGCACCTTCAATATCGGCGGGACCGGCGGTCTTGCCGGCCGTCGGGAAACCGGGGCGGCCGCCGTTGGTGCCGATTACGACGCCCATGGTCTGAAGGCCGCGGTGTGGGGTTATCAATTCTATGACCTCGCCAAGATGGCCTATGCCCAAGGTTCTTATGTGCTGCCCGGCGCGGTTGGACTGAAGCCCTTCGTGGGCGCGCAGGTGGTGCGCGAGACGGGCTCTGGACCGCAATATTTGGGCGCGGTCAATGCCACAGTGTACGGCGCGGTGGTCGGGGTCAAGCGTGCCGGAGACCAGATCACTCTCGGTTACGACGATCTGCCGGCCCATGCCGGGGCCTTCGGAAACGGTGACGTCGTCTCGCCGTATACGACCGGCTACGCCACCGACCCCTTGTATACGACCTCCATGATCCAGGGCATGATCGACCGCAAGACGACCGGTCACGCCGTCAAGGTCTCGGCCACGGCCTTCCTGTTCCAACACAAGGTGCGCCTGATCGCAAGCTTCGCGGATTACTTCAATACCCTCTATAGTGGTTACGCCTCGGCGCGCACCAACGAGGCGGATCTGGATCTGACCTACTTCCTGGGCGGCCCCTTGAAAGGGCTCTCGATCCGCGATCGCATCGGTATTGCGCATAACCTGCCGGTCGTCCACCGTTTTGTCTACAACCGGCTGATGCTTGAGTACGACTTCTAGCCGCCATCGCCCAGGTCCAGGGCCCGCGGGCGATGGCGGCCCGCGTGCCCTGGTGTCGCCGCGTCTTGGCGCGGCGCTCGCCGGTGGCGTCGCTGCGCCACCGTGCCGTCTCCTGGGAGAGCTGTGGCATAATGGGGCCAGCGCCCCGCCCTGGGAGTCGCATCCAAACGCTGAAGAACGGGCAGGATCCCTACCGATGGAACCCGCGCAGAACGCCACCAAGATCACGATCCGGAACTTGCACTTTTATTACGGGAAGGAGGCCGCCCTTCACGATATCAATCTCGCCGTCGCCACGAATATGGTGACGGCATTCATCGGGCCGTCCGGTTGCGGCAAGTCGACCTTGTTGCGCACCTTCAACCGCATGTATGAGCTCTATCCTGACCAGAGGGCCACAGGCGAGATCTGGCTCGATGACCGCAATGTATTGCTGCCCGGCGAGGACCTCTACCGCCTGCGTTCACGCATCGGGATGGTGTTTCAGAAACCGACGCCTTTTCCCATGTCCATCTATGAGAATGTGGCGTTCGGTATCCGGCTCTATGAGCGCCTCTCGAAGGCCGAGCTGGATGACCGCGTCGAGGAGGCCTTGCGTCAAGTAGCCCTGTGGGACGAGGTGAGCGCCAAGCTTGCGCAAAGCGGCATGAGCCTGTCGGGGGGGCAGCAGCAGCGCCTGTGCATGGCGCGCGCCGTGGCCCTAAAGCCCGAGGTCCTGTTGCTAGACGAGCCGGCGTCGGCCCTTGACCCGATATCGACCCTGAAGATCGAGGAACTTATCTACGAACTGAAACAGAATTATACGATCGTGATCGTAACCCATAATATGCAGCAAGCGGCACGCGTTTCCGACTATACTGCCTTTATGTACCTGGGTCGGATCGTCGAGTTCAACGACACGAATGCCATTTTCACCAACCCGACGTCCAAGCAGACAGAGGACTACATTACCGGGCGTTACGGCTGATCAAGCCAGGAGTGACCATGGAGCCTCATATCAATCCGCACATCTCGCGCCGCTACAACACCGAGCTCGAGGAAATCCGCACACGCGTGCTCCACATGGGCGGCCTTGTCGAGCAGCAGATCATCGACGCCATGGCAGCCTTGGTGAAGGGCGACTCCGTCCTTGGTGACGAGGTCATAAAGAACGACTACAAGGTCAACAATATGGACGTGACCATCGACGAGGAGTGCAACCAGATCATTGCCCGGCGTCAGCCGACCGCAAGCGATCTGCGTCTGGTGATGGCGGTGGTCAAGACGATCACCGACCTGGAGCGGATCGGAGACGAGGCGGAGAAGATCGGGCGCATGGCGGTGCGCCTGGCGGCCGAGGAGCGCCCCAAGGACGGATATGTGGAGGTCCAGTCGTTAGGGAACCATGTTCGGCAGATGGTGCATGACGCCTTGGATGCGTTCGCGCGCCTCGACATGAGTGCGGCGGTACGCGTCGCGCGCGAAGACCGTCAGGTAGACAAGGAATATGACGGCCTCATGCGCCAGATGATCACCTTCATGATGGAGGATCCGCGGACGATTTCGCGTGTCCTGAATGTGATATGGGCAATGCGCGCGCTCGAGCGTATCGGTGATCACGCCCGCAACATTTGCGAGTACGTCATTTATCTCGTGAAGGGCAAGGACGTGCGCCATACGAGCCTGGAGCAGATCGAGACCGAGATCCTCGGCGCCACGGACTCGCGCCCCCTCTAGGGTTGGGTGCGTTCGCGCAGCCAACGGGCGACGGTGGCCGCGTAATAGGTCACTATGCCGTCCGCTCCCGCCCGGCGCAAGGCGATCAGGGACTCCCAGACGACCTTGCGCTCATCGAGCCAGCCGTTTGCCACGGCGGCCTTCAGCATGGCGTATTCCCCGCTGACATGGTAGGCCAGGGTCGGCACCTGGAATGTCTCCTTGATGCGGTGTATGACGTCGAGGTAGGGGAGGCCGGGCTTCACCATCACCATGTCCGCCCCTTCCTTGAGATCCATCGCCACCTCGTGAAGCGCCTCGTTGCTATTGGCCGGGTCCATCTGATAGGTCGATTTGTCCGCTTGGCCGAGGGCCTCGCCTGACCCCACGGCGTCCCGAAAGGGCCCATAAAAGGCCGAGGCGTATTTGGCCGCATAGGCCAGAATCTGGGTATGACGGAAGCCCTCGGCCTCGAGGGCCCGGCGAATGGCCCCCACCCTGCCATCCATCATATCGGAGGGCGCCACGATGTCGGCCCCCGCGTGGGCATGGCTCAGCGCCTGGCGGACCAGGATCTCCGTGGTCTCGTCATTCATGACGTAGCCGGATTCGTCGATAATGCCGTCTTGCCCGTGGATGGTGAACGGATCAAGGGCGACATCCGTCATGACCCCGAGACCGGGGACCGCGGTCTTCAGGGCGCGCACCGCCGTTTGCGCAAGCCCCTCTGCATTGAAGGCCTCCTCGGCCTGGGCGGATTTTTTCTCCCGGGGCACGACCGGAAACAAGGCAACCGCCGCAATGCCGTCCGCGGCCCATGTCTGTGCCGCATCCACTAGGCGGTCGACGGACAGTCGCTGGATGCCCGGTAACGCCGCAATGTCTTCACTCCGATCCCGGCCCTCAAGAACAAACGCGGGCATAATCAGATGGGATGCCGTTAATGAGTGCTCGCGCACGAGGTCGCGAGAAAACCTTTGCCGACGCATACGCCGCATGCGGGTCGCCGGGAACGGGGCACGACTATTATCCAATGACATGGTGCCAGACTAGCGCGCTTTGGGTGTTCCGGGAAGGGGTCTGGCCGCCTGAACGGCAAACGGACTCCTGGAGTCCGTTTGCCGGGGATTTCTAGCGACGACCTTTGACGGCAGGCTTCTTCTTCGCGGCCGCCTTCTTGGGCGCGGCCTTTTTGACGACTGCCTTTTTCGCAGCCGCCTTCTTCTTCGGGGCGGCCTTCTTGACTACTGCCTTCTTCTTCGGGGCGGCCTTTTTGACGACTGCCTTTTTCGCAGCCGCCTTCTTCTTCGGGGCGGCCTTCTTGACCGCCGCCGCTTTCTTGGGCGCCGCCTTCTTGACGACCGCTATTTTCGGGGCGGCCTTCTTAACGGCCGCTTTCTTCTTCGGGGCGGCCTTCTTGACCGGGGCCGCATTTTGCGAAACGGCCTCGTTACGCGCCGGGCTTGCCGCCTGCGGCTTCACAGATGGCCCCTTCGGCTTGGTGGGCGCCGGTGCCGTCATGGCCGGTCGCAGTGTGGCCAGGGGATGGATATGGCCCTCGATGATCGTCACCACCGTGCGGAATATCTCCTGGACATCGCCCTCACCGACGACGCGGCGCAGCTTATTCTGGCTTTTGTAATAGGTGATGAGCGGGGCGGTCTGCTGCTCGTAGATCTCGAGGCGCTTGCGGATCGTCTCTTCGTTGTCGTCGGATCGCTGCTGTAGCTCCCCGCCGCACTTGTCGCAACGCCCCGGCACCTTGGGCGGCTGAAAATAGATGTTATACATCTGGCCGCATTTGGCACAGGTGCGCCGTCCCGTCAGGCGCTTTAAAAGGACCTCGGTATTGACGTCGACGAGGAGCGCGAGCTGCAGGGGCTGGCCCAGGCGGGCGAGCAGTGAGTCAAGGGCTTGTGCTTGCGGGTTGTTGCGCGGAAAACCGTCGAGGATAAAGCCGTTTTTTGCGTCGGGTTGACTCAACCTGTCCTGGATCATGCCAAGGACGATCTCATCGCTTACGAGCTGACCCTGATCCATGGCCGCCTTGGCCCGTTTGCCAAGCTCGGTCCCCGCCGTGACGGCCGCTCGGAGGAGGTCACCCGTGGAGATTTGGGGGATTTTGTACTTTTCGACCAGCAGTTTCGATTGCGTCCCTTTTCCGGAGCCCGGCGCTCCCAATAGCACGATTCGCATGGTTGTCTCGCTTTGGTTTTAAATTGACCTAGTAGAGGTTTTTTATATGTTTTCCCTGAGCAGGGCCGTCCCATATCGTAAGCTACCCGCTGCATCCCTTGACGTCAATGATTTTAGGGGATGAAGGCGGGGGATAAAAAAATCTGCGACACATCCTGTATTACGGACGCTTTTGCGCTACGCTTACGGCATTTTGCGGGGCCCCGCAGGGTCTCGCCTCCGGAGGGGGTTCTCGATGTCGGGAATACCGGATTTTAACGATACCGAACTCTGGGTGGCGCGCTCGGCGCTGACGGAGCGCTACGGTAAGGCGGTGGCCTTGGAGCTCGCCGACAGTGAGCTGCGGCTCGACCCCGAGTCGACCGCCCTGACCGTTTGTCCCACGATCTTCTGGTCCGAGCGGTCCGCCCATTTCGTCGTTTTCAAGGTCGGCGAGGGGCGTTACCGATGTCAGTTCTTTTATGGCCCCAACGAGCATTACGGGACCGGCCGGGACGTCTATGACGACATCGGGGAGTGCGTAACCCACGTGTTACAGCTGCAGGCCGATCACGAAAGCCGCCGCGACTCACCGCCCGGCGCCAACACCTGATTACCGAACCCGATGTCTTTTTCCTTTCATCCAGTCCTAGGAGCACAAAGAGAGTCATGGCAAAGCCCAAGAACGCGTTTTACGCCCAGTCAGGTGGCGTGACCGCCGTCATCAACGCCTCCGCCTGCGGGGTTATAGAGACGGCGCGCCGGTATAAAGCGAAGATCGGCAAGGTCTACGCCGGTCGCAACGGGATCATTGGGGCCCTGACCGAGGACTTGATCGACACCAGCAAGGAGTCGGCCGAGGCCATACGCGCTTTGCGTCACACCCCGGCCGGGGCCTTCGGCTCATGCCGCTATAAGCTGAAGGGTCTGGAGGAAAACAGGGCCCAGTACGAGCGGCTCATCGAGGTGTTCCGGGCCCATGATATCGGCTACTTCTTTTATAACGGCGGCGGCGATTCCCAGGACACCGCCCATAAGGTCTCCCAGATCGGGGAGCGCCTGGGCTACCCGATCGTATGCGTCGGGGTGCCGAAGACCGTGGACAATGATTTGCCGTTCACGGATTGCTCCCCGGGGTTCGGGTCGGTGGCCAAGTATGTGGCTGTGTCCATCCGCGAGGCCGCATTCGATGTCGCGAGCATGGCCAAGACGTCGACCAAGATCTTCGTGATGGAGGTCATGGGGCGGCACGCCGGGTGGATCGCGGCGGCCGGCGGACTGGCCGCCGAGAAGAAAGGAGACGCCCCGCACATCATCCTGTTTCCCGAGCGGGTATTCGACGAGGCGGCGTTTCTGGCGCGCGTCGACCTGGTCGTGAAGACCCATGGCTATTGCGCCATCGTGGTCTCCGAGGGGGTGAAGGGCAAGAACGGCAAATTCCTGGCCGAGAGCGGTCTTAGGGACGCCTTTGGCCATGCGCAGCTGGGGGGTGTGGCCCCGGTGATCGCGCAGCTCATCAAGAACAAGCTCGGGTACAAGTACCACTGGGCGGTCGCCGACTATCTGCAGCGCGCCGCGCGCCACATCGCCTCCCGGACCGATGTCGAGCAGGCCTATGCCCTGGGCCGGCGCGCCGTGGAGCTCGCCGTAAAAGGACACAACGCGGTCATGCCCATCATCGTTCGCACGGCCAATCGTCCGTACAAGTGGGAGCTCGGGGTCGCCAACCTGGCGGATGTCGCCAATGTCGAGAAGAAGATGCCGGAGGACTATATCACCGAGGACGGTTTTGGCATCACCCGCAAGTGCCGCACCTATCTCGAGCCCCTCATCCAGGGAGAGGATTATCCGCCGTATAAAAACGGCCTGCCGCACTATGTGCGACTGAAGAATGCGCCCGTCAAGAAAAAGCTGGGCGGGGAATTCAAGGTCTAGCCATGACAATTGACAAGGCCCGCGAACTCTTGCAGGTGCAAGCTGGCTTCGGGGGCTTTTATAACGGAAATGCGGCCAAGCTCATACTCTCGGAGGTCTTCCGAGAGCATGGTCAGGCTGCGGTCGACGGCTTGATCCGCGAAGTCGGATTGGACCGCGTCTTTGGGTTCGAGCCGGGGACCCGGTTCGAGGGAGGGTTGGCGCTGAAGAAGCCATAACATGAACAGGCGCCCGCCCCAGGCAGTGCACAATTTTCAGTTGTCATCCTAGGGGAGCCATAGCATGTCTATCGATCTTGCGGTCGTGTTCGTTTGTGCCCTGTTGGCGTTATTTTACGGGGGGGTTTCCATTCTGTGGGTCATGAAGCAGCCGACTGGTACGGCGCGTATGGTGGAGATCGCGCACGCCATCCAGGAGGGGGCTCAGGCCTATCTGAATCGCCAGTACCGCACGATTGGACTGGTCGGCGTCATTCTCTTCATTCTGCTCTTCGTTTTCCTGCAGCATCTTACGGCCATAGGGTTTGCGATCGGCGCCATCCTGTCCGGACTTGCCGGTTATATCGGTATGAACGTCTCGGTCCGGTCGAACGTGCGTACGGCGGCCGCCGCCTCGGGCGGGATCAATGCCGCGTTGCGCGTGGCCTTTCGTGGCGGGGCGATCACTGGGCTTTTGGTGGTCGGCCTCGGCCTTTTGGGGGTGGCCGGCTACTTCGCCGTGTTGCGCGCGCTCGCACCCGCCTCCGGCCATATAGACGTCTCGCCGCTCGTGGGGCTTGCCTTCGGAGGGTCTCTGATCTCGATCTTCGCGCGCTTAGGGGGCGGAATCTTCACCAAGGGGGCCGATGTCGGCGCCGATCTTGTCGGCAAGGTCGAGGCCGGCATACCCGAGGATGACCCGCGTAATCCCGCGGTCATCGCCGACAACGTCGGGGATAACGTCGGGGATTGCGCGGGCATGGCCGCGGATCTCTTCGAGACCTATGCCGTCACCGTCGTCGCTACCTTGCTGCTCGGCCATCTGGATTTCCCGGGCTTTCATGGGGCCTTGATCTATCCGCTGGCCCTGGGCGCCGCCTCCATAGTCGCCTCGATCATCGGCACGTGGTTTGTAAGGGCGCGCGAGGGCGGCAAGATCATGAACGCCCTCTATCGCGGCCTCATCGTCACCGGCGTCATTGCCGCCGCGCTTTTTTACCCCGTCACGCGCTGGCTCATGCACGGCATCACCGCCCATACGGCGGCCGGCGCGCCGCTCACGGTCAGTGACATTTACTATTCGGCGTTGACCGGGCTTCTGGTCACGGGCCTGCTGGTCGTCATCACCGAGTACTATACGGCGACCGAATACAAACCGGTGCGCTATATCGCTCAGGCCTCCACGACCGGTCATGGCACGAACGTCATCGCCGGGCTTGCGGTCTCCATGAAGGCGACCGCCGCCCCGGTGCTCGTGATCTGTGCGGGCATAGGTCTTGCCTACCATCTCGCCGGGCTCTACGGCATAGCGGTTGCGGCCAGCGCCATGTTGTCACTGGCCGGCATGATTATCGCGCTCGATGCCTATGGTCCGATCACCGACAATGCCGGCGGCATCGCCGAGATGGCCAATCTCCCGCCCGCCGTGCGCGCCGTGACCGACCCGCTCGATGCGGTCGGCAACACCACCAAGGCGGTCACCAAGGGTTACGCCATCGGATCCGCGGGGCTCGCGGCGCTCGTGCTATTTTCGGACTTCACGCATGAGCTGACGGCGCGCACGGGTCGAGTACTCGCCTTCGATCTCTCCAACCACATGGTGATTATCGGCCTGTTCCTTGGCGGGCTCATCCCCTACCTCTTTGGCGCCATGGCCATGGAGGCGGTGGGCCGGGCGGCGGGCTCGGTCGTCATCGAGGTGCGCCGCCAGTTCAAGGAGATCCCGGGCATCATGGAGGGCACGGCGCGGCCCGACTACTCGCGCGCGGTCGATATGCTCACCAAGGCCGCGATCCGCGAGATGATCATCCCCTCGTTGCTGCCGGTCCTGGTGCCGGTCGTAGTCGGGGTAGTGCTCGGCGCCCAGGCCCTGGGCGGGGTCTTGATGGGCACCATCGTCACGGGGCTTTTCGTGGCGATCTCCATGACCACCGGCGGTGGCGCCTGGGACAATGCCAAGAAGTACATCGAAGACAACCACTTCGGAGGCAAGGGTTCGGAGGCCCACAAGGCGGCGGTCACCGGTGACACGGTCGGCGACCCGTACAAGGACACGGCGGGACCGGCGGTCAACCCGATGATCAAGATCATCAATATCGTCGCGCTCTTGCTGGTACCCCTGCTCCATCTGTGAGGCGCGGGATCCCCGGGGGCTATTGTCCGCCCCCGGGGCTCGTGGGCGGGCCTTGCCCACCGTGATCCGCCCCGATCGAGATGTCGGCGTTTGCGGAAATTGCTAGACTGGGCGCATGAAGATCTGCATCGTCTCCGACAGCCACGACAATCGCGAACTCCTGAACGCCGCCGTAGCCGAGGCCAAGTCCCTCGGGGCCGAGGCCGTGCTCCATTGTGGCGACATCGTCGCGCCGAGCACGCTGCGCACCCTGCGCCGCCATGCCCTGCCCATCCACGCGATCCACGGGAACAATGCCGGCGATACCTTCCATATGTCGCGGTTGGGTCAGGAATCCGAGGCCTTTGTGCGTTACTACGGACAGGATGCCGACATCGGGCTGGCCGGACGGCGCGTGTTTCTCGTGCATTATCCGCACTACGCCTATGCGCTTGCGTGCACCGGCGACTGGGACATCGTCTGCTGCGGCCATGATCATGTGGCCGAGGTCAAATCGGTCCCCAACGTGAAGGGTGGCAGGACCGCCATGGTGAATCCCGGGACCGTGGGGGGCGTGGGGGCGGCGGCCACCTATGTCATGGCGGATCTCGAACACATGTCCTTTGCTATCCGCGAGGTGCCGCCGCCCAAACCGCGTTAACGCGGTTTGCCGCCGATCATGATGCGCTGGCCATGCGCGAGTGAACCGAGATAGCTCACGAGGTCGGCCATCGTCTGGCTGCCGTAGGCGGGCGGATGACCCATGAGGCCGTTCGCGACGCAATGGCGGATCTGGGTCTCCAGGGTGATCACCTTATGCAGCTTCGGGCTATAGCGCGGGAAGATGGCGGCGGCATTGACGAGGCTCGGGATGCGCTTGCCGTTGGGCAGGCGGCCCATGACGCGTCCGCCATCGATATGGCAGCTGGAGCAGGTGGTGTGTCGTCCATGGAAGCTTGGCTCATGGCTGCCGAAGCTGTCGGTATTGAAGATGTGCGCCCCTTTCTTGACGGCCTGCGACAGGGCGACAGAAGCGGGGGATGCGAAGGCGGTCGTGGCCAGTCCCAGGGCGATCACGCCCACGAGTATCCTGATGCGGGGTTGATTTATCATTGTTGAGGCTCCATCCATCGGTTTTTTTGAGGCCTCTAGCGTAGCGAACGCCGATAAGCGGCGCAACCGCCCCGATTCCGTTGGAAAAGGCCCACCTGTGCCGCCACCCCGTCTGCCTTATGCGGCCCATATGTGCTACCCTGCCGCGCAAATCCAAATGCCGTCCGCCATGTCTTCGACACCCAATACCGCGCGCCCAACCCACCGCTGGCTGCCCGATGTCATTCTCGTCACGTTCGTGGCGGCGCTGCTCTTTGGCATCATGCTCGGGACCCGCGAGCTCGGTGTGCCCGATGAGGCCCGCTACTCGGAGATTCCGCGGGAGATGGTCGCGACCGGTCATTACATCACGCCGCGACTCGATGGCGTGTTGTATTTCGAGAAACCGCCACTTTTTTATTGGCTGCAAACCGTCTCCATCCATCTGTTTGGCCTCGGCCAGTGGTCTATGCGTTTCTGGACCGCGTTCTTCGCGGTACTGGGCTGTGTGGCGGTCTATATCACCGGCCGCGCGCTCTACAATCGGCGTACCGGCCTTATGTCGGCCATGGTCCTTGGGACCTCGCTGCTTTATTTCGGAATGGGGCATGTCGTCACGCTCGACATGACTGTCTCGGTGCTCCTCTCTCTGAGCCTTTTCACCTTCATGCTGGCAAACCGCGCCCCCCCTGGCCGGACGCGGCGCCTGGGGATGTGGGGGGCCTTTTTGTGGGCGGCGTTGGCAACACTCACCAAGGGTCTGATCGGCATCGTCTTCCCGATGATGGCCATTGGCCTCTGGATCATCGCCCTCTGGGACTGGTCGATCCTAAAGCGCATGTATCTGCCGAGCGGATTCGCGCTCTTTTTCCTCGTGGCCGCGCCCTGGCACATCCTGATGCAGTTGAAGCACCCCACCTTCCTGCACTACTACTTCGTTCGCCAGCATTTTGAGCGTTACCTCACCCACGTCGCGCACCGCTATCAGCCGTTCTGGTATTTCCTGCCGGTCCTGCTTGCGGGGATCCTGCCGTGGACCGCCTTCATCGTCCAGACCGCGCGGTTCCACCTGGGGTTCGCCTGGCGCGACCGCCGTCGCCACGCCGAGACCCTGTTGCTCGTGATCTGGGTGGTCTCGATATTCGCGTTCTTCTCGGCCTCCGACTCCAAGCTCGTCCCCTATATCCTGCCGGTGTTCCCGCCGCTTGCCATCCTCATCGGCCGCTATCTCGATCACCGCTGGGACCGGGCCCTTGGACGCGGCGACCGCTGGGCGTTCCGCGCGATCGCGCCGGTTGGCGTGGCGCTCGGTGCGGCCGCGGCCTTCATCGTCCCGGCGACGCGACCCAGTCTCGAGCCGCACACCATGGCCATCGCCATGGCCTTGCTGGGCGCCACCCTAGCCTTGACCGCCATCGCCAGCGCCTGGGCCGGCCTCCGGCGGGGCTTTGCCGCCGGGGTCATCGTGCTGACCGTCGGCTTTAGCGTCTTTCTGCTCGGCGTCAATGCCTCCGCACCCTATCTCGATACGCGCACGGTCAAGGCCTTGGTCCTGAAGCTGCGCCCGCGCCTTACCCCTCATGCGATCGTCGCGTGTTACGGCTGGTACTACCAGGACGTGCCGTTCTATCTGCGTCGCCGTGTCGAGGTGGTGAACTACAAGGGCGAGCTCGGTTACGGCGCGACCCTCGAAAAGACCCCTTGGATCATGCGTGGCCCGGCATTCTGGCGGCAGTGGAACAGCGGCCGCACGGTGTATATGGTGACAAGCCGCGCGACCTATCAGCGGCTGCGTCAGCGCGGCATCCGCATGTACATGGTGGCGCAGAACGCCTTCAACGTCGTTGTCGGCAACAAGGCCCCCTGACCATGCGCTATCTGCCGCTCATCCTGTTCGGCGTATTCCTGAACGCCGCGGCCCAGCTCGTATTGAAGGAGGGCATGCGGCGCATCGGCTATTTCACCTTCGACTGGGCCAATATCATCCCCATCGGCCTGCGCATCGCCTTCAATCCGTTCGTGTTCGCGGGGCTTGTGATCTATGTTATAAGCTTCGTCATTTGGCTATTGGTGCTGTCGCGCGTCCAGGTCAGCTTCGCCTACCCCATGCTGAGCCTTGGCTATATCATGAACGCGGTGGCGGCCTACTATCTCTTTCAGGAGGC
Source organism: Acidiferrobacter thiooxydans (assembly GCF_003333315.1). Taxonomy (GTDB): domain Bacteria; phylum Pseudomonadota; class Gammaproteobacteria; order Acidiferrobacterales; family Acidiferrobacteraceae; genus Acidiferrobacter; species Acidiferrobacter thiooxydans. Next base: position 173,219 of record NZ_PSYR01000001.1, read on the forward strand.
GCTGACGCCGGTACGGCTTGCCGGGATCGGCGTCATCATCCTCGGCACTTACCTCATCACAAGGAGCTGACATGAGCGATTTCGAGGGCGATTTTCTCCCCTTCTCGCGCCCGACCTTGAGCGAGGAAGCGATTGCCGAGGTCGTAGCCTGTCTGCGCTCGGGCTGGATTACCACAGGACCCCGCGTCAAGCGGTTCGAGGAGGCCCTCAAGGCCTATACGGGTGGGGCCTTTGCGTTGGCCTTGTCGTCGGCGACCGCCGGTCTGCATCTGACGCTCGCCGCCCTGCGCCTGGTCCCGGGCGAGGAGGTGATCACCTCCCCCATGACCTTTGCCGCGACGTTGAACACTATCGTCATCGCCGGCGGCCGACCGGTGCTCGTCGATGTCGAGCGCGATGGCTACAACATCGACGTCGGCCGCATCGAGGCGGCCATCACGCCGCGCACGCGCGCCATCGTGCCGGTCCATTTCGCCGGGGTACCCGTGGACCTCGATCCCTTGTATGCGCTGGCCCACCGGCATGGCCTGCGGGTGATCGAAGACGCCGCGCACGCCATAGGGGCCGAATACAAGGATCGGCGCATCGGCGCCTTCGGCGACACGCAGGTATTCAGTTTTCATCCCAACAAGAACATTACGACGGGCGAAGGCGGGGCCGTCATGACATCCGATGAGGGCCTGGCCGCGGACGTCGCCCTGGCGCGTTTTCACGGCATGGACCGGGAGGCCTGGAATCGCTTCGGCAAGCAGGGGTCTGCGCACTACGAGATCATAGCGCCCGGGTTCAAATACAACATGATGGACATGCAGGCGGCACTCGGCCTGCACCAGCTCCCGGCCCTTGATGACTTCATCCGTCGCCGCACCGAGCTTGCCGAGCGTTACCGCAAGCATCTCGCCGACTGGCCGCAATGGGAGCTACCGGCCGCGCCGCGCTATGATCATCGCCCGGCCTGGCATCTGTTCGCGCCGCTTTTGAACGTGGAGGCCGCAGGCATGGACCGCGAGCGCTTCATGGCCGAGATGAAGGCACGCAATATCGGCACGGCCATTCATTACCGCGCGGCCCACCTCTACCCCTATTATAGGGACCGCTACGGGTATCGGCTCGGCGATTTCCCGCGCGCCGAACGCATCTCCGAGCGCATCGTGAGCCTGCCGTTGTTTCCCGCCATGACGGACGCCGATCAGGACCGCGTGATCGCGGCTATGGCCGACGTCTTTGCCCGGGCCTGATCCATGCGTCCGTATGTGAGCGCAGTGATCCCCGTCTTTAACGAGGAGGAGAACCTAAGGCCGCTCTTCGAGCGCCTCGTGGCGGTGCTGGATGCCATGGGACGGCCCTACGAGATCGTGTTTACAAACGACGGCAGCGCCGACCGCTCCGGCGAGATCTTGCGGGAACTCCACGCGCAGCGCCCCGCGCAGGTGCGGGTCATCGATTTCAACGGCAACTTCGGCCAGCATATGGCCATCATGGCGGCCTTCGAGTACGTGCGTGGCGATGTCATCGTGACCCTGGATGCCGACCTCCAGAACCCGCCCGAGGATATCCCGCGCCTCATCGAGAAGATCGAGCAGGGCTTCGATGTCGTCGGTGGTTACCGGCGCGACCGCCAGGATACCTGGTTTAGGCGCAATGCCTCACGGCTTATCAACATGATACGGGCACGCATCACGCGTATCGAAATGCGCGACCAGGGCTGCATGCTGCGCGCCTACCGGCGGCACATTGTCGACAGTATCGCGACGAGCGGCGAGGTCTCCACCTTCATCCCGGCGCTCGCCTATAACTTCGCGGCCAATCCGACCGAGATCGAGGTATCCCATGCGCCGCGCGCCGCCGGCCACTCGAAGTATCATATCTACAACCTTCTGCGGTTGAACTTCGATCTCATGACCGGCTTTTCGCTGGTACCGCTGCAGGTCTTCACCATGCTCGGCTTCGCGGTATCGCTTTTGAGCGCCATCCTCGTGGTCTATCTCCTTTTGCAGCGTATCTTTATCGGACCCGAGGTCCAGGGCGTCTTCACGCTGTTTGGCATCATGTATTTCCTTGTGGGCCTCGGGATCTTCGGCCTCGGGATCATCGGCGAGTATATCGGGCGGATCTATCTCGAGGTCCGCAAGCGCCCGCGTTTCGTGATCCGCGAGGTCGTTCAGGCCATCGATGACCAGTAGCCCACAGGTTATCGTTTTTGGTTATCACGAGGTCGGCTACCGCTGCCTTGAGTGGCTGCTGTCACGCGGCGTCTCTGTCCCGGTGGTCTTTACCCACGAGGATGATGCCCGCGAGCGGATCTGGTTTCGATCGGTCGCCGGTCTCGCGCGCGATGCCGGAGTGCCGGTCCTCACCCCCTCGTCCTTGAAAGACCCGGCGATCGTCGCGCGGATTTCCGAATGGCGTCCGGATGTGCTCTACTCGTTCTATTACCGAAACATGATCCCGCGCGAGATCCTCGCGATTCCGCGCTACGGCGCCTTCAATATGCATGGATCGTTATTGCCGCGGTACCGCGGGCGGGTGCCCATCAATTGGGCGATCATCCACGGCGAACGGGAGACCGGCGCGACCCTCCATCATATGGTCGCGCGCGCCGATGCCGGTGATATAGTCGATCAAGAGGCCTGTCCTATCGGCCCCGACGACACCGCTTACGACGTGTTTCTGAAGGTGACGGAGGCGGCGGTCACGGTGCTCGCGCGCAGCCACGACGCCATCATCGCCGGCCGTGCGCCGCGCCGCCCGCAGGATGAGAGTCGGGCGACCACCTTTGGCGGCAGGGGACCGGAGGATGGGCGCATAGACTGGGATCGTGACGCGGTGTCGGTCTTCAATTTCGTGCGCGCGCTCACCGAGCCCTATCCCGGGGCCTTCAGCGCGCTGCGTGGGGCGCGCTTTCGGGTCTGGTGGGGTCGGCCGGTCGTGCTCGCCCCCGGGGACCGCAAGCCCGCGGGGTGTGTCGTCTCCGTGGAGCCGCTCATCGTGGCGACCCGCGATGGGGGGTTTCGGGTGGACAGGCTCGAGTGGGCTGAGCCGGATGCCCCCGGACGCCGGGATTTCATCATTGGGGAGCGCGTCGGCTGATCGCAGCCGGTGCCCCGCCATCATCTTGGAGAAGCATAATGGCCTTGAAAGTCCTGATTCTAGGAGTGAACGGATTCATAGGTAACAGCCTGACCCAGGCCATCCTCGAGCAAAAGGACTGGGAGATCTATGGCATGGACATGAATAACGACAAGCTCGAGACCTGCCTCGGCAATCCGCGATTCCATTTCGTGGAGGGCGATATCACGGTCAATCGCGAGTGGATCGAATATCACATCAAGAAGTGCGATGTCGTGTTGCCGTTGGTGGCCATCGCCACGCCTGCCACCTATGTCACAGACCCCCTGCGGGTCTTCGAGCTGGATTTCGAGGCCAATCTCGATATCGTGCGCAAATGCGTGCGCTATAAGCGCCGCGTGCTGTTTCCCTCGACGTCCGAGGTCTATGGCATGAGCGCCGATACCCCCTTCAACGAGGAGACGAGCCATCTGGTGCTGGGCCCCATCCACAAGCAGCGCTGGATTTATTCCTGCTCGAAGCAGCTCATGGACCGCGTCATCTATGCCTATGGCAAGGAAGGCCTGCCCTTTACCCTATTTCGCCCCTTCAATTGGATCGGACCCAAGCTCGACAACATCCTCGAGCCCAAGGAAGGGAGTTCGCGCGTCCTCACCCAGTTTCTCGGCAATATCCTGCGCGGCAAGGATATCCAGCTCGTCGACGGCGGCAATCAGAGACGCAGCTTTACGTATATCGATGATGGCGTCGACGCCCTGTTGCGCATCATAGAAAACCGCGACGGCTGCGCCGACGGCCGCATCTTCAATATCGGCAACCCGGCCAACGATTGCTCCATCAAAGAGCTCGCGGATGCGCTCGTGACCCTGGTCCGGTCCTATCCCCGGTATGCGGCGTTGGCCGACCAGGTGAAGGTTGTGGCGGTCAACTCGAAGGAATATTACGGCGAGGGTTATCAGGATATTCTGACGCGCGTACCTTCGATCGAGAATGCCCGCAATTATCTCGGCTGGGAGCCGCGCACCGATCTTACGACCGCCTTGAAGAAGACTCTCGACTACCATCTCGATCGTCCATCTCAGGAACTGCAATAAGGGGATGCCCGACATCATCATTGCCGTAAAGGTCGATGTGGACACCGAGCGTGGCACGCGCCTCGGTGTCCCCGCCTTGGCGCGGGTTTTCGATGAGCTCGGGATACGCGCGACCTTTTTCTTCTCCCTGGGTCCGGACAATACCGGACGGGCCTTGCGGCGGGTCTTTCGTCCCGGGTTCCTGAAAAAGGTCAGACGCACGAGCGTCATCGGCACCTATGGAATGCGTACGTTGTTGAATGGCGTATTGTGGCCGGGCCCGTATATCGGTCGACGCCATGCCGATGTCATGCGCGCCATCCGCGATGCCGGTCACGAGGTCGGCATCCATTGCTACGATCACATCCGCTGGCAAGACGGCCTCCATCGCATGCGTCTTGCCGAGGTGCGCGCGGAGTTTGGCCGGGCACGCACGGAATTCGCGCGCGTCTTCGGGGTCGCGGCCACCGCTGCCGCCGCTGCCGGCTGGCAGGCGGACGCGCACAGCCTCACGGTCTACGACGAGGCGGGGCTCGCCTATGCCAGCGACACGCGCGGCAGCACGCCGTTTTTCCCCGCCGTCCGCGGCCAACGCTTTCGCACGCTCCAGATCCCCACCACGCTCCCGACCCTCGATGAACTCATGGGCCGCCCCGATTTTCCCGACGAGCTGCTCGCCACGCACTATTTTTCCCTGCTGCACCGCAACGCGGTCAACGTGATGACCGTCCATGCCGAGATCGAGGGCCTCGTCAAACGGGACTGGTTCCGCGAGTTCCTGACGCGCGCCGTGTCCATGCGCGTGCAGTTCCTCACGTTGGCGGCGGTCGCCCAGACGGTATTGGCGCAGCCCGACGCGGTGCCGGTCAATGAGCTCGTCCAAGGCGAGATCGATGGGCGTTCGGGGACGCTGGCCGTGCAAGGCGGCGCCATCGCGTGACGGGCCCCGGGCTCGACGCGTTACCGGTTGCTGCCTGTATCGGCGATCTTCGGGCGGCGTTGTCAGACCATGGCGTGGTGCTCCTGTCGGCGCCGACCGGTAGCGGCAAGACCACCGCCATACCCCCCGCGCTGCTTGATCTGCCCGCCCTCGGCTCGCGCAAGATCCTCATGCTCGAGCCGCGCAGGCTCGCGGCGCGTCTGGCCTGTGAATGGATGGCCTCGGTCATCCACGAGCGTCCCGGCGCCACGATCGGCTATCGTACCGGCACCGAGACCGCAGTCTCGGGGGCGACGCGCATCGAGGTCATGACCGAGGGTGTGTTGACCCGCCGCCTGCAGCGCGATCCCGAGCTTGCCGACACCGGTCTTGTGATCTTCGACGAGGTGCATGAGCGACATCTGGCGACGGACCTGGGCCTGGCGCTGGTTCGCGATATCCAGTTAGGCCTGCGTACCGATCTGCGCGTCCTGCTCATGTCGGCGACGCTCTCCGATACCGCGTTCACCCGGTATTTTCCGGATGCGCCGCTCGTGGAATCACAGGGACGGCAATTCCCCGTGGCCATCGACTATCTCCCGCGGGCCGCCGGCCTGCGCCTCGACCGGCTCGTACGCGATGGCGTGCTGCGCGTCCTCGCCGTCACCCGTGGTGATGTGCTGGTGTTTCTGCCAGGCCTGCGTGAGATCGCGCACTGCGAGCGCGCGCTGGAAGGCGATATGGCGGCCATGGGTATTACGCTTCGCCGCCTCCACGGCGCGATGTCGGGCGCGGAGCAGGATCTGGTACGAGAGCGCGAGGGACCGCGGCGCGTGATCCTTGCAAGCGCGGTCGCGCAGAGCAGCATCACATTGCCGCGCGTCGACGGCGTCGTCGACGCGGGCCTTGTCCGCACCGCCTGTTTCGATCATGCCAACGGCTTTACGCGGCTCGTTACGTCCCCGGCAAGCCAGGACATCGCCGACCAGCGCGCCGGGCGCGCGGGACGCGTGCGCCCCGGTCATTGCCTGCGGCTATGGACCCCGGAAGATCACCGTGGCCGACCCCGTTTCGCGCGGCCGGAGATCGAGCAGGCCGACCTCAGCGCGTTGGCGCTCGATCTCGCCGCCTGGGGTACGCCGGACGCTGCCGGCCTGCATTGGCTTACGCCCCCTCCGTCTGCGGCCTTCGCGGCTGCGCGCCGACGGCTCCACGAGCTCGGGCTTGTCGCCCTGGACGGCACGATCACAACCGTCGGTCGCCGTACCGTGGATCATGGGTTCAGTCCGCGCCTGGGCGCAGCCCTCGCCTGCGCCGCGCCCGCACACCAGCCGTTATTGTGTGCCGTGGCGGCGATCGTAGACGAGCGTGACACGGTTCGTGATCGCGATGACGTCGCGCTCGCCACGCGGCTTACGTGGTTGCGGACGCATCCCGACTCGGCGGCCGCGCGGCGCATGCGTCGTCTCGCGGCGCGCGTACGCGTGCCGGCCTGGAACGGTGAGGGCGCGCATGATGAAGAGCTGGCGCGGCTTCTCCTGCCGGTCTACGGTGATCGCGTCGCTTTGTGTGTGGAGCGCGGTGAGACCGCAGTCTTCAAGCTGGCCTGCGGTCCACGCGCGCGCCTTGCGCTTGCCGACCCCTTGAGCCGCCAGGATGCGCTCTTGGCGCTGATCGTCGAGGAGACCGCTGAGGGTCCGTGGATGCGCCTGGCGGTGCCCCTCTCTGGATCCTTGTGGGACGACGCCCAGCGATCGGCCGTCGAACGCCTATGCGTGCGTTGGGATGAACGCACATATACCTTTGCGGCGTACAAGGAGCGGCGTCTGGGCGACATCCGCTTGCAGGCACTCCCCTGTGCCGTCCCCCGAGATGCGGATTTCCCGGAGGCCCTGGAGGCCGCGGTGCGACGCGCGGGTCTTGCCGCGCTTCCGTGGACCGAGGAGGCGTTGGCCCTGCGCGCGCGGCTCGCGTGGCTCGCGTCCTTACCGTCTCGCGAGGGCTGGCCCGATGTCAGTGATGCCGCGCTCGTCAGCCACGTCCAGTGGCTTTCGGCGGCGGTCATTGCGCCCCGCGGCCAGACTGCCGCGGCGTCCGTGGACGTGGCTCGCGGGCTCTATCATGGGCTGCTCTCATCCGTCCAACGACACGAGATCGACCGTCTGGCGCCGGCCTCGGTGCCGCTGCGTTCGGGCCGCCCGTATCCGCTTCGCTATACCGGCGGCGGCCCCCCGGTGCTCGCCGCTCCCGTGCAGGAATTCTTGGGGATGACCGAGACGCCCCGGCTGGACGCCGGCCGCGTCGCGGTCACGGTGGAGCTGCTTTCGCCCGCGCGCCGGCCGCTGCAGGTGACCTCCGACCTCCAGGGCTTCTGGCGGGGCGCCTATCCCGAGCTCAGGCGCGCGCTCGCGGCCCGCTACCCGCGCCATGAGTGGCCGCTCGATCCGCTGTCTGTGCCGCCCTATCGCCCGCACAAGAGGAGGTCTTGAGGCCGAGCTTGGCAAACAATGCCTGATCGGCGGCGACCTTGGGGTTTGGCGTGGTGAGCAGCATGTCGCCCGCGAAGATCGAATTGGCGCCGGCGAAGTAACACAAGGCCTGCAGCTCCTCGCTCATGCCTTCGCGACCCGCGGCGATGCGTACGCGGCTCGTCGGCAGACAGATGCGCGCCACGGCGATGGTGCGCACGAACTCGAAGGGCTCCAGGCTCGGTTCATCCCCGAGCGGTGTCCCCGGTACGCGCACCAAAAGATTGATCGGCACGCTCTCCGGCGGCGGATCGAGCGCCGCGAGTTGGGCGATGAGTCCGGCGCGGTCGTGGCGCGTCTCCCCCATGCCTACTATCCCCCCGCAGCACACCTTGAGCCCGGCCTTGCGCACCCGCGCGAGCGTCTCTAGGCGGTCGTCATAGGTCCGCGTCCCGATTACCTCTTTATAGAATTCCGGACTGGTATCAAGGTTATGGTTGTAATAATCGAGTCCGGCCTCGGCCAGCTGCTCGGCCTGGCCTTCGCGCAAAAGCCCGAGCGTCGCGCAGGTCTCGAGTCCCAGGCCGCGGATTGCGGCGATCATCTCCGCCACGCGCTTTAGGTCGCGCTCCTTGGGACCACGCCATGCCGCCCCCATGCAAAAGCGTCCGGCCCCGCTTGCCTTGGCGCGGCGCGCGGCCGCCAGCACCTCGTCGATATCGAGCAAGGCCTCGTCCTGAACACCCGTGTCATGACGCCGCGACTGCGGGCAGTATCCGCAATCCTCCGGACAGCCACCGGTCTTGATCGAGAGCAGCGTGCTGATCTGGATCTCGTTGGCATCGAAGTGACGCCTATGGACGGTATGGGCCTCGAACAGAAGATCGAAAAAGGCGTGGGCAAAAAGGTCTTCAACGGCGTGCGTTGTGTGGGTCATGGTTCCTCCTCATGCCCCACGCTACGGTGCCCGCCGCGCCCTGTCAACTCTCGAAGATCATTCCGGTTGACGGATATTCGAGCGCCCGATGCCCGTATAGCGGAATCCCGCCTCGCCGAGGCGTTGCGGGTCGTATTGGTTGCGGCCATCGAAGATGCGCGGTTCCTTGAGAAGTCGCCCCATGCGCTCGAAATCCGGGTGCCGGAAAGGCTTCCATTCCGTGACCAGGATCAGGGCGTCGGCCCCCTCCAGGGCCTGGTATTGATCATTCGCGAGCACAAGCGCGCCGCTTTTGAACCAGGACTCCGGGAGCTCGGCGTGCGCCGCCTGGGTCGCCACGGGATCGTAGGCCGTGACCCGCGCGCCCGCCGCGATCAAGGCGTTCAGGAGCACGATCGACGAGGCCTCGCGCATGTCATCCGTTCCGGGCTTGAAGGCGAGCCCCCAAAGCGCGAAACGGCGTCCTTTGAGGTCGTTGCCGTATTCGCGGACGATATGCCCAAACAGCAGCTGTTTTTGTTGTTCGTTGCGCGCCTCGACCGCCTTCAAGACCACAGGCTCGAATCCGCAATCGTCGGCCATGCGAATGATGGCCTTGACATCCTTCGGGAAGCACGACCCGCCATAGCCGCAGCCGGGATAGATGAACGAGTAGCCTATACGACTGTCCGATCCTATGCCGCGGCGGACACTTTCCACGTCCACGTCCAGACGCTCACAAAGATTCGCGATCTCGTTGATAAACGATATCTTCGTCGCCAGCATGGCGTTGGCGGCGTATTTCGTCATTTCCGCCGCGCGCACGCTCATGAACAGCAGGCGCTCATGATTGCGCATGAAGGTCGCATAGAGGTCCCGCATGCGGTCACGCGCCGTATCGGAGTCGCATCCGACGATGACGCGGTCGGGCCGCATGAAATCGGCCACGGCGTCGCCTTCCTTCAAAAACTCCGGATTGCTCACGACATCGAAGGGGATGTCGACCCCGCGGGCCTGAAGCTCGGCTGCGATCGCCTCGCGTACGCGCTCCGCGGTTCCGACCGGCACGGTCGACTTGTCGACGATTATGGCGTAGTGACTCAGGTAGCGGCCGATGTCGCGGGCTACGTCAAGAACATAGCGCAGGTCTGCCGAACCGTCTGTGTTGGGCGGCGTGCCCACGGCTATGAAGTAGACATCGCTCGCGGCCAAGGCGTCTTGAAGCGAGGTGCTAAACTGTAGGCGCTTTGCGCTCACATTGCCGCTTACGATGGTCTCGAGCCCCGGCTCGTATATCGGCAGTATGCCCCGTTTGAGATTCTCGATCTTGCGTTCGTCTATGTCGACGCAGGTGACCTCGTTGCCCATCTCGGCAAAGCATGCGCCTGTTACGAGCCCCACGTAACCCGTGCCAACCACGGTCAATTGCATCGTCGTGTCCACCACACCAAACGGCAACGCCTGCCGCGCGGGACATTCTAGCAGATCGCGCGATGCGGCTCCCGTGATCGCGTCCGTGCGCGCCCACCCGCCGTGCCGCCGGCCCTTCGCCGCCTCGCGCGCTCGCTCGGCCAGGAGGCCTGCGCGCCTTCGGCAACGTCATCGCCATGGATGCGATGCCGCTCGCCTGCCAGACGCCCGTGGCGCCTGATAACGCGAGCGCCGAACCTCAAAGCGACGGTGTCACGTCACGCCCCCCGTAGAGCCGTTCGTAGCGCGTCTGACAATCGGTGCAGCGCTCAGCGGTTGGGTAGGCCTCGAGGCGCGCGTAGGGGATGTGGTGCCCGCACTCGGTGCATTGCCCGTAAACGCCTTCCTTCATGCGCTCCAGGGCACGGTCGACGGCGCGCAGATCGCGTACCTCGTTTTCCATCTCGGCAAGGTTCAGATCGGTCTGTTGGAGGGCTGTTGATTCGTCGCCCGAATCCGCGACCTCACCTGTTATGCGGCGCAGATTGTCATGACCGGCATCGCTGGTTCCGGCCTGGATCATGGCGAGCAGGTCCTGGCGCCGGCGCGTGAGCTGGTCTTTCAATGTCTGAAGCCTGGTTGCGGTAAGCTCGGTCATCGATAACCCTCCTTCGAGGTTCGGCAGCGGACGGAAATGGCCGGCGCAGACACATGCACCATGAACCCGCTTCGGGCATTATGCGCCGCCTATCATGCCAGATGCACGATCGGCGCGTGCCGGACTCACGTCCGAGCCGACGGGATCGGGCGCCGCGCAGCCGACGGTCGATGAGTTTGCGCGTTGTGGCTTGCCGGATGCGAGATCCGCTGGCCGGACCCACGCCTTACGGCACCGGTTGCGCATGATCGGGTGCTTGCCCGATGGATGCGCACAAAGCGATGGTGTGATGCGCGCGGATGCTCTCCGGCGCCCTCATGGCGACACGGCAAGCAACATACGCGCCTGTCGGCATGGGTTTCTTGGGAAACGGCCACGCAAATTGTTTGCAAATGTTGATATCGCTGTTACAGTTAGGCTTGACGGCGATGCGATCTCGTGATGTAGACAGCGTGTGCGCCGTTTGTGACGGGAATTGGGCGCGCCTCGAGATATCGCGCTCGCAACACGCGGCCGATATGGCGTTTCGGTCGCGCACTGGCCGGTTGGCTCCTTGCCCCGACGCCCGAACTCAAGGGAGGCGGAGAGTTGGCGGAGCGCAGCTCTTAACATGAACGAAGGAGTGAGCGTATGGCAATAAAGAAGAAGGCGGCGGCGCCCAAGAAGGCGGTGCGAAAAAGCGCGCCTGCAAAGGCGTCGGTCAAGAAGGCCGCCGTCAAAAAGTCGGTGACAAAGAAGGCGTCCGTCAAGAAGGCGTCGGTCAAGAAGGCCGCACCGAAGAAGGCGTCAACCCGGATGGCGACGTCGACGTCGCGCACCAAGATGGCAGCCAAGAAGTCGGTGACAACCAAGACCACGTCCACCAAGAAGAAGGCGCGTTCCAAGAAGAAGTAGCCCGCGCGGGGCCGTAAGAGGCCGTGTCTTCGACACGGCCTTTTTTACGCGTCCTCCTCGTCCTCCTCGTCCTCCAGGCTTCCCTTGTTCAAGACCTGAAGGGTCTCGGCCCAGGCGTTCTCGTGTTCCTGCAGCTCGGTCGTCATGATCCGATGGAGATCTACGAGGACCTGCGACAGGGCATCCTTGTCGCGGCCGCCCGTGACGCCCTGGGCGGCGCGTTCCGTTTGCAGTAGCGTGTCGCGCGCGCTCAGACATGACCCCAGCAGGTTTTTGATGCGCTCACGCCTTTTGGGGATCCAGGCGCGGTCGGCATCGAGTGATTTGAGCCGTTCACCGAGCTCCAGGATGCGTTTACGCAGCCTGGTCAAAAGCCCCAACTGCTCGCTTTTTATGTCGCCCCACACCGCGATATCGATCAGCAGTTGCCAGCGCGCGCGCAGCCGGGCCACGAGTTCGGCGGGTAATGCGACGTCCCCGACGGTGTCCATCAGCGCGGCCCCGCATTCAAGGCCGCCAATCGCTCGGGCGTGCCGACGTCGGTCCACAGGCCGTGATAGTGTTCGCCTGATATCAGCCCGCGAGCGCTCATGCGGTGCAGGAGCGGGGCCAGCGGGAAGCGATCCGCGGTCGCATCCGCGAATAACGCGGCCCGATATACGCCTATTCCGGCGAATGTGAGTCGCGGCGCGTTATCCCCCACCTGCCCATCGCATAGCCCGAAATCCCCTTCCGGGTGATGTTCCGGGTTATCCACGAGAACGAGGTGCGCCAGTCCGGCAAGCGATGCGGGCAGGCGCGCAAAATCATAGTCCGTGTAGATGTCGCCGTTGACCACGAGAAACGGGTCGCAGCCGAGCAATGGCAGGGCGCGGCGGATGCCCCCGCCTGTCTCGAGCCCGGCCGGACCCTCGTCTGAGTAACTGACGGTGACGGACAGCTGTGCGCCGGTTCCCAGGTGCGCGCGGATCTTCTCGCCGAGATGCGCGACATTTATGACGATGTCCGTGAATCCCGCGCGCGCCAGCTGACTTATCAGGCGATCCAAGAGCGGCGTTCCGTGTACCGCCAAAAGCGGCTTGGGTATAACGTCGCTCAAAGGACGCATGCGCGCACCCCGGCCGGCCGCCAGGATCATGGCCTTCATGGGGACTCCGGGAGCGCGCGCAGGAAGGTGTGCAGGTCGCAAAGATCCGGGTAGAGCGCGGTCGCCTCCCGCAGGTAATGCATGGTGAGCGGCAGGTCGCCCAGATATCCCGGCTTACCGTCGCGCAGGTGTAATCTCGCGAATATTCCCGCGACCTTCAGGTGCCGTTGGATGCCCATGCGGTCGAACCATTCGAGGAAGACGGCCTCGTCATCGCACTGGTGGAGTCCGGATTCGCGCGCCAGCTGGCAATAGCCCTTGACCCAGTCGACCACGCGTTCCCTCGGCCATGCCACGTAGCAGTCCTTCAGCAGGGACACGAGGTCATAGGTGATCGGGCCGCGCACGGCATCCTGAAAATCCAGGATCCCGGGATTGTGGAGCGTGTTGACCAGCAGATTGCGCGAGTGGTAATCGCGATGGACCCAGACCTGGGGCTGATGGAGCGCGTTCGCGCTGAGGTCGTCGAAGGCCTGGTCGAGCAGGCGGCGCTCGCCGCCCGTTATCGTATGCCCGAGATAGCCTCTTAGATACCATTCCGGAAAGAGCTCCATCTCCCGCCTGAGCAGCACTTCGTCGTAGGGCGGCAGGAAGTCCGGGTCGGAGAAGGTCCCGCCCTGCAGGACCACTAGGGCCCCTAGGGCATCGCCGTACAGGCGGTCGGCGGTGGCATCGTCGAGCTTGTCGAGGTAGGGGGTGTGTCCGAGATCGGTCAGCAAGGCGAGACCGGTGTCAAGATCGCAGGCCAGCACCTTGGGCACGTGCAGGCCGAGGGCGCCGAAACGCTGGGCGACACGGACAAACGGCGCAAGCGGCTCTTTGTTCGGGGGCGCGTCCATGGCGACCCAGGACTCCCCGCCTGATGTGATGCGGAAGTAGCGCCGAAAGCTCGCGTCGGATGATGCCGGCGCGATCGTGAATCCGGAGGTGCCCAGTATGCGCCGCGTGAATTGTATGAGGGCCGCCAACCGCTTGTCATCGGTCACGAAATTTCTCCTTATAACCGGACGAGGCCTTGCCTCGGCGGGCGATTGTATGCGATTTTAGCCGCCATTGACATTTGACCGACACCCCGATGCCCCGGATCGTTGCCGCGCGCTCTTCGACGGGGCTCCTGCTGTTACTTATAGTCTCTTGCAGCGCGAGCGCCGCATGCCCTGCGCCTGCCACCCACCCGACCCCGTTCGTGGGCACCCGCGGAGGCCGCAAGATCGCCCATGTCGTGGCCGACAAGGCGCGCGCCTTCGCCGACGGCGTAACCGTGTTCAGCGGCAAGGTCGTCCTGACCTACGGTACGGAGACCGTGCATGCGCAGCGTATCCGCTTCAATCGCCGGACCAACGCGTTTACGGCCATTGGGCATGTGCGCGTGACCAACGCCCAGGGTGGCGAGTTGCGCGCCCATTATCTGCACATGAACCGGGCCACGGGCCGGGGCGTGGCGCGCGCGGTGCGTTTTGTGCTTCCGGGCAGCAATGCGCGCGGACGCGCGGTCATGGTGATCCTGAGGAGCCGCCATAAGTCGGACATCAAGGATACGCGTTATACGATGTGCCCGGAGGGCACCAAGGTCTGGTATATAGACGCCGACCGGCTGCACTTGAATTACACCAAGGACGTGGGCATCGCCACCAATGCGCGCGTGTATTTTCACGGTGTCCCGATCTTCTACTGGCCGTACTTGAGCTTCCCTATATCATCCAAACGCAAGTCCGGTTTCCTGCCGCCGCGCTACGGCACCGCGAGCAATTCGGGGATCATGTTGTCGATCCCTTATTATTGGAATCTCGCGCCCAACTACGATCTGACCACGACGCCCGAGATCATGACGCGGCGCGGGGTGCTGTTTCGTAACCACTTCCGTTACCTGGGTCTTGGGTATAGCGGCTCGGATCGCATCGACTACATTCCCGTCGATCGTGTGTATGGCGGTCCGCGCTACGCCCTGCACATCGCCCACAACCAGGTTTTCAACCCCTATTGGTGGGCGAGCATCAACTACAACCGGGTCTCAGACCCGGCGTTCTATACCGACTTCAGCGCTAATTTCGCGCTCGCGAGCCAAATCGACCTGCCGCAGCTGGGCGCGGTCGGTTATTCAGGCCGGCACTTGCGATTGCAGGTCACGAGCAGTGCCTATCAGCTCCTCGATACGAGCATCGGCGCCGCCTACAAGCCCTACGAAGAACTCCCCGGGCTGTTCCTTAACGCACGAGGCACGGCCAAGCCCAATCGCCTGCACTACCGTCTGAAGGCCAGTGCCGCGCGCTTTCTGGGCGGGGGAACGCCCCCCGCCGATCGCCTCGACCTCGAGCCGGCATTGAGCTATCCGTGGCGCTGGCCCGCCGGCTTCATAACCCCACGGCTCGCAGTCCGCGAGACCGACTATTGGATCGCGGGTCAGCCGACCATTCATAGAACCACGCCGATTGCGAGTCTCAGCGATGGTCTGGTCTTCGAGCGCACACTCAAAGGCGGAGGCCGCCAGACCCTGGAGCCGGAGCTCTCGTATCTGTACGTCCCTTATCGCAACCAGCAGGGGATCCCATTCTTCGATACCGCCCCGGCGCCGTTTACCTATACGAACCTGTTTCGCACCAACAGTTTCTTCGGGCCGGACCGCCAGGTAGACGCGAACCAGCTGATAGCCGGTCTCACCACGCGCCTCTATTCCTCCACGGGTCGCGAACGGCTGCGCGCGAGCGTCGGTGAGATTTATTACTTCCACAAACCCTCGATCTATGCCACCTACCAGACGCGCGTCCTCAATCGCACCTCGGATCTGGCGGCGGAGGCCTATGCGCGACTCAGCCGGCACTGGTATGTACGTGGATCACTGGCCTGGAACCCCAACAATGACCAGACCGACGAGGGCGACGCCTATGTCGAGTACAGTCCCAAGCCCAACGCCATCATAACCGTCGGTCACCGGTATATCCGCGGGGTCCAGGAGCAGGTGGACGTGTCGCTCCAGTGGCCCGTGCTCACGCACTGGTCTACCCTGGTCGAGACCAGCTATTCGCTCATGCAATCGGCGAGCTTGGAGTCCTATCTCGGTATCCAATACAATAGCTGCTGCTGGGGACTGGGATTTTATGTCGGCAAGACCCTCGGTCTTAACAACACCCAATTCACGACTGCGATGTTCGAGTTCACGCTAAACGGCCTAGGCGCGCTCGGATCGGCGCCGGTTGTGCCCCTTAGCCAACACGGCTTCATGCTCGGCTATTAAAAGTCAGGAGATTACCTTATGTCCGCCGCACTTCTTCAGGCCCCGGTCGCCCCCCGCCCGGTAACGATTGATAAGATCGTTGCGGTCGTAAATAACGAGGTCATTACTCAAAATCAGTTGGACCGGCGGGTATCCCTGCTGATAAAGCGCTTGGCGGCGCGCGATGTGACCGTACCCCCGCGCCATCTGTTGGCGCGCAAGGTCTTGAGTCAGATGGTCTTGCAGCGGCTCGAGCTTCAGTATGCGCACAATATCGGCATCCGCGTGAGCCGGGCGCAGGTCAAGCACGCCGAGACCTCTCTTGCGGCGCGCAATCACATGACGTTGCCACAGTTTGAGCAGGCGGTGGCAACCGAGGGGTTCACTCCCGCGACCTTCCGTCGCCGGCTGCGCACGGAGATCACGATCCGCACGCTCATCATGCGCCGTATCAGCCGGTCGGTGATCGTGACCCAGCGCGCGGTCGATCGGTTTCTCGCGCAGGCCCGCGCCGCCGATGGCACCCGTTACCATGTCGCCGAGATCACGCTCCAGTTTCCGGTGGCAGCCGACACGTCGGCGCGTCAGGCGGTGCGCAAGCGCGCCCTGCGCATCCTGAAGAAGATCCACGCCGGCGAGCCATTCAGCCAGGCGGCCATCGCATATTCCCAGGACACCCATGCCCTGGAGGGTGGGGATATCGGATGGCGGACGGCGGCGCACCTGCGACCGAGCTTTGTGCGTGCGTTACGCCAGATGAAGAGCGGGGATGTGCGGCTGGTGTCGGGACGGGGGGCCTACTATATCATCGAGTTGAAGGGCAAGCGTGCCGGCCTCAAAGGACCGGAGCACGAGCA
The DNA here is from genome assembly GCF_003333315.1 of Acidiferrobacter thiooxydans. GTDB lineage: Bacteria > Pseudomonadota > Gammaproteobacteria > Acidiferrobacterales > Acidiferrobacteraceae > Acidiferrobacter > Acidiferrobacter thiooxydans. Next base: position 189,841 of record NZ_PSYR01000001.1, read on the forward strand.
GGTGCGTCTGCGCGAGATCGTGCTGCGGCCGTCGCGCCGGGTATCGATGCTCATTGCCCGCGAAAAGCTGAAGGCCTTGAAGAAGCGTCTTGCGCAGGGCGCGCATTTCAAGACCCTGGCGCGCGCGTATTCGCAGGGGAGCACGGCCACGCGTGGCGGATCGCTCGGCTGGATGACCGTCGCGGGGCTGCCGCCGACATTGGCCGAGGCCGCGCGCCATCTGCCTCTGCATACCGTGGGCGGGCCTTACGCCACGGCGCGCGGCCAGGTCCTGATCGAGGTGGTGGCGCGGCGCATGCGCGCCGGTATGACGCGCAATGAGGCGCGCCGACTTCTGCGCATGCGCAGGGGCAACGCCCTGTATGTTCGCTGGCTGCAGACCTTGCGTGACGACGCCTATGTCCGCTATCCAGGCCGCATCTAAGCGCCCGGTCATCGCCATTACTCCAGGAGAGCCGGCCGGCATCGGGCCGGATCTCATGGCCCTGCTCGATTACGATGAGGGCGCAGACTGGGTGTGTGTGGCGGATCCGGACCTTCTGGATGACAGGGCGCGTCTGCGCGGGCGGCCACGCCACTGGCCGCGCTATGCGCCGGGCGTACATGGCCCCTCGGTCCTGCCCGTGGCGCTCGCCCGCCGCGCGACCCCCGGTGTCCCGGATCCGGCGAACGCCGACTATGTCCTGTCTTGTCTCAGGCGCGCAACGGAAGGCTGTCTCGCCGGCGAGTTCAGCGCCCTCATCACAGGCCCGGTGCACAAGGCTGTCATCAATGAGGCGGGACAGGCCTTCACCGGCCATACCGAGTTCCTGGCGCACGCGGCGGGCGTGACCGAGGTCGTTATGATGCTGGCGGCGGGATCCTTGCGCGTCGCCCTGGTTACCACCCACCTACCCCTCACCATGGTACCGGCGGCGATCACCGCCGCGCGCCTGGATGCGGCGCTCGACATTCTGGACGCCGCGCTCACGCGGGATTTCGGCCTGGTGCGGCCGGCCATCATGGTGTTGGGCCTAAACCCCCATGCTGGAGAGGGTGGGCACTTAGGGCACGAGGAGATCGATATCATAACGCCCGCTGTGAAGCGCGCCCAGGCACGCGGCATACGCGCGGTCGGCCCTGTGCCCGCCGATACCGCTTTCGTTCCCGCGCGTCTGGCGCAGGCCGATGTGGTGCTGGCCATGTACCACGATCAGGGCCTCCCAGTGCTGAAGGCGCAAGGGTTCGGGGGCGGCGTGAACGTGACCCTCGGTCTACCCTTCCCGAGGGTCTCGGTGGACCATGGAACCGCCCTCGACCGAGCCGGGACGGGGCCGGTCGATACCGGCAGCATGGTAGCGGCCATGACGCTTGCCAAGGCCTTGTCATGCCGCCATGCCCGTCCCTAAGAAACGTTTCGGCCAGCATTTCCTGCGTGACGAGTCGGTGCTTGCGCGTATCGCCCAGGCCTGTGCGGGTATGCCTGGAGACCATACGCTCGAAATCGGACCGGGCGATGGCGCGCTGACCGCCCATCTGTCCCGACTAGGCGGCGAATTGCATGTCGTGGAGATCGATCGCGACCTGATCGCAGGCCTCAGGCGGCGCTTTGCCAACGACCGAGTCATCGTACACGAGGCCGACGCCCTGCGGTTTTCGCCATGCGCGACGGTCGCGGGCGCGCTGCGTATCGTCGGCAATCTCCCCTACAACATCTCGAGCCCGCTCCTCTTTCATTTCCTGGGGGAGCCTTGTATCGCCGGCATGGTGTTCCTTTTGCAAAAGGAGGTCGTCGACCGCCTGGCGGCGTCTCCCGGGGGGCGCGATTATGGGCGACTGTCGGTTATGGTGCAGGCGCGCTGTGAGGTCATGCCGCTCTTTACCGTGGCCGCGGCAGCCTTCAGTCCCCCGCCAGCGGTCGAGTCGCGCCTCGTGGCCTTGCGTCCGGTCCCGACTGTGGTCCCGCCGCCGGCCGCGGCGTTGTTCTCCGCGATCGTCGCCCAGGCGTTCTCGCAACGGCGCAAGATGCTCCGCCAGTCGCTACGAGGGTACTTTGGGGACGAGGATTGGCGGACGCTTGGTATCGACGCCACCCGCCGCGCCGAGACCTTGAGTGTCGCCGAGTTCGTGGCCCTGGCCGTTCATGCCGCGACCTGAGTCTTGTCCGTCTCCATAGAAGCGTTCACCTAAGCGGATCTTGCCATAGCCGCGCTCGCGACGGGCGCGGTTGGTGTCGCGCAGGGAATACACGCAGCCACAGTACTCCTGCTGGTAGAAACGCTGCTCCTTGGCAATTTGTATCATACGCTGGCTCCCGCCACCCTTGCGCCAATTGAAGGTCCAGTAGCGCAAGGCGGGGTAGCGGCGCGCGGCGCGCTCACCGCAGGCGTTGATCTGGTTCATGTCCTTCCAGCGCGAGATGCCAAGCGAGCTCGTAAAGACCGCGAAACCGTGCTCCACGGCATAGAGGGCCGAGCGCTCGAAGCGCATATCGAAGCATACCGTGCAGCGCGCCCCGCGCTCGGGTTCGTTTTCGAGTCCCGCCACGCGTGCAAACCAGTCGTCCTTGTCATAATCGAGATCGACGAACGGCACGCCGAGCTTGTCGGCAAAGCGCTTGTTCTCGGTTTTGCGTAGCTCGTATTCTTTCAGGGGGTGGATATTGGGATTGTAGAACAAGACCTCCAGGGTCATGCCCGATCGCTGCATCTCCTGCATGACGTCGGCCGCGCACGGCGCGCAACACGAATGCAGCAGCACACGGCGGTCGTCGCACGGCGGAATGAGTAGGGGGCGTTCGTCAGGCATGGCTCATTGTACCGCGGGGATCTTCTCTTGGCAGGCCCCCTCCGCCTTTTCCAGGATATCCGTGGTCGCCGTGATCCACGCCTCGGCGCGGGCGCTCAAGGTAGCGGCGTTCAGACCCTCTCCGGAGATCGGCGGACCGATCACTACGCGCACCACGCCCGGCTCCTTGATGAACGCCCGGCGCCCCCAGAAGCAGCCGGCGTTGTGCGCGACCGGCAGCACCGGGCAGCCGGCGGCGAGCGCGAGACGCGCGCCGCCAAGCTTGAAACGTCCATGACGCCCGACCGGCACGCGCGTCCCCTCCGGAAAAATGATGACATGACGCCCGCTCGCCAGGCGCTGGCATCCCCCCTGTATGACCTGATCTATAGCCTTGCGCTGGCGCTCGCGCGCAATGGCGATCGGCTGGCTCAAGGCCATCCCCCAGCCAAGCAGGGGGATCCACAACAGCTCCCGTTTCAGGACCCAGACATGCGGCGGGAAGATCCACTGAAAGGCCAAGGTCTCCCAGGTGGACTGGTGTTTGGAGAGGATGACGCAGGGCGCCTCCGGGATGTTCTCGCGCCCCGAGACCTCATAGGACAGTCCGCAGGTAAGCTTGAGCCACCACATATTGAAGCGCCCCCACTGGCTTATGACGCGGTAGCGCGGTATGGGGCGCAGCCAAAAGAGCGCAAGCACGACCGGCGCCCAGACGACGATCGACAGGATGAAGCCCGCCTGGAAGGCCGCGGCCGCGAGCGGTTTTTTCATGCACCACCGCTTACGCCATGGGACAAGACGGCATCCGTGAATGCCGCGAGATCGTCGTAGACAGGGACCCCCGCGAGGCCCTTGCCGTCGGCGATCGTGCGCATGCCCTTGCCGGTGCGCACCAGGACCGGGAGCGCTTGCGCCGCGCGCGCCGCCTCCAGATCCCGGCGCGTGTCGCCCACCGCGAACGTGCTGCTAAGGCTGGTCTTGAAGCGCGCCGCTATATCATAAAGAAGCCCGGGCAACGGCTTTCTACAGGTGCAGCCGTCCCGCGGGCCGTGCGGGCAAAAGAAGATGGCCTCGATCTCCCCGCCCCTATGATGGATCTCGTCCAACATGCGATTGTGTATCCGTCCGAGCATGTCGACGTTGAAGAGGCCTCGCGCGATACCCGACTGGTTGGTGGCGACCACCACCTGGATGCCGGCGTGCGTAAGCCGCGCGATCGCCTCCAGGCTCCCCGGTATCGGGCGCCATTCCTCCGGTGTTTTGATGTAGTCATCGGAGTCCTCGTTGATGACGCCGTCGCGGTCCAGGATGACGAGACGCATTACGAGTCCCGGAATTCCGAGACCCGGATGCGCCCCGCGACCATGCGCGATGAGCGCTTCATGAGGGCCTCCATCTTGTCCCAGAAGGCACGGTCGAGCGCGAAGTCCGCGGAGATCGCCGTGCCCATGAGCAAAATGAGCAGATCGGCGCATTCCTCGGCGAGCGCCTCCCGGCTCCGGCCCTTGGTGATGCAGGCCGAGATCTCGCCCAGTTCTTCGGCCATCAGTGCCACCCGGTAGACGAGTTCCTCGCCTCCGTGATTCTTCAGGTCATGCTTGTCGTGGAAACGCTGCACCGCCTCGCGCATGGCGGCAAAGGAGTCCTGGTTCCCATCATTCATGCGGGTCTCCCGATATCTTCAGGCACGACAGATCCCCCACCCTCTCGCACAAGGCGGCGAGCCGGGCCAGCAGGCGCAGGCGACCCCTGCGGGTCGTGGCATCCTCGCTCATCACGAGCACCTCCTCGAAGAAGGCATCGACGGCCGGCCGCAATTCCCCAAGCGACGCGAGCGCGCCTTCATAATCGCCATGGCCGCTGCGATCGTCAACCTCGGCCTCGCGATGCGCGATCTCCTGCGCAAGCCGCCGGTCGGCCTTCTCGATCCCGTTCCAGGGCTCGTGGTCGTCGAGGGGCTCATGATTCTGCCGCAGGATGTTGCGGATGCGCTTATGGGCGCCGACCAAGGCCGGGGCCGCCGGTCCTTGCGCAAAGGCCAGCAGCGCTCGTGCCCGTCGTATCGTATCGGTGATGCGGTCCACACCCCCCGCCAGGGCCGCCGCCACGATGTCTTGCGAAAGCGTGCCTTCGAGGAGGTTGCGCAGACGCTCGGCGAGGAAGCGATGCACGATATCGGCGGTATCGGCGGCGAGGAGTCCGGAGGGGTATTGGGCGCACGTAGCTGCGAGCAGCGGGGCAATTGCCAGATCCTGCCCGTGGCGCTCGCCCAAGGCCTCCAGGAGACGCAGCACGCCGATCGCCGCGCGCCGCAGGGCGAATGGGTCTTTATCCCCGGTGGGGCCCTGTCCGATTCCGAAGATGCCGACTAGGGTATCGAGCTTGTCGGCCAGCGCCAGCGTAAGACCGAGGGTGCCGTCGGGCAGGGCGTCGCCTGCGAAACGCGGCCGGTAGTGCTCGGCAATGGCGGCGGCGACGATCTCGGGCTCGCCGTCGTGGCGCGCGTAATGTCCGCCCATGATGCCTTGGAGCTCGGGAAACTCCCCCACCATGCCGGTCAAGAGGTCGGCCTTGCACAGGGCGCCCGCGCGCGCGGCCTGCCCGGGGTCTATGCCGAGCTTTTCGGCGATCACGCGCGCCAACCGCGCCAGGCGCGCGGCCTTGTCGGCGAGACTGCCCAGGCGTTGCGCGAACGCCACCTGCGAGAGCCCCTGTGCGTAGGTCTCGAGGGACCTTTTGCGGTCGGTGTCCCAGAAAAACCGTGCATCGGCGAAGCGCGCCGCCAGTACCCGTTCGTTGCCCTTGCGTATCGCCTCATCGTCTTGCGGCGCGATATTGGCGATCGTGATGAAATGCGGCAGGAGCCGCCCCTGCTGTTGCAAAGGAAAGTATTTCTGATGGCCTTGCATGGCCGCAATCAATACCTCGCGCGGCACCTCGAGAAAGCCCGCGTCGAAGGAGCCGAGCACCGCGTGCGGCCATTCGACAAGCGCGGTCACGAGATCGATGAGCCCGTTATCGACGAGCGGTTCCGCGGCGATCGTGGCCGCGAGCTGGGCGATCTGTCCGCCAATCCGTTCGCGGCGCTCGGCAAAGCCCGCGATCACATGGCCCTCGGATTCGAGGAGGGTCTCATAGGCCGAGGCCTGCGCAATCACGAGTGCGCGCGGGGCGTGGAATCTGTGGCCGCGCGACCTTCGTCCACTCACCACACCGAGCACCGGGATACGCAGGGCGCGCGCGCCATGCAAGGCCACCACCCAATGGACCGGCCGGACGAATTCCGTGGCCCCCGCCCCCCAACGCATGCGCCGGCGCGCCGGCAGCTGCTGCAGGACGCCTTCGAGGATGTCTGCAAGGACCACGGCAAGGCCCCGCCCGGGGCGCCGCTCACGATAGCTCAAGAACTCTCCGCGGTCGGTCGTGAGCCGCTCCAGGGCCTCCACGCCCACGCCCAGGGAGCGTGCAAACCCGTGAGCGGCGCCGGTCGGCGAACCGTCTTGCGTGAATGCCGCCGCCACGGCCGGCCCTTTGCGGACAATGGTCTGGGCACCTTGGCGCGCGGCCACCCCTGTTATGCGCGCGGCGATGCGCCGTGGTGCCGCAAAGCTCTGTGTCTTGGAGTCGCAGGCCAGCAGCTGGCTGTCGGCCAGTGCCGCGCGCAGACCCTCTGTGAGGGCCTCCGCCAGCGCCACGAGTTCCCCTGGGGGCAGTTCCTCGGTACCGATCTCAACCAGCAGGTCGTTTCTCTTAGTCATGGCTCGGCCGCATCCGGGGAAATCCCAGCGTTTCGCGTTTCCGGTAATAGCCCTCGGCCACGCCGCGCGCCAGCGCGCGCACGCGGCCTATGGCGCGCGCCCGTTCGGTGACGCTCAAGGCATGGCGGGCGTCGAGCAGGTTGAAGGTGTGCGAGGCGTGCAGGACATGATCGTAGGCGGCAAGCGGCAGGTCGGCGGCGATCAGCCGCCGGCACTCGTCCTCGAAGGCCTGAAAGCGCGCCTGCAGTGCCTCGACCGAGGCCTCCTCGAAGTTGAAATGCGACTGCTCGACCTCGTTCTGCCGGTAGAGGTCGCCGTAACGGACATCGGCATTCCACGCGAGGTTATAGACGTTATCGCAACCCTGCAGGTACATGGCGAGCCGCTCCAGGCCGTAGGTGATCTCTCCTGTTACCGGCCGGCATTCCAGGCCGCCGGCCTGCTGAAAATACGTAAACTGGCTCACCTCCATGCCGTTCAGCCAGACCTCCCAGCCGAGTCCCCAGGCCCCGAGCGTGGGCGATTCCCAGTTGTCCTCGACGAAGCGCACATCGTTCACGAGGGGGTCTATTCCGAGCGCCTGAAGGGATTTGAGGTACAGATCCTGAATGTCGAGGGGCGATGGTTTCAGCACGACTTGAAACTGAAAATAGCGCTGCAGCCGGTTCGGGTTCTCGCCATAGCGGCCATCGGTCGGGCGCCGCGAGGGCTGCACATAGGCGGCGCGCAGCGGTTCGGGTCCCAGGCTCCCGAGAAAGGTCGCAGGATGGAAGGTCCCGGCACCCACCTCGACGTCGTAGGCCTGCTCGATAACGCAACCTTGTCTCGCCCAATAGCGTTGCAGAGCAAAAATGAGTTCCTGGAATGTCACATCATAGTCCTTGAAGAAGGGATGCGCGGGCAAACCCCGGTCGCGGCGCCGGTTTCGGCGTCACTATAAAGGGTGAGCGGCGCTTTCGGCAAACGCCGCGCGGTACGAGGGTGCGGCGGCGCGCCGATGGTGTATGGGGGCATGACGGGCGGTGGCTTGCAGGAGCCGCAGGATCTTGGCGGCGCGCCGGCGGAAATAGCGGCTGCGCGTGGCCGGATTCGCGCCAAGCGGGTCTGGCAGGGTGGCGGCGAGCTCCGCGGCCTGGCGGACGGTCAAGTGCGCCGCGCTTTCATGAAAGTAGTGGCGGGCGGCGGCCTCGGCCCCGTAGAGGCCCCGGCCGAATTGCGCGTCATTCAGATAGACCTCGAGGATGCGGTCCTTGCGCAGGAAGTGGGTGAGCGCCATCGTCAAAACCGCCTCGTTGGCCTTGCGAAAGAAGGTCCGCGACGGATCGAGGAAGAGGTTTTTGGCGGTCTGTTGGGTGATTGTGCTGGCCCCATAGACGATATGTCCGGCGTGCCAGTCGTAACGGGCCGCCGCCAGGATGGCGCCGACATCGAAGCCGTCGTTACGATAGAAAGTCGCGTCCTCGCCGAGCACCACGGCGCGACGCAGCGCCGGGGCGATCGCCGTCAGCGGCACGGGCCGCCAGCGCAACGGTGGGCCGCCGTGGCCTGCGCGTTCTTTCAGGTAGGCGGCCATGAACCGCGATCGCGGGACGGGGCCGTGCGCCAGGTGGGGGACCGCCACCCAGCGCGCCACGAGGGTGGCGAGGTCCAGGGCCGTGGCGGCCAATACCAGGCCGGACAGCAGACGCAAGAGGCGCATAAGTTCAGCAATTCTAAATGTAGCAACGACCATCAGCATCCGATAACGTGCGTGTGCTGATGCGAGCGGGGGCTGGACAAAAGGCACGGTCTGCGGTATAACAGCGCTGGGCCATTGGGCGCGAGCGCGGCGTGACGGATCTTGTTACCGGAAATCCCCTGAGCCTGAACTCCCTGGTGGAGTCGCTCAAGGAGGTCATGCGGGCGGCCCCTGACAAACGGACCGGGAAGAACTGCGTCTATACCATGGAAGATGCGGCGCTGGCGGCCTTTGCCGTGTTCACCACGCAAAGCCCGTCGTTTCTGGCCTATCAGAGGACGATGGAGCAGACCCGTGGCCAAAGCAATGCCCAGACGCTCTTTGGCATGAGCCAGATCCCGACGGACAATTGTGTGCGCACGATGCTCGATCCCGTGGCGCCTTCTCACCTGTTCCCGCTCTTTACGCAGATATTTGAGGCCCTGAACGCCGGCGGTCACATCGATCCCTTTCGGGTGTCCCTCGAGGCCTCTGAAGACGGTCCGGGCGCGCTACTCATCGCCCTGGATGGGACGGCTTATCACTCCTCCCACACCATCCATTGCCCACAATGTACGGTAGCCAAGCATCACAATGGCCAAACCAGCTACTCCCATACCGTGATCACACCAGTGATCGTGGCCCCGACTTTAAGTCGGGTGATCCCCCTGGCGCCCGAGTTTATTGTCCCGCAGGACGGCCACGACAAGCAGGATTGTGAAACCGCCGCCGCCAGCCGCTGGCTTGCGGCCAGCGCCGGCCGCTACCGGGATCAGCACGTCACCGTGCTCGGCGACGACCTCTACAGCCGTCAACCCCTGTGCGAGCAGATCCTGGCGGCGGGGTTACACTTCCTCCTGGTCTGCAAACCGAGCTCGCACCCCACACTGTATGAGGAGGTCGAGGGCCTCGCGCGCGCGGGGGGCGTGACCACCCATGAGATCACGCGCCGCAAGGGTAAGCAGACCTTGACCGACACCTACCGCTTCGCTTCGGAGCTGCCCTTGCGCGCCGGCTTGGATGCGCTGTGTGTCCACTGGCTGGAGCTCACCACCACCGATGCCGGGGGCCAAACGATTTACCACAACGCCTGGGTCACGCGGCACACGATCCACCCAGGGAACGTCGCCGCCCTCGCGGCCGCCGCCCGGGCGCGCTGGGGCATCGAGAACGGCGCCAACAACACCTTAAAGACCAAGGGCTACCACTTCGAACACAACTTCGGGCACGGCAAGAAGCACCTCTCGTCGCTCTTGGCGACCTTGAACCTCCTCGCCTTCCTGCTGCATACCGTGCAGGAGATGACCAGTCACAAATACCGCTTGCTCCGCGCAAGCCTCCCCACCCGTCAGACCTTTTTTGATGATATCCGGGCCTTGACGCGGTATCTGTGCTTCGAGAGCTTCGAGGCCTTGCTCGACTTCATGTTGAAAGGCCTCGAAATCGACGCCCCCGACAGCAGTTGAGGACCATTATGGAGGACATCCGCTTTTGTGGTCAGGTACTCGAGGCGCAGCAACGATCGCTGATCGTGGCCTTGGCGAAGCGCTATGGGGGCTTAAGCCGCCATGAGTTGGCGCAGACGGTGTGCGAACTCCTCGACTGGCACCGCCCCAACGGACACCCGAAGACGATCGAATGCCGGGCACTGCTTGAGCGGATGCAGGAGGCGGGGCTGATTGGTCTCGCCCCGTTGCGGCCCGGGCGTCCGCAAGGCGCTCGCACTACGGTTCCGGCCGGCCCGGACCCACAGTCAGCCCCGCTCGACGCGCCGCTTGCCACCCTGCAGCCGATCCGACTGCAGCGCGTGGAAACACCCGCAGACCGGACGCTCTGGCGCACGTTGATCGAGCGCCATCATCCCCTCGGCCATCGCGTGCCCTTTGGTGCCCATCTCCGCTACCTGATCCAGGCCACATCCAAAAGCCCCACGGTCCTGGGCTGCCTGCAGTTCTCTTCGCCCGCCTGGCGCCTTAAGGGACGCGATCAGTGGATCGGCTGGGACGATGCCACCCGGGCCCGGTGCCTCCAGCAGATTATCTGTAACTCCCGCTTCCTGATCTTGCCCCACGTGCGGGTTCCCAACCTCGCGAGCCACGTGCTGGCGCTCGCGTTACGCACCGTCACCATCGATTGGACGGCCGCCTACGGCGTTAAGCCCCTCCTGGCCGAGACCCTCGTCGATCCGACCCGTTTTACGGGACATTGCTATCTCGCTGCCAACTGGATCGACGTGGGTCTTACCACCGGCCGCGGCCGCGCAGACCGCCAACACACACGCCATGGGGCAAGCCCCAAGCGGATATGGCTCTATCCGCTCGTACCCGACGTCCGGCAGAGACTCACGCAAACCCCGTAGATCGACCGCCACCCCATTCCGAAGCGGCGTCGCTTCACATTGAGAATTGCTGGCATAAGTTCCCTTGGGGTGCGGGGGTGACTATCCCGCGATATACTGTCGGCCCGCCGCAAGGCTTCGAGGCGGGCGCAACAGCATACCGGGTGGAGGGGTGGCTCGCCAAGGACCTATGGAAAACCATAAACGCAAGGCGATCGTCCTGCTCTCGGGCGGCCTTGATTCGCTGCTCGCGGCACGTCTGATGCTCGATCAGGGCATCCATGTCGAGGGCATCAACTTTTTTACCGGGTTTTGCGTAGAGGGGCATACGCACGCCGTACGCCGTGATCGCAAGGATCGTCATGTGCGCAACAACGCCCTTCACAGCGCAGAACAGCTGGGTATCCGACTCCATATCGTCGATGTCATCGACGACTACAAGGATGTGGTCTTGAATCCGCGCCACGGCTATGGCGCGCACCTGAACCCGTGTCTCGATTGCAAGGCCTTCATGATCGGGCGCGCGCGGTCATGGATCGAGGAACACGGTTTCGATTTCATTGTGACAGGCGAGGTCTTGGGACAGCGGCCGATGTCGCAGCGCCGGGACACGTTTCCGGTAGTGGCGCGCGAGTCCGGCGCCCTGGATCGGCTGTTGCGGCCGTTGTCCGCGAAGCTTTTGCCGCCGACCCTTCCCGAACGCGAGGGCTGGGTGGATCGTGAGCGCCTCCTGGGCTTGAGCGGCCGTAACCGCAAACCCCAGATCGCCTTGGCGCGCGCCTATGGTTTCGAATATGCGCAGCCCGCCGGCGGGTGCTGTTTCCTGACCGATGAGAACTACGCCCACAAGCTTCGGGATCTGTGGGCAAGCCGCGGCGAGCGGCGCTACGATTTCGACGACATCATGCTCCTGAAGATCGGCCGCCACCTGCGGCCGCACCCGTCTTTCAAGCTCATTATCGGTCGCGAAGAGGGAGAGAACCGGTTTCTGGAGGGTTATCGCCAGCGCTTCGTGCATTTGTGGGCGCTCGACCATAAGGGACCCCTGGCCCTCCTGCAAGGCGATGTCGACGAGGCCGGTCTGGATCTCGCATGCGCGATCACCGCGCGCTTTGGACAAGGGCGGTGCGAGGCGCGGGTGCGTATGGCCGTGGGCAGGCCGGGCGGCCCGACCCGCGAGCGCGACGTGGCGCCGCTGCCGGCCCATGCGCTGGCCGCCGATTGGTATTTGTGAAGCCATGGATCTCGACGCCCGCTATCTGCTGTGCCCCATGCCGGTGATTCGCGTCAGCGCCGCCATCGGCCGGGTGGCCGTCGGCGATACTTTGACCGTGCACTGCACCGACCCGGGGGCCCTGCACGACATACCGGCCTGGTGTCGCCTCGAGGGACACGAGGTGGTGGCGGCACGCACCGAGGCCTCCGGAGACATAGTGATCGTCATACGGGTCGGGGGCCACGGATGACCGACAAAAACGCACCGCAGACCAGGGATGAAGGGGGTGGCGAGCGTCAAAGGGTGGTCTTGCGTGGACTTTTCATCAACGTCGTGTTGGCCACGGGTCAGCTCGTCGTGGGGGTGTTCGGGCGCTCGGCGGCGCTGGTCGCTGACGGCTTCCATACCCTCTCGGATCTTTTGAGCGATACGCTGGTGCTGGCAGCGGCGCATTTCGGGGCGCAGGCGGCTGACGAGGATCACCCCTACGGACATGCGCGCATCGAGACCGCCGGCACCTTCGGGTTGAGCCTGGTCCTGGTCGGTGCCGGTGTTGGCATAGCACTCCATGCCGCCGCGGCCCTGAGTGCGCCCGGGCATCTTGCGCGTCCGGATTTTCTGGCGCTCGCCATGGCGCTCGCCGCCATCGGCATCAAGGAGGGCTTGTTCCGTTACATGCGCCGCGCCGGTTCGCGGCTGCAGTCCGAGCTCCTTCACGCCAATGCCTGGCATTATCGGACCGACGTCTTTTCCTCGATCGTGGTGGCAGTCGGCGTGGCCGGCAGCATGATGGGCGTGCGCGACCTCGACTCGGTGGCCGCCATCGGTGTCGCGATTCTTATCGTTCGCATGGGCGCCATGCTGGGCTGGCAGGCCATGCGCGAGCTCGTCGATACCGGATTGGAGGCCGAGAAGCTCGAGCGCATCCGGCGCGTCATCCTGTCGATCGACGGTGTTCGCACCTTACATCTGTTGCGTACGCGTCGCGCCGGGGGGCGTGCGTTTGTCGACGTCCATATCCTCGTGGACGGGACCATCAGCGTCTCGGAGGGCCACCAGATCAGCGAGATGGTGCGCGTAGCGCTCATGCGTCACGTGAGCAATATCGCCGATGTGGTGGTGCATATCGATTCGGAAGACGACGAGCATGCCGCCACCAATGCGCGTTTGCCATTGCGCGCCGAGATCCTGAAACGTCTTGACCATTATTTCGCGGGTATCGAGGCCGCTCGCGCCATCGACTCGGTGGTTCTGCACTATCTGTGCGGGCGGATCGCCGTGGAGTTGCATCTGTCGCTGGATCTGGCCCCGACCGCGGCCGATGCCCGGGTCCTGCAGGAGCAGTTCGCGCAGGCGGCGGCGCGCGATCCGCAAATCGCGTCCGTAGAGGTCTGCTTTCGTTGATTGCCCTTTTATGGTGCATATTGTCCAGGAACGCCCCATTATGGGGACATGCATGACGCCCCGTGCCCGAAACCACCCAGTTTGCGGCGTTTGCTTGCTGGCATATTTCGTGCAAAATGGCCGCCTCAGGCGTAATGACCGCCCCGGCGCCCCACAATAATTCAGAGTCAGGAGAAATGCATGTCCGCGAACGTCTTGAAAATGATCAAGGATAACGACGTGAAGTTCGTCGATTTTCGGTTTACCGACACCAAGGGAAAGGAGCAGCACGTATCCGTGCCGTCCCATACGGTGGATGAGAAGCTCTTCGAGGAGGGGAAGATGTTCGATGGCTCGTCCATCGCCGGCTGGAAGGCGATCAACGAGTCGGACATGGTCCTCATGCCAGATGCCGCCACCGCGGTGCTCGACCCGTTCACCGAGGAGCCCACCCTGCTGCTACGCTGCGACGTGCTCGAGCCCGCGACCATGAAGGGCTATGATCGCGATCCCCGGTCCATTGCCAAGCGTGCCGAGGCCTACATGAAGAGTACCGGTGTTGCCGACACCGCGTACTTCGGTCCCGAGCCCGAGTTTTTCATATTCGATGACGTCCGCTGGACCGTCGACATGTCGGGCTCGTCTTGCCGCATCGATTCCGAGGAGGCCAGTTGGAATACCGGCAAGGATTATGACGGTGGCAACCTCGGCCACCGGCCGGGGGTGAAGGGCGGCTATTTCCCGGTCCCGCCGGTCGACTCCGCGCAGGATATCCGGAGCGCCATGGCGCTCGCCATGACTGAGATGGGACTGATCGTGGAGGCCCACCATCACGAGGTCGCCACTGCCAACCAGAACGAGATCGCCACCCAGTTTGCCCCGCTGGTGCGTAAGGCCGACGAACTCCAGATCCTGAAGTATTGTGTTCATAATGTCGCGCGCAACCACGGCAAGACGGCGACGTTCATGCCCAAACCCATCGTCGGCGATAATGGTTCGGGGATGCATTGCCACCAGTCTCTGGCCAAGGGCGGCAAGAATCTGTTCACGGGCGACGGCTATGCCGGCTTGAGCGAGACCGCGCTTTTTTATATCGGCGGGATCATCAAGCACGCGCGCGCCTTGAACGCCATTACCAACCCGCTTACCAACAGCTACAAGCGCCTGGTTCCCGGCTTCGAGGCCCCCGTCATGCTCGCCTACTCGGCGCGCAACCGTTCGGCCTCCATCCGCATCCCGCATGTGGCCAATCCCAAGGGCCGACGTATCGAGGTCCGTTTCCCAGACCCTGGGGCCAACCCCTATCTGGCGTTTTCGGCCATGATGATGGCGGGCCTCGACGGCATCCTGAACAAGATCAATCCGGGTGACGCCGCTGATCATGATCTCTACGAGCTGACCCCGAAAGAGGCCAAGAAGATCCCGACCGTCTGCCATTCCTTGGACATGGCCCTGGAAGCGCTGGACAAGGATCGCAAATTCCTGACGGCCGGCAATGTCTTCACAGACGAGTTCCTGAACTCCTACATCGCGCTCAAGATGCAGGAGGTCACACGCCTGCGCATGACCACGCATCCCGTCGAATTCGACATGTATTACAGCGTCTAGGTAGCTACCGTCTGTCGCAAGACCCGGGGTCCTCCCGGGTCTTGTTGTTTTTGTGTCCGATCGATTCCGTCTGATTCCCTGACCGCATGAGTCCCGTTGCGGACAGCCACGAGCCACATCCGGCTTGCCGAAAACGCCACATCATGACATTTTCAGCCGTGTTCGTATGTTGGATGCTGATGAGTATGATGGGAATTCCAAACGTATCGTCCCGTCATCGTTGTCCGTCATAGGCCCGATCTTTGTGCCCTCCCCACGGGACCATAATGCGCCCTCGCCGGATTGGCGACAACGTGAATGGAAGAGGTGCTTATGAATCGGAGCAAGGTAGACGAGTTATTGTGTGAGGCGCTCGAGACCGAACGCGGCGGGGTCAGGATCTATGAGACCGCGTTAAGCTGTGTACAGAACGCCGACTTGCGCAAGGAGTGGGAGAAGTTCCTGGCCGAAAGTCGCCGTCATGAGCAGATATTGAAGGATATCTGCACGGAGTTTGGCGTGAACGCCGAGCAGGAGACGAGCGGCCGGAAGATCGTGCGCAGCCTCGCGGAAACTCTGGTAAAGATGATGCAAATGGCGCTGAGTTCGGGCGTGAAGGGGCAGGCCGAGATCGTGGCCGCGGAGGCCGTCACTACTGCCGAGCTCAAAGACCATATGAACTGGGAATTGATCGGCGAGGTCGCAAAGAAGATGGAGGGCCACGACGCGGCGATCCTGAAAAAGGCCTACGAGGAGGTAGAAGATCAAGAGGACCGCCACTTCTACCACTCGCGAGGCTGGGCGCGCGAGTTATGGGCGGCTTCCCTTGGCGTCCCGGCCGTGATCCCGCCGCCCGAGGAGAAGATGAACGTGAAGAGCGGCATAGGTGCCGCTACCGCCCAGGGTTCCCGTAAGCTTATGTAAAAAAAGCGCGGCAGGATGTCCCCTGTCCGCGCCCTGTCCCGGCCGCGCGCCCGAGAGGCCCGCGGCCTTCGTTTTTATCCCAAGCCCCCGCCCGGTATGGCCTGGACGGGGTCATTGCCGGTGGTGGTGACCCCGAGCAAGGCATAGGCGCTGGCATTACGCGCCTCGCTAAAGGGCGGAATCGACAGCGTTTGGATATTGCCCGGCGGCGCGGAGCCGCTGGCGGTGGCGAGTACGTTGTCGACCACATACAGGGCCTTGCCGTTGTGGGCGACCGCGAGCCCATACGCATCGGTAAAGGGTGTGGCGCTTGTGAGCGCTACCGGTGTCGTATTCCAGCCGACCCCTGAGGCGAGCGGGTTCGTTCGCGTAAAGACGTCGACTGTGCCGTTGGCGCCTCCGCTCGTGCCCTGTTGGGTGGCCACGTACAGCCGACGCCCCTTGGGACCTATGGCAAGGCCAAGGGCCTTCTGGCCGGGTACCGCGAGCGTCGGTGTCGTCGCCGGGGTGAGGCTACCGTTGGCCGCGTCTATGCGATAGATCGAGATGCTCGTAGGGGAGCCTGCATGATTGTTGGTGACGTAGAGGTGGCGGCCGGCCGGGCCGCTGATCACAGTCCAGGGATTGCTTCCGGCCGGGATGGTATTGGCCGGCGTCAAGGCCCCCGTGTCCTGATCGATGGCAAAGCCCTGCACGCTGCCCGAGGCGTACTGGGCGACGTAGAGATACTGCCCGGTGGGGTCGACGGTGAGCAGCATGGGGTAGAGGCCGCTTGTGTCTGTGGGGCTTGTGCCAAGCGCCGCGGGGGCCGCGCCCGACAGGCTATAGGAGCTGATCGTTCCGGGACAATTACCGCCACCGGTATTCTCGTAGCAGCTATTGGCGACATACAGGTAGCGACCCGAGGGGTCGACCGCGATGCCCATGGGGCTTTGGCCGGCCGCCACCGAGGATCCTGGACTCAGCTGGCCTTGGCTGTCGACCGGAAGGACGGTTACCGTGCCGGTGCCACCGCTTGACCAATCCGAGGCATAAAAAGTCGCGCCATCGGGGGCGATCGTGCCGGCGCTCGGTCCATTACCCCCATCTTGGGATGTTACCGGACCGCTGAGGGCCCCATTGGCCGCCACCGCATAGCCCGCGATCATATTGGGGGCCTGCTCTACGACGTAGAGCCTCTGCGGCGCAATGCCGACCGTGGCCACCAGGCCCGCGACCCCTTGTGGTAGGGGCCGGGTGCGCGCCGAGGCGATGAGCGCCGGTCCCGAACCTGTGGTCGTAGCGCTATAGGCGACCAACTCATCACGGCTGGCATTGGTCACATAAACAGTATGCCCGAGCGGGGAGACGAGCGCGCCGGTCGCCTGTCCGGTTGATCCCAGGACCGCCGAGGTGGGACACGACACGCCGCCCCCTACAAGCGGGAACGTGACAAGCTCGGTGTCCCCGGACCCTTGGCCCACGACACTCAGCTGGCTTGCGCCGACTGAGAGGGCGCTTGCGGTGAGTCCCGAGGGGAGCGGTACGGTATCTTGTGCACTGAGCGCCCCGCCGGCACCGGCCGTGAAGGCCACGACATCCGTCGACGTCAGCACATACAGATTCCCGGCACTATCGGTCGCCCCGGCGACGATGCCGTTTAAGGGGGTGGTGGAGGGCCCGGAGGGCATCCCGTTGCCGGCGCTGAAGGTGGTGATGCCGTCGGCGGCAAGCCCATAGAGCACGCCTGGACCTGCCACGAGGCCCGTGAGGGGGGCGCTGGCGGTGATACTGCCAATCACAGTCAGGGTGCCGTTGGTGCCGACGCCAAAGGCCGTGATGGTGTCATTGCCGGTGTTCAGGGCATAGAGGTCGGATCCCACGACTGCGAGCGAGGCCGGCTGCGGGCCGCTGGCAATGGCCGTCCCCAGGGATGTCAGCCGATCGGTCTGACTCTCCCAGGCATAGGCCGAGACCGTCCCGTCCTTGCCGTTGGCCACATACACATAGCGGTCATCACTCACCGCCACGGCATCCGGTCCTTGCCCCGTGGGCACATAACCCCGATCGACCAAGGCCCCGGTCCAGGGGTCGCGCACATAGTACCCGAGGCTGTGGGTACCGGAGGGCACGAGGATGAGCGAGGCCTGCACCGTTCCGCTCGTCGGGGCGTTAGCGGGACTCGTGGGAACGGCGGTGGCGGCCGGTTGTGCCGATACCGCCTGGCATTGCTGAAGACCGGTGGGGGTGGGTGCCGGGCCCCCGGCGCTCGAGGATGTGGCCGAGGACGACGTGCTGCTACCGCTCCCGCTTCCTTGGCAGGCGGATAAAACGGCGCACGCCAGCAGGGCGCCTGCGATTCTTGCCTTCAATGGCATAATAAACGACCTCCTGTCGTAGACTGTCTTGCCCAGGCCGCGTACACCGACCGTGCTGTGCCGTTATACGGCTCAGCCGCCGGCGCGTCATCCAGCGAAGGTCTGTCAAACTTAGGTCGCTCGGACTTGAGGCCTAGGGGGCATGGGTCAGGGGCCATCAAGTCATGCCGACGGGATACCGGCGAACGGAGCTCAGGCAGGCCTGCGATGGCGAACAGGGGCGAGGACGGGCCGGCGTGTCCCGGCGGTCGGGCGGCCACCTAGCAGCTATCGGACCGCTTTGAAAGACGTTGAGCTGGGCCGCCGTTAGGCGTGCGCGGACCCTTGAAGGCAGAGGTCTTTCAGGGCCGCATAGTTGCGGATCTCGGTTTTGCGACCCTCGGTCACGATGAGGCCGTCGTCACGCAGTTTGGAGAACATGCGGCTCACCGTTTCGAGCTTCAGGCCCAGGTAGTTGCCGATTTCCTCGCGGGACATGGGCAGATGGATAATGGCGCGTGGTTGACCGCGGGCCTCCAGGCGGTCGGCGAGGTTGAGCAGGAAGGCCGCCACCTTGAGTTCCGCGGTCATCGTTCCCAACACCATCATGAGGCCGTGGTCGTTTCCGATCGCGCCGCTTAGCAGTTTATGAAACTGGTGTTGCAGGCGCGGCAGGTCGGACAGCAGACCCTCGAGCTTGGTAAACGGGATCTCGCAGACCTCGCTGTCTTCCAGGGCCAGGGCGTTGCCGCGATGGACATCCGCGCTGATGGCGTCGAGCCCCATGAGTTCACCCTCCATGGGAAACGCCGTGATCTGTTCGTGGCCCCCGGCGCTCACCTCGTAGATCTTGAAGAATCCGGTACGTACCGCGGCCAGGGCTTGCAGGGGGTCGCCGGCGCGGAACAGGTGTTGGCCGGCGAATACCCGCCGACGCCGTTTGACGAGTTCATCAAGTCTTCCGAGCTCTTCGGCGTCCAGGCCCAGGGGGAGGCAGATTTCCCGCAGGCTGCAGTTCGAACACCGCTGTCTCAGGCTGCTCTCGAAACTCGTAACCGCCATGCGTCGTGTCATCCTTTCATTGGTGCGGTGTCTCCGGTCGGCCGCACCGGCTCAGAAGGCAATTGCCAAGGTCTATAAGGATAAGCTACTTTTGATTAGTATCAAGGTCTATCGAGACGGGACGTAAGTGTACTCTTCGCTCGCGGGTCAGGGAACGATATTATGCCTTTTGGGATAGAAGACGCCCCCTGCCCACCTTTCCGGCGCCGGGCCGCCGTTGATCCGTGACCTTCCCGGTACGCGCAGTCGTCGCGACCGGCATCCGCGGCCGTCGTGTCGCGGGACTTATCGGGGCCTCGTGTCGCGGAAGGCCTGACGAAACCGGGGCCGTGTCCACCCGGGGCAGAGTCATAGCCGCGCCCCGGCGCAGGGCCGCTAGGCCGCGCACGTCCCGGTCTCATTGCGTGGGCGCCGACGATCGTTTCCGGCATTGGGAACGGCGATCAGTCTCGCCACTCGTCAGTCGGCCTGCGCCGCGCGCCACTATTCCACGGATCCCCAGGGAGGCGGCCCATAGCGCATCGAGGGCCCGTTTTCCGCACCCCTCGAGGGTCTCGCCTGGGGGTGCCCCCAGGGCCCCTCAAAATGCCCCATGGCGCCCCGGAAATCCAGCGTTTGGGTTGCTCCCGGTCTGATGCCAAAAGCCCATGCGTGCTTGCTGTGCCGGGCTGTCCCTAATATCGGGTTTTAAGGGTGGCGCCCTGTTTCCGTCCTCTCTAGTCGGCCCGGCACCGCGTGCCCGCGGCTCATTCGCCACCCGTCTCGCATGTTGAGGGCCATGAGCGCGATATTCGCACACCCGGCACAAAGCTCGAGCCCCTGAAATACCGCGAAGCGCGCATCGAACCGACCTGCGGAGGCCAGGTCATCCAGATAGAGGGCGCAGGGCGTAAGGATCAAAAGGCCGTTGGCGGCGACAAGCCGCATGCGCTGTAACTTGCGTGCGAGCAGGGCATCCCGGCGGTGGCGCGCAAGGCGTAGCCCGGAAAGCCCGGTGAGCGCGAGCGCGGGGACCAGCATGGCGAGCCCCGGGAACACGATCCATTGCTTGACGGTCGCGATCGCGCCATGACGCCCGACGAGTTCGACGGTCACGCTTGACCCGAGGAAGGTCGCGATCAGGGCGGTGGCGAGCAAGGCGGCCATCCCATGCATGACTCTCGTCATCGACTTGTCCCCCGGCCTCTTGGGCCCTTGCGCGCCGCCGTCGGCGGTGCGCTGTCAGACCGCTTCGGCCTCACGGCCTTGCCGCCAGCTGTCGTCGGCGCACGCGTGTCACCCGCGCCCCGCGCCGTGGCGCGCCCCGTCGGCCCCGGACTCGGCCATGGGGCATCGTCGTCGGTTAGTCGCACGATAATCTCCCGCAACAGGGCATTCAGGAGGGCCTTTTGCGCCTCGCTGAGGCCTTGCGTGGCCTGGTCGTTGACGGCGACGGCGTGCGGCAGGAGGGTGGCCTTGAGCGCATGGCCGGCCCTCGTCAGGAATACCTGCACCTGCCGGCGATCGCGCCCATTGCGGGCCCGGCGCACCCAACCGTCGCGCTCCATGCGATCCAGGGTACGCACAGTGGTCGCCTCATCGATTGGGATCCTGCGGCTCAACTCCGTTTGCGAAAGCCCTTCCTCCTCCCAAAGAAACAGCAGGAACGGCCACTGACCAATCGGGACCCCGTGACGCACGATTCGGGAGTGCAGGGCCCGCGCCAAAAGACGCGCCGCGGCATTGACCAGATAACCCAGGCTGTCTTCGATGACAAAGTGTGGTGGCGCGCCGTCCTTGTCCTTGGTGGTCTGCGAGCCGCGGCGGGCGTAGTGTCCTTTAGGCATCGATGGGCTCATCTCCTGGCGACCGTGCGCCTTAGGGTACAATGTGCCATAGCAATAATTGCTATAGCAACTATATAGGCGAGCACCGACATCTCGACTCTCTGCTATCGCCCGGGCGGCTTTACGCTGGCCGCCGGTCTTGACCTAGGGCAATGGCGTTTCACCGCCACCTCCCGACAATGACACCCATCGATTCATAAAAAAGGAGAAGACCGTGTCGAGCACAGGATTGTCGAGCTTTTTGGCGGCCCAGCATCGCGAACTGGACCAGCTCATGGAGGATGCGGACAACGCCTGTGGGACGCCGCAAGGCGCTGCCGCATTCGCGCGATTTCGCGAGGCCATGGAGCATCATCTGGAGATCGAGGAACGGGTGCTGTTTCCGGAGTTCGCGCAACGCACGGGACCCGGGGGGCCGCTTTCGGTGATGCGTCAGGAGCACGATGCGATTCGCGGCCTGCTGGCCTCGGGGCAGGACGGTCACGGGGCCGCATGCCGCGCACTCTTCGACACCCTGACCGTGCTCGTCTCGCAGCATCACTTGAAGGAGGAGAACGTCCTCTATCCGATGAGCGACAAGCTGCTTGCGGACTGTGCCGAGGGCCTGCTTGCGGCCATGAAAGAGGCGACGGTCGTCCATGAATGAACGCTTTATTGACGCCAGTGACCTCGAGCCCCCGGAGCCGCTGCAGGTGGCGTTGCAGGCCGCCACCGCGTTGCGTCCGGGAGAGCGGGTGCGGGTGCGCCTGCCCCGGCAGCCGTATCCGCTGTTCGGACTGCTCGCCGAACGGGGTTTTCTCTACGAATCGGTGGCCGTGGCGCGTGGCGAGGACTGTGTCTATGACGTTGTCATAACACGCACGGCGCCGAGCCCGTCATGAACACCCAGGGACTGGCCTTCGACGAGGCCCCGCCGTTGATGCTCGTTCTGCGATCCTTTCTTCTGGCGCCCTGGTTTCTGGCGGCGTCCGGGGTCATGCTGATGGTCGCCGGCCCCACCGTGTGGGTCGATCGTTACACCCCGGGCCTTCTCGCCGCCACCCATCTCGTGACCATAGGTTTTTTGATGCTGACTGCCACTACCGCCGTGTTTCAGCTGGTGCCTGTGGTCGCCGGTGTCGGGCTCCCCTACGCAACGGTGCTCCTACCCGTCGTTCGTTGGGGTTTGGCCCTGGGCGCGGCGCTACTGGCGGCGGCCTTTCTGGATAATCGGCCGTTGCTCTTTGCCCTGGCGGCGATCCCGCTTACGCTCGCGGCTACGGTCTTTACGGTCTCGGCGGTTTCGGCCTTGTGGCGATTACCAAAACAGAAGACCATGACGCCCATGATCTATGCCGTCCTCATGCTGGGTGTGGCGCTGGTTTTTGGCCTGATCATGGCCGGCGAACGTGCCGCGGGCGCGCCGGTGTCCGCCGCGTTGCTCGATACCCATCCCTTGTGGGCGCTCGCCGGCGGCGTCTTCGTGCTATGGGCGGCGGTCGCCGCCCAGGTCTTGCCGATGTTTCAAGGCGTGCGTCCGTGGCCCACGCGCGTATCGCTCATGCTCGGGCCGCTCATTCTTGGCCTGTTGCTGGCGATACGGGCCGCCGATGTCTGGGCGGGTGGCGTGTGGGGCGCGGTGCTGCGCATCGCCCTGGCGGTCGTGATCGCCACCGCCGCCGCACATGCGGCCCATCGTCTTCGGACACGCACCCGCAGGCGCGCCGATGCCATGACCTTTTTCTGGTATA
Source organism: Acidiferrobacter thiooxydans (assembly GCF_003333315.1). Taxonomy (GTDB): domain Bacteria; phylum Pseudomonadota; class Gammaproteobacteria; order Acidiferrobacterales; family Acidiferrobacteraceae; genus Acidiferrobacter; species Acidiferrobacter thiooxydans. Next base: position 212,487 of record NZ_PSYR01000001.1, read on the forward strand.
TGGGGCTTGCCGGTCTGACCGGCGCGGCTGTGGTCGGCGGGCTCATGGCCGCGCATATCGTGACGGGACTGAAGGCACCGCTTGTGTTTGGATTTCTGGCCATTGCCGGCGCCGCAGTCTCGCTGATCGACGGCATGCTCTACAAGATCGTGCCCTTCCTCATCTGGCTGCACCTCCAGCGCCAACCGGGCGCCCCCCATGTCCTGATGTCGTCTGCGATCGGCGAGCGCGCCACCAAACGTCACGCCATCGCGCACGCCGTCGCCCTCGGCCTGGGCCTTGCGGCGATCGCCTGGCCGCACGCATTCGCCGAGGCCGCGGGGGCGGCGTGGATGGCCGATGGCCTCATGCTCGGCGCCAATCTCGTCATGGCCCTCGTCTTCTACCAGCGGCTATCACGCGCCGGCACCGGCATCGTGCCCCATGCGACTCTTTGACGCGCCGCACATCGCGTATTTTCTGGGAGGGCTCACGCAGGTCCTTCTGGCGCTGATCCTTTGGGCATTGTGGTTGCTCGGGGCCTTCGCGGGCCTTTATGTCCTGCCGGCCCTGCCGGTCTCGCCGGTCGCCTTGCATGGCTTCCTGATGATCTACGGGGTCTTCCCGTTTTTTGTGTTGGGCTTTCTTGCCACCACCTTCCCGCGGTGGATGCAGACTACGCCGCCGACCCGCCGCGCCTACCGCGATGCCTTCGCGCTACGGGTTGCGGGCCTCATCCTGGTGTATGCGGGCCTTGTCCTCGGAGACCGCGCCGTGGTCCTGGGGGCCGTGATCATGGCGGTGGGCGATGCGCGCCTCGTTGCGGCGCTCGTCGGTGTCTATCGCCGCGCCCGCGAGACGGCGCGCCGCGGGGTCCTGCTCTTTACCTGGACGCTCACAGCCGAGGTCGCGGGGCTCTTGCTCTATGCCGCCGCGCTCTGGCGCGGGTCGCCTCTGTCACCGTTGATCGCCATCCGCGTCGGCCTCTTTGGTTTTCTCATACCGACCCTGTTTGGGGTCAGTTATCGCATGATCCCGTTTTTCACGGCCTCGGTCCTCACCGGCTACCGCCGTCCCCTCGCCAACCCGCAGGTCCCCATGGCATTCCTGGCCGCGACCGCGAGTCATGCCTTGCTCGCAAGCCTTGGTTGGCATGCCGTGCTCGCCGCGCTTGATCTCGCCATCGCCGCAGCCGCCTGGTATCACCTGGTCCTCTGGTTTCGGCGGGATGTCATGCGTCATGGCCTCCTGCTGCTTTTGTATGCCGGCTACGCATGGCTGGGGATAGGCTTTGCGCTCTATGCCGCAAGCAACGCCAGGCTGGCCATGGGCCTCCAGGCCCTGGGACGTGGTCCGCTCCACGCCCTCGGGATCGGCTTTGCCTTGAGTCTCATCGTCGCCATGGCCACGCGCGTCACGCGCGGCCACTCCGGTCGCCCGTTGGCCAGCGACACCTTGAGCTGGGTGGCGCTTTTTGGCATTGAGATCGCGGCGGTCCTGCGCATCGCCGCCAGCATCCCGGCGCTCGATCGACTGGCCCCTTACGATTTGAGCGTGTTTGCGGCACCAGTCGCGATCGCCGCCCTGTTGCCTTGGGCGACCCGCTATGCGGTGATGCTCGCCACGACCCACCGCGAGGCATCCTCGTGACGAGTCTCCCGATCCTGCCCATGTTGCTCGCCGTACATGTCCTGTCGGTGATGCTGTGGATCGGTGGTCTGGCCTTCGTCACCACGGTGGTGCTCCCGGCGCTGGCCCGGTTGCCAGCCGCCCAACGGATCCCGGCATTCCTCGAGATCGAACGGCGATTCGGTTCGCAGGCGCGGGTCCTGGTGCTGGTGGTGGGGGCCTCGGGTGCCGGCCTGCTGGCGCGCTTGTCTCTTGCGAGCCTCCTCGGCACCGCCCAGGGCCTATGGCTCGACGGCATGATCGCGTTCTGGGCACTGTTCATGCTGCTGCTATTCGTGCTCGAACCGGCGGTCCTGCATCGTCGCCTGCGCGAGCGCGGTGCGCGCGATGGCGAGGCCACGCGGGTCCTGCTGCTACGCGCTCACGCGGTCTTGTTGGCGCTCGCGCTCATCGTCGTGACCGCCGCGGTGTTAGGCGTCCAGGGCGTCGGATGATGCGGGTCCGATACGTGCAATCCTGATGCGAAAGCCCATACGGACTTGCCAGGCCGGGGTGTCCCTATATCAGGCTAGCCATCGGGCAGCACCACGCCCGGCATGATCGCGCGGAGTTCGGTGGCGAGTTCGGGCTTGAGCCACGGGCGATAGGTCGCCGCGAGCCGTGCGTCGGGGCAGCCCGTGGGCCGGAAGTTCTTCAGCGTCACCGAGCGCGCACCCATGGCGACAAGCTCCCTTAGCATGGTTAAGAGGTCGTCATCGGACAACAGTTCCGGATGGACGGTGGTGCGTAGTTCGTGGGGCTTGGCGCTGCGCAATACGGCCTCGACCGACGCGCGCGCCGCCGCGCCGCTGCCTTCACGCGCAGTGATGGCGTCATACCGGGAGAACGGCCCCTTGACGTCGAGCCCGACCCAGTCGAGGTCCCCAAGGAGCGTCTGCAGCCGCCGCGGCGACACCCCGGCGGTATGCAGCGCGGTCGCGAACCCCAGGGTACGGACCTCCACCAGCGCCGCGTGGACCGCCGTGGCCTGGGCCAATGGTTCGCCACCACTCACAACGACCGCATCCAAAAGACCCACGCGGGTCTCGAGAAATCCGCGCACGGCCGCCCACGACAAGCCCGCTTCGCCTGCCCAGAGATGGCTATTGTGGCAATATGGGCAGCGCCACGGGCAGCCGGTCACAAACAAGACAGCGGCCTGACGCCCCGGATAATCCACACTGCTCCAGGGCACGAGGCCGCCCAGGCGCAGGTTCACGCCGAAAGCCTGGTCTCCACGAAGAACTGGCGCTCGTAGTGCTCGCCCTTCTTGCCCTCGTTGAATGAGGCCACCGGCCGGTGATAGCCCATCACCCGCGTCCAGACCTCGCAGACCTGCCGTTCCTCCGGGCGCAGCCCGTAGCCCGATCCTTCCTTACCGTCTAATGCTCCGTCCATAGCTCCCTCCTGGTCTATTCGCCCTGTGCCAGGGCCCGCCGCCGCGCCCACGCCTCTTCGTCGCAGGTCGGGCAAAACACGTGCTCGCCCGCGAGATAGCCATGGCGCGGACATATCGAAAATGTCGGTGTGATGGTGATGTAGGGCAGGCGAAAGCGCGTCAACGCGCGTCGCACGAGGTCGCGCGCCACCGATGCGCTCGATAGCCGCTCGTTCATGTAGAGATGCAGGACCGTGCCCCCCGTGTAGCGTCTCTGGAGGTCTTCCTGGCGCTCCAAGGCCTCGAAGGGATCCTCGGTGAAGCCGACCGGCAGCTGCGATGAGTTCGTGTAGTACGGGCGATCGGCGGTCCCGGCCTGCAGGATACCGGGAAAGCGCTTGCGGTCGGCGCGCGCAAACCGGTAGGTCGCGCCCTCGGCCGGCGAGGCCTCGAGGTTGTAGAGATGGCCGGTCTGTTCCTGGAAACCGGCGAGCCGCGCACGCACATGATCGAGCAGGCGGCAGGCCTGCGCGTGGCCGGCGGGATCGGTGATATCGATGGCGCCGGCCGTGAAGTTGCGCACCATCTCGTTGATCCCGTTGACCCCTATCGTCGAGAAGTGGTTACGCAGCGTGCCCAGATAGCGTTTCGTGTACGGGAACAGGCCCTGATCCATGTAGGTCTGTATGGTCTTGCGCTTGATCTCGAGGCTTGTGCGCCCGAGCTCGAGCAGCCGGTCGAGGTGACCGATGAGCCCCGCCTCGTCGCCACGATGCAGGTAGCCGAGGCGCGCGCAGTTGATGGTAACGACCCCGAGTGAGCCGGTCTGTTCCGCCGATCCGAACAGGCCATTGCCGCGTTTCAGGAGCTCTGTCAGGTCGAGCTGCAGACGGCAGCACATGGAGCGGACCATATGGGGCTTCAGGTCCGAATTCATGAAGTTCTGGAAATAAGGCAGGCCGTATTTCGCGGTCAGCGAGAACAGGCGTTCGACGTTCTCGCCCTCCCAATCGAAGTCCGGGGTGATATTGTAGGTCGGGATCGGGAACGTGAACACTCGTCCCTTGGCGTCGCCGGTCTCCATGACCTCGAGGTAGGCCTTGTTGATCATGGCCATTTCCGGTGCCAGATCGCCGTAGGTGAAGGGCATCTCCTCGCCGCCTACCACCGGCACCTGCTGGCGAAGATCCTCGGGGCACGTCCAGTCGAAGGTGAGGTTGGTAAACGGCGTCTGCGTCCCCCAGCGCGAGGGGATGTTCAGGTTGTAGATGAGCTCCTGGATACACTGCAGGACCTCCTCGTAGCGCATGCGGTCCTTGCGTATGAACGGGGCGAGGTAGGTGTCGAACGAACTGAAGGCCTGCGCGCCGGCCCATTCGTTTTGCAAAGTACCGAGAAAGTTCACGATCTGGCCGACGGCGCTCGAGAGATGCTTCGGGGGGCTCGCCTCGACCTTGTTCGCGACCCCGTTCAGGCCTTCTGCAAGCAGCGTGCGCAGCGACCAGCCCGCGCAGTAACCCGACAGCATGTCCAGGTCATGGATGTGCAGGGCGCCATCGCGATGCGCCTCACCCACTTCTTTGGGGTAGACATGATTCAGCCAGAAGTTCGCGACCATCTTGCCCGACACGCTCAATATGAGCCCGCCGAGCGAGTAGCCCTGATTGGCATTGGCCTGCACGCGCCAGTCACGGCGATCCAGGTATTCGGTGATCGCCTCCTCGACCTCGACGCGGACCTTGCCTTGTTCGCGGGTCAATCGCCGCTTCTCGCGATAGACGATATAGGCGCGCGCGGTGCGCCGGTAGCCGTGGAGGAGCAGGGTGTCTTCCACGAGGTCCTGGATGGTCTCCACGTCCGGGCTCCCGGCGGGGCAACGATCGCGGACCTCCTCGGTCATGCGCGTCGCCTCATCGGGCCCGTACTCGCCGGTCGCGCGCCCCGCGCGCAGCAGCGCGTAGTAGATCTTGCGATCATCGAAGGATGCGACACGGCCATCGCGCTTACGTACGCTATCGGGGGGATTCGTGACCATGGACACCCTACTCCTTGTGTTTCGGATGACTACAAGTACAACTTATTGCGGTCGTGCCCCTTGATATGGGTCAATTCCCCAGGCCATGCCGCTGCGTAGACTTCAGGCCCGGAATGGCGGATTTGCGGGTGGGGTGGGGCGTGTCTATGACGACGGCGGTGGCAAGGAGGGACGACGCCGGGTGCTCATCGTCGGCCGTGGTCGCCTATCGCCTGCGTGACGCGGTCTATCTGAACCTCACCAATCGCTGCACCCTGCGCTGCCGGTTTTGTCCCAAGTTTCATGGCCTGTGGACGGTCGGGGAGGCGCGGTTGCGCCTGCGCACGGCCGATGAGCCCTCGGTCGCGACCGTGATACAGGCGGCGCGTGCCCAGGGGCCGTGTGCCGAATACGTCTTTTGTGGCCTGGGGGAGCCTACGACGCGCTGGCCTGTGCTGCTTGCGGTGGCCGCCGCCCTGCGTGCCGAGGGTCGGCCGATACGACTCAACACCGACGGTCTGGCAAGCCTCGTCCACGGTCGCGACGTGGCCCCGGAGCTCGCCGGCCTCGTCGATCACGTCTCGATCTCGCTCAATGCCGCCGATGAGCGTACCTATGTGCGCCTGTGCCGGCCCAGCCGCGCCGGCAGTTATGCCGCCCTGTTGGCGTTCGCCGCACGCTGCCGGGTATTCGTGCCGCGCGTCACCCTGACGGCGATCGCGGGCCTGGAGGGTGTGGATGTGGATGCGTGTGCGCGTATCGCGCGCGAGTGGAATGTCGCGTTTCGCGCGCGGCCCCTGGAGTCGACCGATGGCGGTTCTTTCCGAGTTCGTTGAGACCTTCGGGCAGCAGCTCCTCCGGGAATTCGGCGAGCGCGTCCATAAGGTGACCGTGGACGCGGGCTTCACCTGTCCCAATCGCGATGGGTCGCGCGGGCGCGGCGGCTGCACGTTTTGCAACAACAAGTCGTTTCATCCGGCCACTGCCGCGCGCGGGATCGCCGATCAGGTGCGCGAAGGCATGCGCTGCGTCCGCCGGCGCACCCGCGCGCGCAAGGTCATCGCCTATTTTCAGACCTACACGAACACCTACGCCCCCTTGTCGCGCCTGAGCGCGGCCTACGAACAGGCCCTGGCGGTACCGGGGGTCGTGGGCCTGAGCGTGGGCACGCGCCCCGACTGCCTGTCGGAGGCCGTGGTCGCCTTGATCGCCTCTTATCGCGACCGCGGGCTTTCGGTGTGGGTGGAGCTTGGGCTGCAATCGAGCTTTGACGAGACGCTCGCGCGCGTCAATCGGGGCCATGGCTATGGCGAGTATCGCGAGGCCATCGCCCTCTTGCAGCGCTATCGGATCCCGGTATGCACGCACCTCATCGTGGGCCTGCCGCAAGAGGGTCGCGACCACGCCCTGCACACGCTCGCGCGGGTGCTGTCCTTGGGTGTGGCCGGTTTAAAGATCCATCCGCTGCATGTCGTGCGCGGCAGCCGCCTCGCCCACGACTTCCGCGCGGGCCGGCTTGTGCCGCTCGACCTGCCCACTTATGTCGGTATCGTCGCCGATCTCGTCGAGCGCACACCCCGTCATGTCGCCTTCCATCGTCTCACCGGGACCGCCAAGGCCGCCCTGCTCCTGGCCCCGGACTGGTGCATCGGGAAGTGGCGGGTGTTGAATGCCATTACCGCCGAACTGGCGCGGCGCGGGACCCGTCAGGGGGTGTTCGCCTGCGAGGGGGTCTCATCATGGTAGCAGTACCGGAACTCGTGTGCCCGGCCGGGACCCTGGCGGCCCTGGAGGCGGCGGTCGATCATGGCGCCGATGCCGTCTATGTGGGGTTGCGCAATGAGACCAATGCGCGCAACTTTCCGGGTCTCAACCTGACACAAAGCGAGCTCGCCTCCGGCGTCCGCTATGCCCATAATCGTAAGCGCAAGGTCTATCTGGCGCTGAATACCTATGCCCAGCCGGGGCGGGTCGGTCTATGGCGGCAGACCGCCGACCAGGCGATTGCCGCCGGTGTCGATGCCGTCATCGCCGCCGATCTCGCGGTCTTGCGTCATTGTGCCCAGCACCACCCCGCAGTGCCGCGTCACCTGTCGGTCCAGGGTTCGGCCACCAATGCCGAATCCCTGCGGTTTTATGCCGAGGGTTTCGGGGCCACGCGCGCCATCCTGCCACGCGTCCTGGCCTTGAATCAGGTCGTCAAGCTCGCGGCCGGCGCGCCTCTGGACCTGGAGGTGTTTGCGTTCGGTGGCCTGTGCGTCATGGTCGAGGGGCGCTGCGCGCTGTCTTCTTATGCCACCGGTGTCTCACCCAACACCTGCGGGGCGTGCTCACCGGCCTCTGCAGTCCGTTGGGAGGAACAGGGTGGACGCCGGCGCGTGCGCTTGAACGGCATCCTGATCGATGCCTTCGAAAAGACCGAGAAGGCCGGTTATCCCACGATCTGCAAGGGGCGGTTCAAAGTCGACAACCGCGTGACCTACGCCCTCGAAGAGCCGACCAGTCTGAACGTGTTGCCGATCCTCGCCGATCTGGCACGCATCCCGGTGCGCGCCATCAAGATCGAGGGCCGGCAGCGCTCACCATCCTACGTGGCGCGCGTCACCGCCATCATGCGCGCCGCCCTCGATGCCTGTGCCCGCGACCCGGCGGGTTTCACCGTCCGGCCGGAATGGGCCGCGGGGCTCGCGGCCCTGTCTGAAGGCCACCAGCAGACCCTGGGCGCGTTTCATAGGCCGTGGCGATGAGGCTCGCACTCGCGCCCATACCGTTTTTCTGGCCGGCCGATGCGGTCGCGGATTTCTACGCCATGATCGCATCCACCTCGGTCGACATCGTCTATCTGGGCGAGACCGTATGCTACAAGCGCCGCGGCCCGACGCTCGCCGAATGGCTGGCCATTGCCGATCGCCTGGCCGATCATGGCAAGGAGGTGGTGCTTTCGAGTCTGGTGTTGGTCGATGGCGAGGCGGAGCTCAAGGCCACCCGGAGGTTGTGTGCGAACGGCCGCTATCTCGTCGAGGCCAACGACATGAGCGCGGTCTCCTTGTGCCGCGGTTCGCGGTTTGTCGCAGGCGCAACCCTGAACGTCTATAACGAAGACGCCCTGGCCATCCTCGCCGAGGCCGGGGCGGAGCGCTTTGTGGCCTCCGTGGAATTGAGTGGGGCGGCGCTTGCCACCTTGCGTGCCGGCGGTCCCGCCGGCCTCGACTGTGAGGTGCTGGCCTTCGGTCGTCCGGCGCTTGCCTATTCGGCGCGGTGCTTCAGTGCCCGCAATGCCGATCGCGGCAAGGATCACTGCGAATGGATCTGTGAGCAGGAGCCCGAGGGAGTCCTGGTGCGGACCCAGGAAGACGACGCGTTTCTCACATTAAATGGCCTCCAGATCCATGCCGCGCATCCGATCAACGTCCTGGGCGAGATCGATGCCATGCGCGAGGCGGGCGTCGATATCCTGCGCATCATGCCGGAGATCCGCGACACGGCGCTTGTCATAGATGCTTTTCGCGGTGTCCTGGATGGGCGTTACCCGCTCGGCGAGGCCCAGGCGCGCCTTTCGCCCTTGACCGGGGGCCTGAATGCCAACGGCTACTGGCGCGGCCTCGCAGGTCGTAGTCACGCCCCATGAAGTTGTTCTGGCACGACGTCCGTCACCTTGCGCCCCCGCAATTCCCGGACTACGAGCGCGCGCAGCTTACGCGGGCGGCGCGTGGCGAGGCCGTGCTGGGCTTTGTGAGGCTGGCGCGTTGCGCGCTCGTGGGGGCCTTCGAGGACCCGCGTCGCGCGCTGCGTCTTTCATATATCGGCGATCGCTTCCCGGTGGTGCGGCGACTGACCGGCGGCGTCAGCCTGTCCCTTGATCGTGACACCCTGATCGCGGTGCTCGCCCTGCCCGCCGGCCCGTACGCGACCATGGCGCCGGTTACCCTCATGTCCGCGCTGGCAGCGCCGTTCCTAGCCGCCATCCGCGGGTACGGCATCGACGCAGTGTTCACGGCCCCCAACGATATCATCGTAGCCGGGCGCGAGCTGGCCTGCGTCTTTGCCCGGCGAGATGCCGACGTGGTGTTGTTCGAGGTGGTCATGCCGCTTGCGCTGGATGTCGAGGAGCTCTTGAAGACCTTGCGGCTGCCCCTGGAAAAGCTCTCCGAACAGGGCCTGCTGGCGGCGCGCCAGCGTTTCGCGCCGCTGCGTACGCTGGTCCCCGATCTCCGGTCGGGGCCGCTCTCCGCGCGTATCGCCGTCGAGACGGCCCAGGTCCTCGGTCGTACACGGCAGTGCGAGCCGCCCCCGCCCCTGGTCGAGACCCCGTGCGCGGCGCCGGACGACAGACCCCCCGCGGACGTTCAGGCGTTCCTGAAGACCCCGGGCGGCGTGCTCTATCTGGACGCGTGGCTCGATCCCGGGGCGATCATACGCGAGGCCCGTTTCAGCGGCAGCGTGGTGTGTCTCGACGGCCATCTCCTGGCGCGTCTGCAGGCGTCGCTCGCCGCCACCGACATCACGCGGGCCGAGTCTACGCTCGCTACAGCGCTGGGCGAGACACCCCCAGACATCGTCGGTGTGGAGGCTGCGGATATCGTCTATCTGGGCCATTTGTGCGCCGCGCGATTTCATATCGGCCGACACCTGGGCCTGGCGGCGGCGACGCAGATCAGTACCTTCAGCCCCGATCGCACGGCCACGATCGAGGCCGTATTGGGCTCCATAGATGCCGTGTTGCTGCCCTACTGCGCCAAGCCTGCCTGGTGCAAGTGGCGGCATCGCGACGGTTGTCCGGAGTGCGGGCAATGCGCGGTGGGCGAGGCCTATGGCCTGGCGCGCGAACGCAATCTGACGGTCATTACCATCACCCGCTACGAGCACCTGCGTGCCGTCCTGTCCGACCTGAGAGACCGTGGCGCGCGCGCCTTTTTGGGGGTGTGTTGCACGGATTTTTTCCTAAAGCGCGACTACGCCTTCATCGAGGCCGGCGTCCCCGCGGTCTTTCTGGATATCGGCGGAGACACCTGCTACACGCTGCGCCAGGAGGAGGCCGCCTATGCCGGGCGCTTCGAGGCCGAGGCGTTCGTGGATGCCCGGCTTCTGGGGCGCCTCCTGGACTGGCGTGATCGGCTGGCGGTCACTCCTGTGGCAACGGCCGCGACCCGGGCGCAGGATAAGCCCCCCGAGCCTTCGCGGGGTCGTTGATGATTCCCCATGCGGCCGCCGGGTCGTGCCTCCCGGACCTTGCGTGTCCCGGGCCCGTCACGGTGCAGGATCGGTGGCCCGCCAACCGCTGGACGCGCCGTCGGCATGTTCTACACTGAGAGGGCAAGGGCGCACAGGATTCCCGGGCCTGCGCTGACTGTGGGGAACGCGAGGGCATTCCGGAGACCGGGCGGAATGGTGCGGTGGCGTGAGGTGGGCGGGCAGGGTCACAATAATCCACATGACGGTTTGCGCAACAGGGGGATATCCATGACGTGTCGATTGAGCGGACGACGTGCGGTCTATGCCGCGCTGTCCGGGTTTATGCTGGTGGCCGGCGCCCAGGCCCGTATCCACGGGGAGAGTGCGCTCGCGGCCTACAACAACAACGCAAGCCTCGCGTTCCTCCAAAGCCATGTGGAGTACGGCGAGCGACTCTCCCCCCCTAATGGTGCCTATTTCGACACAGACTCGGGGTTCATCAAGGGCGGGCGCTTCGCGATGTCAGGCATGCGCACCGCCGGTGTGCGCAATGTCTATTTCCATGTCTCCTACAGCCAGACCGATGGCAGCCTGACCTACGTCGGTGCAATCCAGTATAGCAATGGTACCACCAGTCCGCTCACCGAGTCCCAGAACGCCCAGATGACGGATATCGGCCTGCGCCTGGGCCAGGGCTTCATGGTCGCCAATGACATGATGCTCATCCCCTATATCGGCTACGGGTTCCATCACTGGGCGCGCGGCGAGCCCGCGAGTCCCACGGCCCCCTACAATTATTACGAGAGTTACCGCAACCAGTACGCCGCCTTCGGTGTTTTGTGGCAGGTGCGACTCTTCCGGCGGCTGGTGACGAGTTTGAACCTCGCCTACGGCCGCACCATCCATCCGACCATATCGGCGCCGGCGCCGGTTTACGGGTTCTCCGAGGGCCTGGGCCCGAAGCCCTGGCGGCGCGCAGGCTTCGATGTCGATTATCTTATCGGACGTCACGAGGCGGTGTTCGTGAGCGCCACGTTCACCGAGTTCCAGTATGGGGCGGGCCCTCTCGTGCTGGTCGCTCCCCATTTGGCAAAAAGCGAGCCGTTCAGTCAGACCGAGGTCACGAACTACGCCATTGGGGCGCGCTTCCTGTTTTGATATAAGCCGGGCGCCGGGAGGGCTCGCCCCGGCGCCCGGTGGGATCCTCAGGTTCAGTGTCACCCCGCCGCGCGGCCCATGCGGGCGCGGGATCGCGTCTCGGCGGGTCGTATGTCAGGGGCCCTTCTGCCGGGCCAGTGTCTGCAGGAGGGTGGCGAGTTGCGCCCTTTTCGCGGCGCCCCCCAGAAAATGCATCCGGCCGTTTTCCCGGTAGATCATAAAGGGGATATACGAGACGAGGTGCACGGCCAGCCGTGTGTTGCCGATGATGGTCTGGCGAAGCGCGGGCGAGACGCGCGCGAGCGGGCGGATTCCACCGCTCCAGAGGCGGGTGTTGAAATGCCCCTCGTCATAGGCCAGGGCCTTGACTGGATCGCTGGCGGTGACGATGGCCGCCGCCTTCCCCATGGTTGAGGCGCGTACCAGCGCCACCGGCACCCAGCGGATGACTACCGGGCTGTTCGTGAAGGCCTGCATGTTGACCCACAGCGCATGGCAGAACGGCTCGTCGGGGTCGAACACGATTTGTAGGGCGACCGGCCTTCCGGGCGCCCCTTGACGGACGGCGGCACTCGCCCGCAATTGTGCCCAGGCGCGGCGCAGATCGGCCTGCCCCTGCGGCGTGCTCGGTGGGTGCCGGAAGAGCTCCGGTAACGGGCGCGGTTTAGGGGCGGGTGTCGCGACCGGGTGCGCGGCGGGTCTTGCGGGCACCGCCGCTGCCTGTGGCGTGGGTGTCGCGGACGCGGTCGGCAGCGGGGCCGGGGCGGTCCGGAGGAGTCGCGCGAGGCGGGCCTTTTGGCGGGCGATCAGGGTGTTTTCGTGCGCCAGCGCCACCTGTCCTGCCGCCAGTGCCGCGTTTGCGCCACGCGTCGCCGCCGCGAGCCCGGCGATCTGGGCATTCAGCTTCGAGAGTGTCGGCGACGAGAGGGTCTCGGGCCCGATGGTTTTCGGACACTGCCGGCCCAGCCAGTGTCCTCGCGCGATGGCGCGGGTCACGGACGTGCTGCCGTCGATCCGCTGCGTCCGCTTCCAGATCCCCCGATAGATGAGGTCCTGGCCGTGCCCACTAAAGCGGTCCCGTCCGTGGTCCACGGTCAGGGCCGCCCCTATCTGGAGCCGGTCGCCCCAGATTACGGTGGTCATACCCGCGCGCCGGTGAACTTGAACCGACACGGGGCCGCGCGGGCCCTGGACCCCGCGGAGGTCCCCGATGGTGGCGGCCACGGGCCCGATGCGTCGCAGGCAGTAATCGCCATGCCCCGTAAAGGCCATCGCCCCGCTGAAGGTCGTGGTGATGGCCCACAGGCCCGGCCGGAAACCGTCCGTTGCCCGCACCGTTGCCGGCGCCAGCAGCACGCATAGCGTGGCCACACCATAGGGCAGTATGCCCTTACGTCCCTCAGCCATACGTACCGTCTCCCGGCGTGGGTCGCTCCCGTACATTATTGGTACCGGGGCCCCGCCCTCCCTATCGTAGATCCGCCGCCCGCGTGCCCAATGGCGCGTCGCGCTCGCCCTACCCGTCTCCCCAGGCGAACACGTTCACCCGCGCCGGGGGCACGTTGCGCCATATGGTGCGCGAGTGCAGGCAGGTGATTTCCTGCGCCCAGTCGATGGCGCGGCAGCGCAGGCTGTATGTGAACTGTATGAAAGTGGCGCCCTTGGGGAGCACCGCGTCCAGGGCCGAGCCGATCTGATCGACGGTGCTCTTTGGCAGGGATTTTAAGGGCAGGCTCGATACCACGACCGATACGCGCTGCGCCCGCCAACCAAGCAGGTTCGCAAGGTCCGCCGCATCACCCTCCAGGACGACAACATCGGGGAAGCGCTCTTTGAGATGGGCAGCCAAAAGCGCCGATTTTTCGACAACTATGAGACGTTCAGGGGCCACTCCATGATCCAGCAGCGAGGCGGTCACGACCCCGGTCCCCGCACCCAGTTCGACGATATAGCCTTTGGATGCGGCCACGGCCTGCGAGGCCATGTAGTCAGCCAGGCGCCTCGAGCTCGGACAGGCGGCGCCCACCGCCTGCGGTCCGGAACAGATGGCGCGGGCAAAAAGCCGAAGATCGGCCGGAAATACCGATCCTGCGACACGCCCCAGCGTCTTTTTCCACCACGACAGCCCTTGCATCGAGCTCTCCGGCCTCCCGGAATCGATCGTCGTCCGGTGCATGTACTCATCCCCCCGTTCGGTCGTCCCAGGACTGACGGGGTACGACCATTGGCTTATTGCTCAAGCATATAGCATGAGCCTGCAATTGCAACGACCGTGTGACAGCCGGCGCGTACGAGGGGTTGAATCTCTTAGGGAAACAGGGAGCGCAGACGCTTTTTGTGGCGATAGATCGCGCTCTCGAGGGCGTGGCGCAGTTGCAGGGCGACGCCGGTATCGCCCTCTACGCATAGCCGGCGATCAAAGAACAGCGCGTCGGCATCCTCGGTCTGCAGGAGGAGCGCCAGAAAGGAGCGCATTTCCCCGCGTATGCACGTCGTCCACGGGATCGGCGGGGCCGGCCACAGGCGCCCGCTCCGGATCACGAAGCCGACCGCAAGATGCGGATTTGTGATCTCCAGGCGCACGCGCTTGCCCGACAGCGCCTCCAGGGAATGGTCCGACAGCAGTAAGGCGTTCGCCACGAGCGCGCCTGCCAAGGCAATCGCCGGCGGTGGCAGCACCTTGGCCCCGATATCCAGGGCGCGGGGCGCGGTTTGCGAGACCAGATCGGACAGAAGCGTCATGCCGCCATTGTTCGCCGTTCGCGGATCCCATGGATTGACGCGCGTCAAATGCTTTGCGCTGGATCAAAGGGCCGGCACGGACCTCGTTCTACGATGCCGCCAGAATGTTTACCGACATGCGCCAATTCCTCGCGCACCTTGAGCGCCAGAAGCTCCTCGCGCGCGTGGCCGCGCCGGTTAGTGCCCATCTGGAGATTACCGAGATCTGCCGGCGCGCGATCGTGGCCCAGGGGCCGGCATTGCTGTTTGAGCATGTCGATGGCGGGACGGTGCCGGTGGTCGGTAACCTGTTCGGGACCCGGGAACGCGTCTTGCAGGCCATGGACCTCGACGATAGCGCCGCCTTGCGTGCGCTTGGGGAGCTGCTCGGGCGAATCAAGGAGCCGCGCTGGCCGCGTGGCACCGGCGAGGCCATTCGTCATCTCCCCATCATCGGTCGCTTGTGGGCGGCGCGCTCGCGCATCGTGGAAGACGGCGCGCCGGTCCACGAGTGCGTCCAGGAGGGCGCGGCCGTCGATCTCGAGGCCCTGCCGATCTCGCACTGCTGGCCCGGGGATGCGGGGCGGCTGCTCACCTTCGGCCTGGTCATCACCCAGCCGACACGCGAGGAGCGGCACAATGTCGCGGTCTACCGTCAGCAACTGATCGGTCGCAACCGCCTCATCATGCGTTGGCTCGCGCATCGAGGCGGGGCCGGCGACTACGCGCGCTTTCGCGAGGCGCACCCAGACGAGCCGTTTCCCGTGGCCGTGGCCATAGGCGCGGATCCGGCCCTGACCATAGCCGCGGTCGCGCCCATCCCGGACACCCTGTCCGAGTATCAGTTTGCCGGTCTTTTGCGGGGGGCGCGCACCGAACTGACGCGCGCCGGCAACGGCTTGCTGGTGCCGGCGCGCGCCGAGATCGTCCTGGAGGGGGTGATCGCCCCAGGCGATACCGCCCTGGAGGGGCCGTTCGGCGATCATACTGGTTATTACAACGCCCAGGATCATTTCCCGGTCATGACCGTGACGCGCGTGACGCACCGTCATGCCCCCCTCTATCAAACGACCTATATGGGGCGCTCACCGCACGATGAGCCCTCGGTGCTGGCCGGCGCCTTGAATGAGGTCTTCGTACCGCTCTTGCAGCAACAATTCCCGGAGATCACCGACTTTTATCTGCCCCCCGAGGCCTGTTCCTACCGGGTCGCGGTGGTGAGCATTCGCAAACGCTATCCCGGCCACGCACGTCGCATCATGTTCGGTGTATGGTCCTACCTCAGGCAGTTCACCTACACCAAATTCGTGATCGTGACCGATGACGATATCAATATTCGCGACTGGTCGGAGGTGATATGGGCCCTGGTGACCCGTGCCGATCCCGCGCGCGATGCGGTCATCCTCACGAATACGCCTATCGATTACCTGGATTTCGCGAGCCCCGAGGCCGGTCTGGGCGGTAAAATGGGCCTGGACGCCACATTGAAGCGGCCACCCGAGGTCACGCGTCCTGCGGGTCGACCGATCCAGCCCGACGCCCGGGCGCAGGCGGCGGTGGCCGACATCTGCGCGGCCCTGGGGATCTGATCGGCTCGGGTTGATATTGATCAAGGCGTACCGAGGGACGCGGGCGTTACCGTCATGTTTTAGGGTTAGCTTATGAATGACGCTTTCGATGCCTCACTCGTCGCCCGTTATGGGGAATCGGCGCCGCGTTATACCTCGTACCCCCCGGCGACGCAATTCCATAGCCAGTTCGGTCCCCATGACCTGGGCCGTACGCTCGCGGCCCGACCGGCGGATCGCCCGTGGTCGCTCTATGTGCACGTCCCGTTCTGCGAGTCCGTATGCTATTACTGCGCCTGTAACAAGACGATAACGAAGCACCACGACCGCGCCGGACCTTATGTGGCGCGCGTCGCCCGGGAGCTCGCGTTGTTGTCGCCCTGGCTCGGTGCGCGCCCACCCCTGGATCAGCTCCACTGGGGCGGCGGGACGCCCACCTTTCTGAGCCACGACGAGATGCATGCCCTCATGTGTGCGATAGCCGAGCGCTTCGCGCTGCGTGCCGATGATGGCGGCGAGTATTCGATCGAGATCGATCCGCGCCATGCCTCGGATGCCACGCTCGCGCTGCTACGCTCCCTCGGATTCAACCGTCTGAGTCTGGGGGTCCAGGATTTCGACCCCGCCGTGCAGCGCGCCATCAACCGCGAGCAGTCCTTCGCGCTGGTGCGCCATGTCGCACAGACCGCGCGCGCCCTGGGGTTTCGCTCCTTGAGCGTCGACCTCATCTATGGCCTGCCGCGCCAGACCCGCGACAGCTTCGCGCTCACACTCGACCGTCTCCTCGAGATCGCTCCGGACCGCGTGTCGCTCTTCAACTACGCGCATCTCCCGGAACGCTTCAAACCGCAGCGCCGCATCGCGGCCGCCGAGCTCCCTGACGGCCTGACCAAGATCGCCATCCTGAGCGGCACTGCCGAGGCATTGGCCGGCGCCGGCTACGTCTATATCGGGCTCGACCACTTCGCCAAGGCCGACGACGAGCTTGCGCAGGCCCAGCGCGACCGCACCCTGGCGCGCAATTTCCAGGGATATTCGACGCGCGGGCACCTCGATGTCCTGGGGGTGGGGGCCTCGGCCGTCAGCCGCATAGGCGCGATCTACAGCCAGAATGCCTGGGACTTGAAGGAATACGAGGTTCTCATCGATCAAGGGACGCTGCCCGTGCGCCGCGGATTCGAATTGAGTGCCGATGACGAGCTACGTCGCGAGGTGATCAACGATCTCTTGTGTCACATGGAGTGCGACGTGGCGGCTGTCGAGGCCCGTCACGGACTGCGCTTCGCCACCTATTTCGCCTCCGAACTGGCGCACCTCGAGCCCTTCATCCATGACGGCCTGGTAGAGATAGATGACCGCAAGATTGCCGTGACCGCGCGCGGCCAGATGCTGGTGCGCGCGGTGTGCGCGGTCTTCGACCGCTACCTGCTCATCGCCGATCGCCGGCGGTTTTCCCGCGTCGTCTAAGAGAGATATCCATGCCGCGCCCCATGCCCCTTCCGCTCCTGATCCTGGCGGTGTTCACAACCGGCGTGTCCGCCCGGGTGCTCACCGGCCGGCAGGTCTTCGATCAGACATGCCACACCTGTCATGCCCGCGGTATCGCCGGTGCGCCCCAGTTCGGCAATCGCGGTGCCTGGCGCAAGCACCTTGCGAAGGGCATGAAGGTCCTGTACGAGCACGCCATTCACGGCTATTACGGCTACAGCTTCATGCCCCCCAAGGGCGGCGACGAATCCCTGACCGATAGTGAGGTGCGCGCCGCGGTCCGCTACATGGTGGCGGCGGTCCGGCCCCACGGATTGGCCCTTGATCCGCATCAATGAATGGCTAGGTCATCGGACTAAGCTCGTATCATGACGTCCGTAATCGCATCGTGCCTACCGAAACTGAATCTTAGAGGCCGTTCCCTGTTGCCCATCTTCCAGGGGGGCATGGGGGTGGCCATCTCCGCCCATAAGCTCGCCTCCGCGGTGGCGCGCGAGGGCGCGGTCGGCACGATCGCAAGCGTTGATCTGCGGCATCTGCATCCGGATATCATGAGCCGCCTACGCCGCTGCCGGGATACGCACACGATGCTCGATGGCAATCTCGAGGCCCTGGATCGCGAGGTCAAGGCGGCGCGCGCCATTGCCGGGCCCGCGGCCTTCATTGCGGTCAATGTCATGCGCGCACTCAACCACTATGCCGATTTCGTCCGCCAGGCCTGTGTCAGCGGGGCCAACGCTATCGTGATGGGGGCCGGATTGCCGCTCGATCTCCCGGAGCTGACTCAGGGGCACGACGTGGCCCTGATCCCCATCCTCTCCGAGGAGCGTGGCATTGAGGTCCTGTTGCGTAAGTGGATGCGCAAGGGCCGACTCCCCGATGCGGTCATCATAGAGCACCCCGGCCACGCCGGCGGTCACCTTGGCGCCCCGCGATTGGCCGATGTCGACTCCCCGCGCTTCGACTTCCGTCATGTCCTGAAGGAGGCCTTGGCGCTGTTCAAGAAGCTCGGTGTGGCCGCTGAACGGATCCCGCTCATTCCGGCGGGGGGCATCGGCTCGTTCCGCGCCATTCGCGATCTGCTCGATCATGGCGCCTCGGGAGTGCAACTGGGTACGGCGTTTGCGGTGACCGAGGAGTGCGATGCGCACCCGAACTTCAAGCGCGTGTTGGCCGAGGCCCGTGGCGAGGACATCGTCACCTTCATGAGCGCCGCCGGCCTGCCGGCGCGCGCGGTGCTTACCCCCTGGCTCAAGCGCTATCTGGCGCGTGAAACCGTCCTAAAGGCCCGCGCCACGGATCGCTGTGGAGGGTGTGCGAGCCGACTGGAGTGCCTGAGTCATTGTGGCTTCAAGGACGGCAACCCCGAGGCCGGGCAGTTCTGTATTGAGACCCAGCTGGCGGCGGCCGCCAAGGGCAACGTCGAGCAGGGGCTATTTTTTCGGGGGGCGCGCCCTTGCCTTTTGGCCGCGAGATCCGTCCGGTCCGCGACCTCCTCGAGTATCTCCTGACGGGCGTGGCGCCGTCCCATGCGCCACGCCCGGCCGTCTCCCTTATCGCCTGAGGCGTCCTATGTCGTGCTGCTACGTCCTTGATCTGCGTCTGACGCCACAAGGCGTGCCGGTATCCACGTACGCCTACTCGGTCCTGCGCGAGATGGGGCCCGGGGAATCTCTGCGCATCTGGAGCCCCGAGGATCCGACCCTGCTCATGGCCCAGCTCCAGAATCACATGCGCCATACGCTCGTCTGGCACGCCGTCACCGATGGCCAGGGTTACCTGGTGACCCTGCACACCCGCGGGCCCGACGAGGCGCTCACGCTCACCGACACCCTGCGACGCGATCATGACGACATGGATGCCCGTCTCGTCCGTGCGCTGTCCCTGGTCAATGGCGGGCACTGGCGCGAGGCGGTCTCGGAGGTCACGGCCTTCGATCACGCCCTGCGTGCCCACATCCTCATCGAAAACGATCTCCTCGCGCCCCTTGCCGTCCGCGACGCCGGGGAACCGACGGCGCTCATGCGCCGCGAGCACGACGACATCCTGATCCAGCTGGATGCCATCCAGGAGGTGTGTGCGTCCCCCGAGGAGTCTTGCGCCGACCTGGACACGTGGCTTGGCCTCCTTGCCGCGAGCCTCAATAAGCACGAGTTCCGGGAAGAGACGCTCTTGTTCGGTGCCTGGGAACGGGCCGCGAGTATCGGGCGCGGGACGCTCCTAAACGAGGTTCGCCAGCGCCTGTCGTCCCGCGCTCCCTGAGCGCCCTCCGAGCTCTATGGGCCTATGCGGCGCGCACGGGCGTGAGCCCGATATAGAACAACACCGCGCAGTATTGCGCAATGCTCCCGCCTAGAACGAATAGATGCCAGATCTCGTGGGCCAATGGCCATTTCTCGTCGAACAGAAAAAATATCGCCCCCACTGTGTACAGAAGTCCGCCCGCGGCAAGCCACGCAAAGCCGGCCGGGGGCAGGTGGCGCATGAGGGGTTGCAGGGCGATGACGATCAGCCACCCCATGACGCCATAGAAAATCATCGACAGTCGCCGGGATCTCTGGGGGATGAATTCCTGGACGATGCCGAGGACTGCAAGACCCCACAGGACCCCGAACAAGGACCAGCCCCACGGCCCACGCAAAGGCCCCAGGACGAACGGGGTATAGGTCCCGGCGATCAAAAGATAGATGGCGACATGGTCAAGGCGCTTGAACACCGCCCGCGCCCGGCCCGTAAGACCGTGGTAGAGACCCGACATGGCGTACAGGAATATGAGGGTAAGACCATAGATGCTGAAGCTTACGATCCGCCAGGGATCCGCGCGCAGGGCCGCGAATACGATCAACACGACGGTGCCTGCGACGGCGAGCACACCGCCTGTGATATGACTGAGACTATTGAATCGTTCGGAGCGCAGCATGCCTGTCCCCCTGCAGGCAGTATACCATCAGGCCGCGCGGCCCCGTAGGCCGCCCTGTCGCCTGGTGTCCCCGATCGTTATGCGCGCGGTTCGCGCACGCTGTTATTCAAGCTCTCGACGAGTCCCTGGGTGAGATGGTGCAGGAGGGGCTTGGCGGCCTCGAGGAGCAGGCCGCCGATCTCCGCGCCATCGGCAAGCTTTACACCGGCCCAATACTCGGGCTCGCGTGGCGGCCGCTGCTCGGCCTCGTCGCGACGCCCCTGCAGGTAGGCGCCTTCGAGCTCGCGGGCGAGGGCCTTCGTGCGCTTCGGCCGGGACCGTTGCAGGCGGCGGCCCAGCAAGACCCCGGCGCTCAGGCTCAGACCCACGGCCAAAAGAGGGTGCTCAAGCGACCATCGAATCGGGAAAGTTACCTGACGCTCGATCTGTTCCACGGCACTGCCGACACGCTCGCTCAAGGCGTCCAGGGTGTCGGCAAGGTCACGCCGGTGCCGCTCGGCCTTAAGACGCGCCTCCTCAGAGGAGTATACCTCTACCACTTCGTCGTCCATGGGGCCCCCAGGCTTAGATTTTTCTCCATTCGTCCTTGATGAAGGTCTTGTCGGCACTGAACTCCGATCGCGTCTTCTTCATTTGCGCGTCCTGTCCTATGCGTTTGGCATACCTTACAGCCATGGCACCGCCGATGCCGGTCAGCAATACGCCGATGATAAGCGCGCTCGCCCATACGCTTGTCATGGGGGAGGCGGCGTTCGTTATGATATCGGCGAGCCCGATGATGACGAATGCCAGCAGGCTCAAGAGGCCGAGCAAGGCCACGGCACTGTAGGCCGCGGCTTTCAGGGCGTCGGTAATGAGCGCACGCGTGCTCTCCTCGATCTCGAGCTTGATGACATTGGCCTCGCTCCGGATGATCTCGCTCGCTTCATCGGCGGCACGGCGCAAAAGACCCTTCAGCGACATCTGGTCAACGGGCGGCCCGGGGTGCAGGGGCTGTGGATTCCAGTGCGTGGCCATAGTCGTCCCTACCGGCTCAAGAGCTTACCCAGAATGACGCCGACACCGAATCCTATGGCGATGCTGGCGCCCGGATGCTCCCGTATGCGCTGTTCGAGGTCCCCGCGCATGGCATTGATGTCATGTTCGGATAGATAGGCGCTCAGTCTCCGCAGCCATGCCAGGGCCTCTTCGACGCTGGGGTTGGCGTGTGCAGCGGTGGTTTCGGAACTGCCGTCGGCAGCGAATGGTTCGGCAACGCCCATGGCGCACTCCGCTCGATGTTTAGGCAAGCTTAACCTACGCCGGGGGGCGAAGAATCGGACCTTCAGGGACGGTTTCAGCCGTGGCTTATGAGGTGCGCCAGGGGTGCGGGGAGCCACGCGCGCATCCGCACCCACGCAAGACCGATCATCTCGTGGAAGATCAACGCCGACAGGGCGAGCGCCGGGGCGTTGGGGAGGTAGGCGAGGATCGTCTGGCCACGACGCGAGCGCGTGACAAAGCCTGTGGGGGCGGGGACCACCTTGAAGCCCACCTCACGAAACAGGGCGACCGCGCGCGGCATATGCCAGGCCTGGGTCACGAGAAAGATCGAGCGGATCTTCTGGGATCGCAGGATGGCCCATGAGTAACGGGCGTTTTGCGCCGTGGTCTTCGAGCTTGCCTCCACCCACTTGACGGGGGTCGCGAAGTCCCGGTTCAGGACGCGGCGCATGAGCCGCGCAGCGGCGGTTCCACCGAGCGGGGCGCCGCCCGAGACCAGGATGGGGAGATGGGTCTCGCGAAAGAGTCGCGCGGCGTAGCGCAGGCGCACCAGGGTATCGGCACCTACGGTATCGCGTCCCCCGTATTCCGGGGCATCGTGATAGCGGCCGGCGGCGAGCACGACGATGGCCCGCGGACCGATCGGTAGCGGGCGGCGCAAGGCCGGGTAGCTCTCCCAATCGCGTGCAAGCGGGTGGCTCACCGCCGGCAGGCTCACGATCCATAACCCGGCCCACGCCAACACCACGAGAGCGGCACCCAGGCTTGGCCTGCGCGCCGCCAGCAGTATGAGGCCCGCGGTCATCGGCAGCAGGAAAAGTCCGGGCGGGGTGAGGCAGGCGTTTACCAGGCCATGCCAGATGATCACGTCCCCACGGCCTCCCCCGCGGCCTGACGGTCGGCATGGTAGGACGATCGCACGAGCGGGCCGCTCGCGACGTTATGAAAGCCGAGCCCGCGCGCGATCTCGCCGATCTCGGCGAATTCCTGCGGCGTCACGTACCGGTCCACGGCCAGATGCGCAAGGCTCGGGCGGAGATATTGTCCGAGCGTAAGCCATTCGCAGCCGTGCGCGCGCAGATCCTTTAGTGTCTGCTCGATCTCCGCGCGGCTCTCGCCCAGGCCTACCATGAGACCGGACTTGGTGGGGATCCCCGGATGGCGCTGCTTGAAGGCCTGCAGGAGCGCAAGCGAGCCCTCGTAATCGGCGCCGGGGCGCACCGCCTTATAGAGCCGCGGCACGGTCTCCATGTTATGGTTGAAGATGTCCGGGGGCGCCACCGCCAGCGCCTCCAGCGCCGCCTCGACCCGCCCCCGGAAATCCGGTACCAGGGTCTCGATCCGGACCGTGGGGGCGCTTGCGCGTATCGCCGCGACGCAGGCCGCGAAATGGGCCCCGCCCCCATCCCGCAGGTCGTCGCGGTCGACCGAGGTAATCACCACGAAGCGTAGCCCCATGGCCGCTATGGCCTGCGCGAGGTGCGCGGGCTCGTCTTGGTCGAGCGCGTCTGGACGGCCGTGCGCGACGTCGCAGAACGGGCATCGCCGCGTACACAGCCGCCCCATGATCATGAATGTCGCGGTACCATGTCCGAAGCATTCGCCGATGTTCGGGCATGAGGCCTCTTCGCAAACGCTATGAAGGGCGTGCTCGCGCAGGACCGTCTTGAGACGCCCCACCTCCGGAGACAGGGGCGAGCGCACGCGTAACCATGCGGGCTTGGGTGCCGGGGGAGGCCCGGGTTCGTGCGCGGTGCGCACCTTGATCTTCTGGAGCCCCTTAAGGGCCCGTGGGCGGCCGGGTTCTAAGTCCGATGTCTGTGTCATGCAAGGGGTCTTCCGGGTGACGCCGTAAGCGTGTTATGAGTTGTGGGATCAGGATGGCGGCGACTTGGTCCATGTCCGTTGCGGCCCCGCAATCGGTGACCTGCGTCATGCGGAGGCCTTGGTAGCCGCAGGGCGCGATGGCCGCGAACGGCCGCAGGTCCATGGCCACATTCAAGGCCAGCCCATGATAGCTACGCCCGCCTCGGATACGCAATCCCAGCGAGGCGATCTTGGCGTCACCGACATAGACGCCGGGGGCGCCAGGACGCGTGCCGACATCGTCTATCTGAAAAAACGCCAGGGTGTCTTGGACGGCCGACTCCAGGGCCGATACCAGGTGCCGAACCCCGATCTTGCGGCGCGCAAGGTCGATCAACGTGTAGACGACAAGCTGCCCCGGGCCGTGGTAGGTCAGGTCCCCACCGCGATCGGTGTCCACCGTCGGGATCGAACCCGCGGGCGCGGCCTCCTTGGCGTTGCGCCCGCGCGTGTAGACCGGGGCGTGTTCCAGGACCCAGATCTCGTCTGGGGTGTCGTCTGTGCGTACCTCGCTGAATGTGCGCATCGCCTGCCAGCTCTCGTGGAAATCCACGAGGCCCTGCCAGCGATGAACCTCGAGGTCTTTGCTCATAGCGCCATGAGGACCTCTGGTGAGGCACTCAAGGCCTCGTAGATGGCATCGAGCTGCATTCTGGCGGAGGCGCGGATAGTCAGGGTGATGGCGAGATAATTCCCGCCCCGGCTCTCGCGGGTGGTGCAAGACAACAGGTCCTGGGGTCCGATGTGGCGCGAGACGATCTCGTGGACCAAGGCCTCGAAGCGCGCCGAGCGTCTGCCCACTGCCTTGATATCGATCGTGCACGGAAAGGTCAGGATCTCGGGTGCCTTGTCATCGTGTCCGTTCGTCGCCATCTACATCCTCCGACCCATGCGCACCTCCTCCTTGAATGTCTGGAAGGCCGCATGCAGACGATGAAACACGGGGCCGGGCCTGCCATCGCCGACCGGCTTGCCATCGATGCGCGTCACCGCCGTCACTTCACGGCTGGAACCCGTGATGAAGACTTCGCGGGCGTCCGAAAGTTCGGCTCGGGATGGTGCGCGCTCCTCGACTACGATGCCAAGTCCGGCGGCCAGCTCCAATACCACGTCACGGGTGATGCCGCCCAGGATGAGGTGGTTGCGCGGTGCGGTGAGCAATTGCTCACCGCATACCGCGAACACGTTGCTGACCGCGCCCTCGTTGACCCGATCGTCGCGTACTAGCAGGGCCTCATCGGCACCGCGACTCAAGGCCTCCTGGACCAGCAGCACATTGGCGATGAGTGAGGTGGTCTTGATGTCGCAACGGGCCCATCGGATATCATCACAGAGTATGGCCGTGCAGGCGGCGTTGCCCGCCGGCTCCGATACCCGTGGCCGCGCATAGGCGAACAAGGTGAGGGGGGCATTCGCCGGGAAGGCATGCTGGCGGGGCGCCGCCCCGCGCGTTACCTGCAGATATAAGGTCCCGTCGCCGGTTGGCAAGGTCTCGGCCAGGCGCGCACATACCGAGGGCCAATGGACCGGACCCAGGCGTTCGTCCATACCGACCGCGGTCATGCTGGCCTTGAGGCGCGCAAGGTGCGCCGCTTCCCGGAATGGACGATGCCCATAGACCGGTATCACCTCATAGACGCTGTCCCCAAAAACAAAGCCTCGATCGAAGACCGATACGCGGGCGCTATCCGCGGGTATCCAGTCGCCATTCAGATATACGAGCATGGGATGCCCCCTTGGCTGTCCGCGCAACCCTCTGCGGTCGCTGATTCCGTGACCCCGTGCGGCGATACCAAAACATCCGGCCCAGGGCCTGCCCCATGCCCTTTGGGATCGCCCGGTGCCCTCGGTCGATGACAATTATAGGAGGACCCTTCGGTACCTGCTAGCCGCCATCGGTAGCCGTAAGGGCGACGAAGCGCGAACCCGCTCACGGATCGATGATCAGGCCATGCCCCATGCCGTCCCGATAGAGTCGCGCCGACAAGGCCAGGGCCTCGTTCTTATCCGTCTCTGGCCCCAGGCGTACGAGATAGAGGTCGCGACCATCCACGTCGTCATGAAAGATCCGGGGGTCCGTGAGCCCCTTTTTGTCGAGGCGGCGCACCAGGCGTTCGGCGTCCTGATGGCGCGCGAAGGCGCCTACCTGCACAAAAAAGGCCCGGTGCGCCACGCGGTGGGCAGGGTGCGGCCCGAATACATCGGGTCCGCGATGATCGACGGGGATCGGTCGGCGGTGGGTCTGGCCAGGCACTATACCCTCGACCTCCACGGGCGCGGTTCCGGTGGCGAGCATCCCCAAACGCGCGGCGGCGGCGTAGGACAGATCGATGATGCGCCCGGGATAGAATGGCCCACGGTCATTGACACGCACGATCACGGTCTTGTTGTTGTTGAGATTGCGTACGAGCACGTAGCACGGCAGCGGCAGGACCTTGCTGGCCGCAGTCATGGCGTACATATTGTACGTCTCGCCGTCCGAGGTCTTTTGTCCATTGAACGGCAGGCCATACCAGGAGGCGATGCCGCGCTGGCGATAACCGGCGGCTGTCTTCAAGGGATAGTACGTGCGCCCGTCGACCGTGTAGGGGCTGTTGCCGTATGGGCTCAAGGCCAGCTTGTGGGGCACGACATTGCGCGTCGAAAGGTCCGCGGGATTGCGGTAACCGGTGCTCGGCAAAAAACCGCAACCGGCGAGCGCAAGGCTAAGGCCTAGACCGGCCGCGAGGCGCCTGCAGCCGGTTTTGAAACGACTGCCCATGGGTCGAGGTCTCCTGTGAGAAATCCAGGGTACAGCACGCCCAGCCTCCACGGAAATCCTGGTCACGGACCCCGTGGACATCGCCTCAATTCACCAGACGGCGGTGGCTATGGATGCTCATGAGCACCCCGAGGCCCGCCATGATAATGATGAGTGAGGTACCGCCGTAGCTTAGCAGCGGCAATGGCACGCCAACCACGGGCAGTATCCCTGCGACCATGCCCATGTTGATGAAGACGTCAAAGAAAAACAGGATCGACAAGGATCCGGCGAGCAGCCGAGAGTAGCTGTCCTGTGCGGAAAAGGCGATGCGCAGGCCGCGATAGACGATAAAGAGATAGAGGGCGAGCAGTGCCAGATTACCGAGCAGGCCGAACTCCTGACAGAAAACCGCGAACGCAAAGTCGGTGGTGCTGTCTGGCAGAAAATGGAGGTGCGCCTGACTACTGTTCAGCCAGCCTTGTCCAAAAAGGCCGCCGGAGCCGACGGCGATCATGGCCTGGATGGCGTGATAGCCCGCCCCCAGGGGGTCGGCCTGCGGGTGGAACAGGATATAGATGCGCTGGCGCTGATAATGGTGCAGGTGCGCCCACAGCACCGGGGCTGCGGCCGCCGCCAGCATAAGGACCGTGAGGATGGTGCGCCAGCCGATCCCCGCGAGGAACAAGACGATGAGGCCCGACAGCATGACGATCAGCGCCGTACCGAGATCCGGTTCTTTGGCGATCAAGAGGACGGGGATCAGCAGGATGAGGGCCGCGGCGATGATGCGCCCGAGGCGCGGCGGCAGGTGGCTGCGCGAAAAAAACCAGGACAAGGCCATGGGCACGAGCAGTTTCATGAACTCCGAGGGCTGCAGGGACAGCGGTCCCAGGGCGATCCAGCGGCGGGCGCCGAAGCGCACGACGCCGATCGCCAAAACCGCGGCCAGGCCAAGTACCCCGACGACAAAGGCCGGGACCGACCAGCGCCGATAGGATTCCGGGGGGATCTGGGCGACGGCTATCATGACCACAAACCCGATGGCCAGGCGCACGGCATCACTCAACGCGAAGTCGATACTTTCCCCGCTGGCGCTATAGAGGACCACCAGGCTTATGGCCGCGAGGATGGTCAGTGCGCTAAAAAGCGGTTTGTCGATATGCCAGCGTTCGAAGAGCGTCATGGACTGATCCTTGCCTGCGCGATCTGCGGTCGCAACTGATTCTGCGGCCGCGCATGGACATGGCCCAGGAGGTAGAAGTTCATGAGGGCGCGCGCGATCGGGGCTGCGGCCAGTGCCCCAAAGCCCGCGTGCTCGACGACCACCGCGATCGCGATGCGTGGATGGCTGACCGGCGCGAAGGCGATGAACAGCGCATCGGAGCGGATATGTTTTCCCTTGAAGCCGGGCGCCGCGCTCCAGAGCTGGGCGGTCCCGGTCTTGCCGGCGACCTTGTACGGGAGGCCGTAGGCGATGCCGCGCGCGGTCCCGTGCGGGCCTTCGACCACCTGTGTCATGTCTCGGATCAATTGCTTCAGGCTATTCTTGCGGCGCCGGGGCACGGCCGGATAGGCATAGGGTTTGCGGAAGCGAACATGGTGCGTGACCGGGTTTACGACCCCACGTACCACCTCCGGACGCATACGGATGCCGTGATGGGCGATGGCGGCCACTGCGTCGGCGAGCTGCAGGGGCGTGACCAGCAAGGGGCCCTGACCGATACCCGTGATCACCGTCTGTCCTGGATACCAGGGTCTGCCGCTCGCCTTGATCCAGGCCTTGGTAGGCACGAGCCCCCGATATTCGCCGGGGAGATCGATGCCGGTGCGGTGTCCGAACCCGAAATCGGTGAGATAGCGGGTCATGCGGTTGATGCCCTGTTTGAAGGCCAGACGGTAAAAGTATACGTCGCAGGACTGCTCTATGGCGTCTTTCAGGTCCACGCGGCCCATGCCGAGCGGTTTCCAGCAGTGGAAGAGGTGCGTGCTATGGGGCAGGTGATAATAGCCGGGACATGTGATGTATTTGTGCGGATGGAACCACCGGGTCTGCAGGGCGGCGTAGGCGTAGAACGGCTTTATGGTAGAGCCTGGCGGGTACAGGCCGTTCAGCGCGCGGTTGTCCAGGGGGCCATTGGGGTTGGTCGCAAGCGCCTTGTAGGCCTTCTCGCGTATGCCTACGACAAACGGGTTGGGATCGTAGATGGGGCTGCTTATGAACGTAAGGACCGCGCCGGTACGGGGATTCAGGGCGACCACGGTGCCCGGTCGGTTATTGAGCATCTGCTCGCCGATCGCCTGCATCTGGGCGTCTATATTCAGGTAGAGGTTGTGGCCGGCGTGCGGCAGTATGCGTTTTAGCACCTTGACCGCCCGCCCGCGTGCGTCCATCTCGACATCCTTGTACCCTATGCGCCCCATCAGTTCCTTCTGATAGCTTTTCTCGACCCCCATCTGACCGATGTCGCGGTAGCCGACATAGCGGTCGGCGTTGCGCCCATGCAATTCGGTCTGGGTGATGCGGCTTACATATCCTATGGCGGCGGTGGCCAGACCGCCGAGGGGATAATAGCGGCGCAGCTGGGCGTGCAGGGTCGCGCCGGTCAGGCGGGTGAGGTTTACCGCCACGCGTGCCGCCTCGGCCTCGCTCAGGTGCGCGCGCAGCGTGACGCTTTGAAACGGCTTGTGTTGCGTAAGACGCCTGCGAAACTCACGGATATCCTGCGCATTCAACGCCACGAGTGGCCTCAGTTTAGCGAGCAGCCGGTCCATGTTCGGGACGCGATCGGGCGTCACCTGGAGTGTAAAGACCGGGAAGTCGTCGGCTAGCACCACGCCGTTGCGATCCAGGATGAGCCCGCGGGCCGGGGCGATCGGTACCGGGCTTACGCGGTTGTCCTGTGCCAGGGTGGCATAGTAGCGGTGCTTGACAACCTGCAGATAGCCCAGGCGCATGAGCAGACCGAGGACCAGCAGTGTCCCGAGAACCGCGGCAACCCATATGCGCGATTCGAATAGCCGCAGCTCCTGGGAGTCGTTTTTGAGGGGAATGATGCGCATGGCTCAGCTGATCTTGGCGCGCCGGCGCACCTCCCGGAGGATGGTGAACAACACCGGCCACACGATGACGTTGGCAATCATGGGCGCGGTGTCGCGCCACAGCGGCGGCGTACCATGAACCAGCGATTTTATCATGATAACCATAAGGTCGCTAATGGCGATCAAAGTTCCCACGGCCAGCGCCTGCTGGGAGCGCGGAAACATGCGCAGTCGCAGCGTGAAATGCAGCGCCAGAAAGGCCAGCAAGGCCTTTGCCAGGGCCTGCTCCCCGAGCAGGGAGCCGTAGAGCGCATCCAGAAAGAGCCCCACGATCCAGCCGCTGCCGACGCCTATGCGTTCGGGCACCGCCATACACCAGTAGACCAGCACCAAAGACACCCAGTCGGGCCGCAACAGTCGCACGGAGTCGGGCAGCGGGATGATCGCCAGCATCATCGCCAACACAAAGCTCGCCAATATGAGCAGGCGCTGTTTCAGTGTGAGCGGGTTATCCATGATGCGTGTCCCGTGCCCCGGTTTGTGCGCGCGGCCATAGCAGCAACACGTGCGTGTGATAGGTGAGGTGCGCAAGCGGCACGGCGCGGACATTCAGGAAGGCGAGATTGGGGTTGCTCGTGACCTTTGTGACGCGCGCCACCGGGTAGCCTGGCGGGTAGATGCCTCCGAGCCCCGAACTCACAAAAACGTCGCCTGGACGGATATCGGCCGTCACCGTCAGGTAGGGGATCTTCACGCGGTGGAGTGATCCGGTCCCAAAGACGATGGCGCGCAGGCCGTTGCGCTCGGAGATCACCGGTACCCCGCTGTCGGGGTCTGTGATCAGCATCACCTCGCTGGTGTCCCGGTTCACCGACACCACCTGCCCCACTATGCCGTGCGCGTCGATGACGGCCTGTCCGATGAATACATGGTCGTTCCGTCCCTCATCCAGGGTCAGATGCTGCTTGAAGGGGCCCGAACCCACATCCAGGACGCGCGCGAGACCCGCGCGGTAGCCGGGGATCGCGGACCCATGGAGCAGGGCGGTCAGGTGCCTGACCTCAAGACGCAGGGCGGCGAGCCGGGACGCCTCGATCTCCAGGCGCCGCGCGCGCGCCCTGAGACGCGCGTTTTCCTGGCGCAGGCGGCTATTGAGACGCAGATCCCGGCGGGCGTCGTGTATCAGCGCGAAGGGCAGCGCCGTGAGTTCCTGAAGGGGGTGGCCGGCGCGCAGGATGGTGCCACGCACTGCGCGCACGTCGCGGTTATGGTGGGCATCCATCACCATCAGGGCCACGGACGCGCAGGCGAACAGAATCAGCTTGGCGAGATTGGACGGCCGCTTGACAGACCAGCCTAGAAATGTGCCCATGCGTTTACCACAAGTGTTGCAACAAGGCGGCGGTTGCGTAACCGTGCCGGCGCCGCCCAGGGGGTTACTCGTACGCGAATACGTCCCCCAGGACCTCCATTTCCTGCAAGGCGCGGCCACAGCCGCGGGCAACGCAGGTCAAGGGGTCGTCGGTGATCACGATCGGTAGCCCGGTCTCCTCCATCAGCATGCGGTCGATGTCGCGGAGCAGGGCGCCGCCGCCTGTGACCACGAGCCCCTTCTCGGCGATGTCGGCGCCCAGTTCCGGGGGGGTCTGTTCCAGCGCCAGCCGGATGGCGGCGACGATGCCCGCCAGACCCTCGCTCAACGCGAGATGGACCTCCTTGCTGTTGAGCACCAGGCTGCGAGGCACCCCGTCGGCGATATGGCGTCCCTTGACCTCCATCTGCCGGACCTCGCTGTTTTGCCAGGCGGTCCCTATGTCCTTCTTGATCTTCTCGGCAGTCGCCTCGCCGATCAGCAGGCCGTATTTGCGGCGCACATAGCTTATGATCGCCTCGTCCATCTTGTCGCCGGCGATACGCAGCGACGTCGAATAGACAAGTCCGCCGAGCGATATGACACCGACCTCGCTGGTTCCTCCCCCTATGTCGAGCACCATGGAGCCGGTCGGCTCGGCAATCGGCAG
Source organism: Acidiferrobacter thiooxydans (assembly GCF_003333315.1). Lineage (GTDB taxonomy): Bacteria > Pseudomonadota > Gammaproteobacteria > Acidiferrobacterales > Acidiferrobacteraceae > Acidiferrobacter > Acidiferrobacter thiooxydans. The sequence goes on from NZ_PSYR01000001.1 coordinate 243,485, forward strand.
GTCCGCGCCTATGGCCGCGGCCATCGGTTCCTCGATCAGATAGACCTCGCTCGCCCCGGCCTTTTGCGCCGATTCACGAATCGCCCGCCGTTCGACCTGGGTGGACCCGCAAGGGACGCAGATGACGATACGCGGGCTCGGCTGAAAGATGCGCCGTTCGTGGACCTTACGTATGAAATATTTGAGCATCTCGCCGGTTACGGTAAAGTCCGCGATGACGCCGTCTTTCATGGGGCGAATGGCCTGAATGCTGCCGGGCGTGCGGCCCAACATGCGTTTGGCCTCCATGCCGACCGCGAGAATGTTTCGCCCGCCCCGCGACCCGAATTCCTGCCTGATGGCGACCACCGACGGCTCGTTCAGGATAATGCCCTTGTCCCGGACATAGATGAGGGTGTTGGCGGTGCCGAGGTCTATGGCAAGGTCGTTGGAGAAGTAGGATCGGAGCCGTCCAAACATAGGGTTTCTGTCCCTTACTTTAGGGTGAGGTGGGGTTAAAATCGCGTTACTCTATCAACCGCTCCCCCCGGGTTCAACCGGAGACCGAAATGTGGTAGCGTGCAACGGATCAACGTGACTATACGGGTTAGCGGCCTTGGACGCGAAAGATATCGAAAAGGTGGCGCACCTCGCCCGTCTGGGTTTGAGTGGGGCGGAGCGGGAGGCCTACGCGCAGGATCTGTCCCGGATACTCGATCTGGTGTCGCACATGAATGCCGTCGCCACCGATGGGGTGGAGCCCATGACCCACCCCGATACGGCCGGCCTCAGGCTGCGCGCGGATGCGGTTCATCAGGAAATCGACCGCAACCAGCTCATGGCCGTGGCCCCTGAGGCCCGCGACGGCCTCTATCTCGTGCCCAGGGTCATCGAGTGAGACCCCAGTGCTGCGCGCACGCCGCCCACCCATAGATTTTCAGGATGCATAGTCGCAGGCATCACCCTTCAAGGACCTCCCGTTGACGCTTACGATCACGAAGATTGCCGAGGATCTCGCTGCCGGCCGTTGCTCCAGCCGCGAACTCGTGGACGACGCCCTGGCGCGCATCAAGACCCACGCCGCGCTGAATACCTTCATCACCCTGGATGAGGAAGCGGCGCGCCGCGACGCCGAGGCCGCTGATCGCGCGCGGCGCGCGGGGGGCAGGGGGATGCTCGCTGGTGTGCCGATCGCGCACAAGGACATCTTTTGTACCGCGGGCGTCAAGACCACCTGCGCCTCGCGGATGCTCGCCGATTTCGTGCCGCCTTACGACGCCACCGTGGTCCGGAAGATGAAGGCCGCCGGCTGTGTCATGGTCGGCAAGACCAATATGGATGAGTTTGCCATGGGCTCGTCCAACGAGACCTCCTATTTCGGTCCGGTCCGCAACCCCTGGGATCGCGAGCGCGTGCCGGGCGGGAGCTCGGGGGGTCGGCGGCGGCGGTCGCCGCGCGCCTCGTGCCGGCTGCCACCGGGACCGATACCGGCGGGTCCATTCGTCAGCCCGCTGCGCTCTGCGGCATCACCGGTCTCAAGCCGAGCTATGGCCGGGTCTCGCGCTATGGGTTGATCGCCTTCGCATCCTCGCTCGATCAGGCCGGCCCCATGGCGCAGACGGCCGAGGATTGCGCGCATCTGCTGACGGCGATGGCCGGCTTCGATGAACGTGACGCCACCTCGCTGGATGTCCCGGTACCGGACTATGCCGCCGAATTGGGCAAGGACCTGAAGGGGTTGCGTATAGGGGTCGTTGCGGAGCATTTCGCAGAGGGCATCGAGCCTGGCGTGGCGGAGGTCGTGCGCGAGGCCCTGCGCGAGTATGAGCGGCAGGGTGCGCGTTTGGTCGACGTAAGCCTCCCCAATAGCGCCCATGCCGTGCCCTGCTATTACGTGTTGGCGCCCGCCGAGGCCTCCTCGAATCTCGCGCGTTACGACGGGGTACGGTACGGCTATCGCGTGCCGGAGTACCAGGATCTCGAGGATATGTACAAAAAGACCCGCAGCCAGGGGTTCGGGTCCGAGGTCAAGCGGCGCATCATGGTCGGCACCTATGCGTTGTCGGCCGGCTACTATGATGCCTATTATGTGAAGGCCCTGAAGCTGCGGCGTCTCATCGCCGATGATTTCGCCCGCGCCTTTGCGCAATGCGACATCCTTGCAGGCCCGGTGTCCCCGTCCACGGCCTTTGCCCTGGGGGCCAAGAACACCGACCCCGTGTCGATGTACTTAAATGACATCTTCACCATCCCGGTCAACCTCGCTGGGCTCCCGGCGCTGTCGTTGCCTGCGGGATTTGCCGGTGGGCTGCCGGTCGGTCTGCAGCTCATAGGCCGCTATCTGGACGAGGCGCGCCTCCTGAATGCCGCGCACCGATTTCAACAGGCCACCGACTGGCACGCCCGCGTGCCGGCTGGGATCTAGGAGGCGACCATGGAGTGGGAGACGGTCATCGGCCTCGAGGTGCATGCCCAGCTGAAGACGCAGAGCAAGATCTTTTCGGCATCGCCGACCGCTTATGGCGCCGCGCCCAATACGCAGGCCAACGTCGTGGATGCGGCGTTCCCCGGGGTCCTGCCGGTCTTGAACGGCGAGGCGGTGCGCATGGCCGCCCGGTTTGGGGTTGCCATCGGCGCGACCGTGCACAGGCGTTCGGTGTTCGCGCGCAAGAACTACTTCTATCCGGATCTGCCCAAGGGCTACCAGATCAGCCAGTACGAACACCCGATCGTCGAACGCGGGCGGCTTGTGATCACGACACCGACCGGCGAGAAGACCATCGGCATCACCCGCGCCCACCTCGAGGAGGATGCCGGCAAGTCATTGCACGAGGACATGGGCGGCTTTACCGGTATCGACCTCAATCGCGCCGGTACCCCGCTTCTGGAGATCGTCTCCGAGCCGGATATGCGCTCGGCGGCCGAGGCGGTGGCCTACCTGAAGACCCTGCACACCCTGGTCCGCTATCTCGATATCTGCGATGGCAACATGCAGGAGGGCTCGTTCCGCTGCGATGCGAATGTGTCGGTCCGCCCCTTGGGGCAGGCGCGGCTTGGGACGCGTGCCGAACTGAAGAACATCAACTCCTTCCGCTTCGTGGAGCGCGCCATCGACTACGAGGTACGCCGCCAGATCGCCCTGATCTCCGCCGGTGGCGAAGTGCGCCAGGAGACCCGCCTCTATGACTCGGCGCGCGACGAGACGCGTTCGATGCGCAGCAAGGAAGAGGCCAACGATTACCGATACTTCCCCGATCCGGACCTACCGGCGCTAGTGTTGACCGAGGCCTTTCTGGCCGAGGTGAAAGACGCCATGCCCGAGCTGCCGGACGCCAAGCGGCAGCGGTTCGGCGTCCAGTACGGTCTGTCCGCTTATGACGCCGGGGTCCTGACGGCAAGTCGGGAACTCGCGCAGTATTACGAGGACGCGGTGGCGGCGGCTGGGGTCGAGCCCAAACTCGTCGCCAACTGGGTAACCGGCGAACTCGCCGCGCGCCTCAATGAGGATGGGCTCGATATCGTCGATTCCCGGGTCAGGGCCGCGGCCCTGGCGGGTCTCTTGCGCCGTATCGCCGACGGCACGGTGTCGGGGAAGGCGGCGAAAGACGTCTTCGAGGCCATGTGGGCGGGCGAAGGCGATGCCGATGCCGTCATCGCCGCGCGCGGCCTGCGCCAGATCTCGGATGACTCTGCGATCGAGGAGGTCGTAAGGCAGGTCATCGCGGCCAACCCGAAACAATTGGCCCAATATCGGGCCGGCGAGGAGAAGGTGTTCACCTTTTTCGTGGGGCAGACCATGAAGGCCAGTCGCGGCAAGGCCAACCCCGCCAAGGTCAACGAGATTCTCAAGCGGCTCCTGGCGTCCTAGCCCGATATAGGGGCTCCCGCTGCATGGCAAGATCGTCTCGGTCTTTGGAATCAGGGTTGGACGGCTCACATATATCCGGCCTCTGATGCTCCGTCGCTGCGAGCCCTGGGGAGAGGCGAGACCTGCAGCAACAGCGCGCGCCCTTAGAGACGCCGTTTCTCCGCATGTGGCGACTGGTCGAGCCGGTACCAAGACGCTCGATGGCGTAGTGCGGCAGCCGCTCGTACAACGGTTTCGCCTCTTCCTGGGCCCGGGTCAGCAACCGCTGATGCACCGATTGTGCGATATTGGCGAGCGGCCGGTGGGTCCCTTAAGCGCCTCGAGATACGGCATTGTGTGGCCGCGCCCCGCCTCGACAAGGCCTAGGTGCCGCTATTGCCTCTTTTCACCGCAGACCACGATCAAGGCGCCCAGCGGCAAAGTGCGGGGGAGTATGCGCTCGGCAAGCCGCGCCACGGGCCCGGCGGATGGCAAGAATACCGCGGAGCGGATGCTGATCCCGCGCACCGCCATCCCCGAAAACAGCGCCTTCACTTCGCGCGCATCGTGCCACCGGGCCCCCCGGTAGGCGCCTTGTCCGCCATGTCGCCCCTTCGCACGATAGAGCAGACTCGTGCGATTCAGCCACCCGATGGCGAAGTGCCGCCGCGTCACCCGCACGATTTCCGCCACCGCCCGTCGTTCGTCGCTTATGAAGCATAACGCGGCAATCGATACGACATGGTCGAAGGTGTCGTCCGCGAACGGCAAGGCCCGACCGTCCCCTGCCACCCATTGCCCGGCGGGACCCGGCTGGGCACGCGCAAAGGACAGCCAGTCGCTGCGGACATCGAGGCCCGTCACCGCCAAACCCTGGCGCGCGAATCGGCGGGTGAACCACCCGCTGCCGCAACCGACATCCAGCAGCGTCTCGCCTTCGCGCGCACCCAGGGCCGCAGCCAGCAGCGCGAATTCCGTGGTACCAATCCATCGGCCGCGTGGGCTTTCATACCAGGCGTCGTAGGAAGCGGCGTCCTGGGTCAGGGTCGTGCCTTTGTGTGCCGCTGATGCCTTGCCCGGCATTGCCAGGCCCGGTCCTTGACCCGCATCGGCAGTCATCCCCTATCCCTCGTCGTCGTCATCTCGCGCCAGCCGGCCCACCTGGAACTACTCCCGCCACCATTACGACATGGCTTGAGTTTCGTGCTCATTGCCGGCCGCACCTTGTAGGCCGCATGGCCTATGGCCGGTCATTGTGGTGAAACATCCACCACTCCACACATCGGGCGGTTCCCGCCCGGAGCCGGACATCGCTTCGCCTAGCAACCATTGAGCAAACGCTTGCACGGGCTCTCCGCTCAATCCGATAGGTTCGGGAAGAACGAGGCAGAACGTTTTGGAGATGCTCTTCCCGTCTGGCCACGGAGCGACCAACCGCCCCTGCGCCAGTTCGGCCTCAACGTAAAAGCGCGGCACGAGGGCCACACCGAGGCCGGCCACTGCCGCCTCGATCAGCATCGCGTGAAGGTCGTAGCGCGCCCCAATCGCGGGACTGGTCAGTGCGATACCGGTGTCCTGCGAATAGTGTTGCCAGGCATCGGGGTTTTGCCGTCGGTGCAGGCGCGGCAAAGTGTCCAGTGCGGCAGTCCCCCCTTTACTTTCTTTCAGAAGGGCGGGATGACAAACCGGAATGAGCACCTCATGCAGCAGACTGTACGTGCGCATTCCTGTCCACGCCGCATGCTCGAAATGGATTGCGGCATCGAACCCGCTTCCGGCGAGGACGAAAGGCTCCAATCGTTCGGTAAGATGCACGGTGATATTGGGGTGCTTCTGCCGGAATCGTGACAAGCGGGGAATGAGCCATCTCATCGCGAAAGTCGGGATAGTGGCAATATCGAGGCTTGCGCTACCGCTCGGTTGCCCCATCAGGTACTGGCTGTCGCGGTGCAGGCGATCGAGTATCTCGCGGACTTGAGCCGCGTATCGCTCCCCATGGGGCAGGACCCTAACGCGATTTCCGATTCGCTCAAACAGCGTGACACCGAGGAAGGCTTCCAGTCGCCCGATCTGGCGGCTGATTGCTCCCTCGGTCAGGGACAACTCGTCCGCCGCGCGGGCGAAACTGCCATGACGGGCCGCGGCCTCGAATGCTATCAGTGCCGCGTTGCTGGGGATCTTCCGGCGCATGGGCCTTCCTGATTCGGGGCTGGCGAATCCAGCTCACCGTGACATTTCATCACCGAAGCATACCAAAAAAGCGATTTACATGCAGAATCACGGCCGTATCATGATGGAATGTCAACAAAGGAATCCGGGCCAATAAGCTTTCTGGTCACGAGTGATCCAATGATCTATACAGTAGAATGCAGCTTCACCGATCCGGCTAGCGAGGCGGAGTGGAACGAGTTTTATAGTCTGGCAAAATTGCCAGCGCTTATTTCGGTGCGGGGATTCCATACCTCACAGCGCTTCAAAGCCTTGACCGCCGGTTGTCCTGTTTATCTTGCCGTTCACTCGATCAACAATCTCGAGATTTTGCAAGGGGATGAGTATCGCCAGAAAGGCGGTGGCAATTTCTCGCGCTGGCAACAACACATCACGGATTGGCATAGAAATCTCTACGGTGGCCTTGACCGCGCACCTGCTATCGGCGCAAACGAGTATCTAGTGGTGAGCGCAATCGGCCCCGATCCCTTTATCAAGATGGGCCTCACGCCTTATCAGATGCAGGCCATCGCATTGGATAAGTTTCCTGAATACCGGTGGCTGGCCAAATTAGGCCGTTCCGTCGAGGCCGGTATCGAAGATCTACCGAAGGGTGTCTATCTCTATGCGCCGATGACGGAGCAATTGACGAGCCGCGGTGACGGCAATCCCAAAACGTCACGGTAGCGCCCAAATGCCCAACATCACGATTATTATCCCGATGGAAAGGACGCCGTCAGATGGAGCACTCTTGGGGCGCGCTGTGTAATGCGCTCGACTCGGCACGGAAACCCTTAAATATCCGCTGAAAAGCGTGCACATCATCTATGTTGCCGGTCGTCAAGGACGAGGGTATCCGGCATTGACCGAAATATGGGAAGGCCAGATCGACCCGTTTGCGCGTCACCTGCTCCGACCGGGCGTTTATCCCCGCAAGGCCCGCGCTCCCGTGCGCCATTGGGGCAGGTCTTGGCGCTGGGCCGCAAAAGACGGCCCTTCCCCCGTCTCCTGGTATATCCGCATCCCCTCTTCCAGGGCCGTGTTATACAAACGCTGGTGCGGACCCCGCATCTCCAGGAGCCGCTCCGCTGGGGCCATGTTGGGATAGAGACGATAGGGGACGTTGCGATGGCGCATGGTCTCATGATCGAGGTTTCACGCCGCCTCACAACCCTCGGAACCGCTGTCTCCAGGCCGACCGCGGCGCTTTGTGTCGCGATAATGCCCTGAGGTTGGCATATGCTCGACGGAGCGCTCCTCGAAAATTGTTACGAAGGCCGTTTCTTTGGCAAACGCGAGGCGTGCGCGCATCAGGGGCGCGCTGCCGCGCCGTGCCATGCCATTGCGAATGGGGCTTTGGTTTGTCCGGGCCGGCCCGTTCGCGGATCGCTCATGGGCCGCGCCCACTTAGCTTGTGAGGTGGCGATAGATGTCCGATATCTTCAAGGGGAGCTTGCGTACGTCGTCGATCTGCACATAGTTGGCGGCGCCGTACATGTGCGGCAGATAATCGCGCGCGTCGGTGTCGATGGTGATGCAAAAGGCATGGATGTCATCGCGTTTGGCCTCGAGCAGCGCCTGACGCGTGTCCTCTATGCCGTATTCGCCTCGGTAGCCGTCATAATCATCAGGTTTGCCGTCTGACAGCGTGATGAGCAGCTTGGTGCGCGCCTCCACACCGTTGAGCAGGCCGCAGAGGTGGCGGATCGCAACCCCCATGCGCGTATAGTCCTGGGGCTTCATGCCGGTGATGCGTGCGCGGACCTTGTCGTCATAGGGGTCTTCGAAGCGCTTTACGCGATACATCTCGCAGCGTTTACGCGTGATGCCCGAGAACCCGTAAATGGCATACCGGTCTCCCAGGATCTCCAGGGCCTCGCACAACAGCACCAGTGACTCGCGCTCGGCATCATTGATCCAGCCCTTCGTCGACCCGCTCATGTCGACCATGAACATGACGGCGATATTGCGCGCGAACCGTCTGTTACGCAGAAATAGCCCGTCCGGAAGTTCGCGACCCGAACGCAGGTCTGCGAACCCCTGGACCAAGGCGTCGAAATCGATGTCGTCGCCGTGTTTCTGGCGTCTCTGGGTGGCGTGTTCCCCGCGCAGCGCCTCGAAGGTCTTGCGTAGCCGCGCGGCGAGGCCGGCATATTTCCGCAAGGTCTGTGCGACAAACGGTTCGTCCACGGGATGGACATCGATCTCGCGCAAGACGCACCATTCCTTGCGGTAATGCTGGCGCTTGTAATCCCATTCGTTGTAATGAAATGCGCCCTCTTCGTGATAGGTTCCCTTCCAGACGTCTTCCGGTTTGCGGGCGCTTTCCATCGCGTAGGCCCCGTCGCCGGCGGCCACCAGATACTCGTCTGGGATATCGCCGAGGTCCTGGACGATGGATTGCATCAGGGCGCGCACCTCCGGCGGCGCGACCAACGCCTGGCCATCCAGGAAAAGGGTGGGGTCCTGACGGCCGGTCTCGTCTTTGTGGACCGCAAACCGCCGCTCCTCCGGTGCGGTCGTTTTACCCTCCAGGATTGTCTTCAAGGCCTTTTGCAGCGCCGCGCGTTCCTGTTCCAGGCGTCCGGCAAGCGTCGTGGCCACTGCCGCCGGGTCGAGCACTCCCTGATAGAGGCGGGGCCTCGGCAGGGGTTCCCCGTAAAGCGCGGCCACGGCCTGGTAGGTATCGTCAACGGTGGCGTTGGCCGTCTCGAGCCGGGCGATCCAGGGTCTCCATGAGGCCGGTGCCGGGGGGCGCTCCTCGAGGGCGCAGAGTTCCCGGTAGAGCCCGGGCAGCTCGCGCGCAAGACAGGCGTCGAGACGAATGGTCTCCAGGGCATGAAAGAGGTCCCGGGCGTAGGCGGCGTCCGGCAACGACTGACAGTACTCCAGGAGGCGGGCGGGGTGGTTGCCCGGAAACGTTCCAAACCAGGTCTGTGCCCAGAGATGGGCGGCCAGGACCTTGTAGAGGCGCAGGTTCTCGGCACGCGTCGGCAGTACCGCGATCACCGCCGGGAGATACATGCGCGCGGTGTCGGTAAAGGCGGACTCCCCCGCTTCGAGCTTGAGCGGCCTTCCGGAAAGCGCCTGCAAAAAGAGCTCGAGGACCGGCCCGATCTCCTCCAGGGTCACGGCGCGGGCGCGCTGCGCGCGCGCCGCGGCAAACGCTTCCACCTCACTTAAGGCGGTGATGGCCGGATAAAGTCCCATCTTGTCGTAGACATCCATGGCCTGGATGATCCAGGCCTCGGCGTCATCCATGGCCATGCGCTTTAGGCCCTCGGCCGCGCGATTGGCAAAATGAAAGGCGAGCTCGGGATTGGTTTTGGCGATGATGGCGATCCAGTGACGGGCGAAATCCTGCTGGTCGCGGGCAAGCTGCGCGAGCGCGGCCGCGGCCGTCCGGCTGGTGCGGCGCAATGACAATGCCGCATCGAGCTCCTCATCCAGCCAGTCCTCGAGTTCGGAGGCGGTGAAGGGCTTAGAATCGGTCATCGCCATCACCCCCTGGGGCCGTGGGATGGGCCGGCGCTTGCGGCCCTTTTCTGTTACCCTTCAGGCTATGGACATCCTCTTTTATCATCGTCCCGATTGCCACCTCTGCGAGGACATGGCCCGTGCCTTGGCGCCGCTTGCGGCCGAGCTTGGTGTGACCGTCCGCGCCGTCGACATCGAAAGTGATCCGGACCTCGAAGCGCGCTACGGCCTCAAGGTCCCGGTCTTGGTTCACGGCGATACCGAGATCTGTTGCTATCGCCTCGACGAGGGCGCCGTGCGCCGGGCTGTGGATGCTAAAAAAGCGACGCACTGAGCTCATGGATGGCGGCCAGCATCTCCGGGTCGTCCGTGAGGGCCTGGGCAATCGCGCCCCGGCACGCGGCTACCGGGCTTATGCCCGACACCATGAGCTTGGCGGCATGCACGAGCAGGCGTGTGCTCGCGCCCTCCTCCAGGCCGCTGCCCTTGAGATTGCGCGTCATGGCGGCAAATCTGACGAGCTTGCCGGCGATGTCGTCCCCCACCCCGCTCTCGTGATCGACTATGCGTTTCTCAAGCTCGGCGGACGGGTAATCGAATTCGAGTGCCACGAAACGCTGGCGGGTGCTTTGCTTTAAGTCCTTGAGCACACTCTGATAGCCGGGATTGTAAGAGATCGCCAAGGCGAATTCGGGGGGCGCGTACAATACCTCTCCGGTCTTCTCGATGGGCAGTACCCGCCGGTCATCGGCGAGGGGGTGGATGACGACCGTCGTATCCTTGCGCGCCTCGACGATTTCGTCCAGATAGCAAAGCCCGCCGATACGTACCGCCCGCGCCAGCGGGCCATCGACCCATGCCGTGTCTCCGGCGGTGATCAGATAACGCCCCACAAGGTCGGAGGCCGTGAGATCGTCGTGGCAGGACACGGTCACGAGCGGACGCTTCAAGCGCCACGCCATATGTTCCATGAAGCGCGTCTTCCCGCAGCCCGTGGGACCCTTCAGCAAAACGGGGATCTGATTGCGGTAGGCGCTCTCGAACAAAAGGATCTCGTCGCCTTGCGGTTCGTAATATGGCTCCTTCGTCACGAGAAGGGCTTCAGCTTTCACAACACCTGGTTCCACGTGTCCCTCGTCTATCGTGGCACTGATCCGACTACAGTATGCCAAAAGCCTCCGACAATCCAAAAAGCGATCGACGCCCCGGCCATTCAAGGCGTGCTGGGTATCCCGCAACGTTCGCGTATGCGGTAGGCGTCTGCTATACGGGACAGACGCGCGCCGTCATGGGGAGTTCCGGTTTCCTCGCCCGGTGTCCCGTACTATCGCTTTACATGGAGAATGGCTGTTGACGAGTGTGGCATCTCTCTCCACAATGCTATCGATCATATTCGTTCATCTATGAGAGCGCGGGGTCCCACCCGCGCGGGCAGTACGGCCGATCGAGCCGGCTCTCGTCTACGCGGCATCTTATGGCGCCATAGAAAGTTTCTAACCATGGCCCTAGCTCTTGCGGGCCTCTTCGGCGTATAACGTGGACGGCCCCCTGCCGGCGTAAGCCGCGGCTGGCTTTAGCGAACGCCACCCCTGAGGAGATCGCTTAATGGCGGACGTAGTTGCAACACATGAGACCATCGTGGTGGTCGGTGGCGGCATCAGCGGAATGACCGCAGCCGTCGAGGCCGCTGAAACCGGCAAGAACGTCATCCTGCTCGAACGAACGCCTTCGCTCGGAGGCCGCGTCAACCAACTCTATAAGTATTTCCCGAAATTGTGCCACCCGACTTGCGGCATGGAGATCAACCTTCGCCGCCTGCGCGCCAACAAGCGCATCAAGGTCCTGACTCTGGCCGAGATCACGAAGGTGGAGGGGCACGCGGGCGATTACAAGATCTCCGTTACCCTCCATCCCCGCTATGTCAATGACCATTGCACCGCCTGCGGCGCCTGCGGCGAAGCGGTTTCCGCCGAGATCCCAAACCCCTTCAACTACGGGATGAGCCGCATGAAGGCCGCCTATCTGCCTTCGCTCATGGCCTATCCCCAGCGCTACGTCATCGATCCGTCCATACTGGGAACCCCTGACGCCGAGAAGGCCCGGGATGCGTGCAAGTACGGCGCCGTCGATCTCGACATGAAGGCGGAGGTGATCACTTTAAGCGCCGGGGCGGTGGTGTGGGCGACTGGCTGGCGTCCCTATGATGCCGGCAAGATTCAGCCTTACGGCTACGATCGGTTTGATAATGTCATCACGAGCGTCGAGTTCGAGCGGCTGTCAGATCCGCGGGGTCCCACGGGAGGGCGTATCGTCCGTCCATCCGACGGCAAAGAGGCCAAGAACGTGGCGTTTATCCAGTGCGCAGGGTCTCGCGACCGCAATCACTTAAAGCATTGCTCGCGCATCTGCTGCATGGCATCGCTGAAGCAGACGACCTATATGCGTGAGCGTTTCGGCGACGAGGCGCAGTCCACCGTTTATTACATCGACATCCGCGCCATCGACCGCTTCGAAGATTTTTACCAGAAGGTGCAGGCCGATTCGACGGTGCGTTTCGTGAAATCCAAGGTGGCCAATATCACCGAGGACGAAGCGACGGGTGACGTCATATTGCATGGGGTCGATACCGAAGGTTACCACCGCTATGACAACCGCCACGACCTGTGCGTATTGGCGATCGGCATGGAACCAAGCGTGAACATCAAGGCTATCGCCGATGTCGCGGTCGATGCCAGCGGCTTTATCGAGATGGGCGCGACAGATGGCGGCCTGTTCGGTGCTGGATGCGCGGCCAACGCGCTCGATGTAAACCGGTCGGTGCAGAGTGCCACGGCAAGTGTCTTGCGCGCTGTGCAGGTGGTGAACCGCGTGGCGAAGGCGGAGGGTTAGGACATGGCGGACATGAAGATCGGCGCTTATGTATGTCAGGGCTGTGGCCTGGGTGAGCGCCTCGATACCAAGGCCCTTACTCTCGTCGCGCAAAAGGAAGGCAAGGCGCACATCGTGCGCGAGCACGAGTTCCTGTGCAATAGCCAAGGTGTGGCCATGATCCAAAAGGACATCGACGAGGGTGTAAACCGCGTCGTGATCGGCGCGTGCTCGCGCCGTGCCAAGGCCGAGGCCTTCAGCTTCGAGAATGTCGCGGTGGCGCGCGTGAATCTGCGCGAGCAGGTCATATGGTCGCAGCCGGCCACCGAAGAGGCGCGCGAACTGACCCAGGAGATGGCCGCGGATTACATGCGCATGGGCTGCGCCGAGGCGAAAAAGATCCAGGCCCCGACCCCGAACCCTGAGCACGGCACCAACCGGCGCGTGCTGGTGGTCGGCGGAGGCATAACCGGCATGACCGCGGCGCTCGAGGCGGCGCGCGCCGGCTACGATGTCCTGCTGGTGGAAAAGACCGGGGCCCTGGGCGGTTTCATGGCCAAGCTCCATAGGCGGATTCCCTTCCGCGAGCCGTTCGCCGATCCGCAGGCAACCGGCGTGGAGGCGCTGGCGGCGGCGGTGACGCAGGAGCCCCATATCACGGTGTTCCTCAATTCCACTACCACGCGCACGAGCGGCGCCCCGGGCCGTTTTAGCGTCGACATCACGACCGAGAGCGGCCAGACACAAACAGAGAACGTGGGCGCCATCGTCATGGCGAGCGGCTTTACGCCCTATGATGCGAGCAAGTTGCCGGAGTTGGGTTACGGCAAGAGCCAAAACGTCGTCGACCAGGCGGGTCTTGAGACATTGGCGCGCACCGCCGCCGCCCGGGGCGAGCCGATGCGCCGGCCTTCCGACGGGAAAGAGATCAAGAGTGTGGTGTTCGTCCAGTGCGCCGGTCAGCGCGATGCCACCGGCACGCATCTCAAGTACTGCTCCGGCCATTGCTGCAATACCAGCATAAAGCAGGCGATGTACTTCAAGGAGCAGAACCCCGACATCGACACGGCCATCATCTACACCGACTTACGGACGCCTGGTAATGGCGAGGATTTCTACCGCAGTGCCCAAAAAAAGGGTGTGATCTTCACCAAGGGCAAGGTGGCGTCGGTGGATGTCGATGCAGGCGGCTCGGCCGTCGTTCATTTTCATGACCTGATCCTAGACGACAAGGCGGCGACCATGAAGGATGTCGACCTGGTCGTCCTGGCCACGGGCCAGGTGCCGAATTCTGGGATCAATATCGATATCCCGGCCGGTGCCGAGGATGTCGATACTGGCAAGCCCACCGAGCAGGCCGTGTCGGTGCTGAATCTCACCTATCGCCAGGGTCCGGATGTTCCACAGCTTCGATATGGTTTCACGGATTCGCACTTCATCTGCTTTCCCTACGAGACCCGCCGGACCGGCATCTACACCGCCGGACCGGTACGCCGCCCGATGGATATCGCGCAGGCGGTGGAGGATGCCACCGGGGCTGCGCTAAAGGCCATACAGGCGGTGGAGAACGCCGGCCTTGGGCGCGCGGCCCATCCACGCTCGGGCGACTTGAGCTATCCGACCTTCCGTCGTGAGGGCTGCACGCAGTGCAAGCGCTGCACAGTCGAATGTCCGTTCGGGGCGATCGACGAAGATGAGCAACGCTACCCGCAGTTCAATGAGGGGCGCTGCCGGCGCTGCGGCACATGCATGGGCGCATGTCCGGTGCGCGTCATCTCGTTCGAAAACTACTCGGTCGACAGCGTCGGCTCGCAGATCAAGGCGGTGGACGTCCCCGATGAGTTTTCGGAAAAGCCGCGCATCCTGCTGCTGGCCTGCGAGAACGATGCCTATCCCGCGCTCGATATGGCCGGGGTGTCGGGACATACATCGAGCGCGTTCATCCGCACTATCCCGGTCCGCTGTCTCGGTTCGGTCAACATGATATGGATCACGGATGCCCTGAATAGTGGCTATGATGGCGTGATGCTGATGGGGTGCCGACATGGCGACGAGTATCAGTGCCATTTCGTGAAGGGATCGGAGCTTGCGAACTATCGGATGAGCAAGATCGACGATACCCTGAAGAATCTGAATCTGGAGAAGGACCGTGTCCGGGTGCTCGAGGTCGCCATCGCCGATATCGCGAGGGTTCCGGAGCTCATCAATGATTACGCCGCCAAGATCCAGGAAATCGGCATGAGTCCGTTCAAGGGTTTCTAGGAGGCACCAATGGGCGATATCAATACGGCAATGACGGAGCAGTATCGCAACAACTTCCTAAAGGAAGTGGAGGCGAACGTCGAGGAAGGCCAATGGGTCAAGATGTGCATGCAGTGCGGGGTATGCTCCGGCTCGTGCCCGCTCGGCCCCGCCTGGGAGCACCCGCCGCAGGAAATATTCATGATGATCCGGGCTGGGCGCCGGGACGAGGTGTTGAAGAGCGAATCGATGTGGATGTGCACGTCCTGCTACAACTGCATCGTGCGCTGCCCGCGCGAGCTGCCGATCACGCATATCATGCATGGGCTCGCCAATTACGCCCACAGGCTCGGGCTTGCCCCGAAGATGAACCCGACGCGGCGCTTCGCCAAGATGTTCTGGAATAACCTGACGAAGTCGGGGCGTGTGAACGAGATCGAGCTGTCCGTGGGGCTCTATTTCATGGATGGATTCAAGACCGGGGTGGCGCGGGCGTGGGCCATGAAGGATATCGGTCTCGGCATGCTGAAGACCGGTCGCCTGAACCCTCTGGGTTTCGTGACCCATAAGGGTTGCAAGGACAAGAAGGGCATCCAGAAGATGTTGAAGAAGGCCCGGGAGATCGAGGATCGGCGCAAGGGCTTTACCGCCTAAGAGGGGTTCGTATGGCCAGAAAAGAGTATTCGTTCTATCCAGGCTGCTCGTCGGAGCGGCTGACATCCGCCTCGAACTATATGGTATCGGTGGAGGCGATGTGCAAGAAGCTCGACGTCCAGCTAAACGAGATCCCCGACTGGAATTGTTGTGGCGCGTCGATCGGTTACGCCGAGGGCGGCGAGTTGCCGCGTCATGTGATGAACGCGCGCAATCTGGCCATCTCCGAGCAGGCCAACAAGGGCCAGGATGTCGTGGCCACCTGCGCGGCCTGCTGGCTCGGGGCGAAGGAGACCAAGGATCGGCTGGCCGAGGATAGCGATCTGCTGGCCGAGACCAACGAGGCCTTGCGCGAGGCCGGCATGAATCTCCAGTACAAGGGTGAGCAGGAAGTTCGCCACATGGTGGAGGTCCTGATCGAGGATTTGGGCTACGACGAGCTGAAAAAGCCGGTGGTAAAGCCGCTCGAGGGCATCAAGTTCGCGGGTTATGTGGGCTGCCAGACGAATCGCCCGTTTGGGATCGCGGGCGAGTCGTTCGAGAACCCGAAGTATCTCGATCGGCTTGTCGAGATCGTCGGCGGGGAGCCGGTCGAGAAGTATGATCAAAAGGTGACGTGTTGTGGCGGGGCGCTCGCGTTCTCCGAGCCCGAGAAGAGCCAGGCCCAGATCAAAAAGATCATCGAGTCGGCCTACGATCACGGTGCCGAGATGATTGTGACCCCATGCCCCGTGTGCCAGATGAACGTCGAGGTCTATCAGGGACAGATCAATAAGCGCTACGGGACCAAGTTCAACATCCCCGTGACCTACTACAGCCAGCTGATGACCGTGGCCTATGGCGGCAGCGCCAAGGAGGCGGGTCTGAACGGTCAGATCATACGTGCCCACAGGCTCGAGGAGATCGCCGCCAAGGCGACGCGCTGATCCTGTCCGGCCCGGCGCGTGCCTGGGTCCTCGCGGCATCCCGGCGCCGCGCCTGTACGGGCGCGGGGCGGGTCTAGGTCGGCCGGGGTCTGCGAGGCCCTGCTATCTTTTCGGTGGGCAGCAGCAGCGAGGCGGCCGGGACGTCCAGGGCCGCCGCGATCCGCCCTATGCAGTCGATCCCAATGTTGCGCCGCCCACGTTCCAGATCGCTGACATAGGCGCGGTTGACGCCGCTCATGGCGGCGATATCGTCTTGCGTGAGGCCCCGGGCGTGTCGGGCCCGACGAAGGTTGATGGCAAGATAGCCGCGCTCGACCGTGGGTGTCATCCTCCAAAGTCTATTGTAGATGCAAGCGTATTGGCAAGGTCGGCGCGGGCGCCTTTTTGTAGACTCACGCCATGGAAACACTGGCCAAGCGCCTGCGCTACGCTCGGGAGCGGATGGGCCTGACGCAATCCGAGCTCGCGAGGCGCGTAAAGCTTCGGCCGCAGGCCATTCAGTTTATTGAGGCCGGTCATGTGCGCCGGCCGCGCAGTGTAGTGGAGATCGCCCGCGTCCTCGGCGTCAATGCCGAATGGCTGTTGCTCGGTGAGGGGGCGGTCGATGTCGCCATCCGCGAGACGCCCGCTGGATACGAGGGCGAGGCCGCCTTGAGCGACGAGGCGGTGGCCGTGGCGCGCCTGTGGATGGCGTTGCCGCAGGGTCAACGTGTCGCGATGAAGGAGACCCTGATGGCCTTGCTCAAGACCCAATCCTGATAGTCGGCCCGGGCTCCACGGCCTCGCCGTCGGCGGGGCCCCGCAGGACCGCCGTTCACGCGGCGACGATATCGAAGAGCTGATCCTATCCGCCGCTCCCATGAACCGGCGCGCGTCCTTGTGGCTGGGCGCAGGCGAGCCCAGGCGCATCGCGGGCGGTGGGTGGCGTGAGGGCCAGGTGCGTCAGTGGGCCCCCATTATGGTCGGTCCTGGCCTGCCGCAGGATCGCCCTTCGGGCAGCCTATCGGGCGTCCGTCTCCCGGGCGTCTAGGGAGGGCGGGTCTTCGCTGGCGAGGAACTCGAGGGCGTTCCCGTCCGGATCCCGGCAAAACAGCGCCTGCCGACCTGAGCGGCTGGGTACGACGGGAACGCCGGCGGCCGCCAAGCGTCGGGCGAGGCCTGGCAGGTCTGATACCGCCAACGCCAGATGACGGTCCCGTCCGGGTTGCCGCAGCGCCCCGGCGGCGGGTTCCGCGCCGACCGCCAGAAGGTGGATCTGTTGACCGGAGGGCAGGGTAAGCCAGACGCCGGGATAGCCGAGATCGGGACGCGTGACGATCTCGAGGCCCAGGACGTCGCAATAGAACGCGAGTGCGCGCGGTAGCTCCTGTACGCGCAGGCTGGCATGGATGATCGCGCGGATCGGCGGCATGGCGGGGTCGAGGTCCCAATAGGCCGCCATTCTATCGTGTCTTCGATCTCGAGGCCCAGTGACGATAGGGTGCCCGCGGCCGGCAGGCCGCCTGCATGCCGCCACAAGCGGCCTCCTGGCGCCCGGCGGCGATCCCCGGCACAATGCCTTATGCCCGAGACCCCCCAGCCGCGACTGGCCGCCGATCGCGTATCTTTCATTGAGATCCTCGGTCATGCGCTCGCCAATATCACGCCGTCGGCAATGGCGACCGTGACGATTTCATTGGTTGTCGCTCAGGGCGGCCTCTTGACTTGGGCGGTCTATCTCGCAGTAGGTCTCGTCATGTTGCTCGTGGCCGCGCAAGTGGCAGCGCTTGCGCACGAGGTGCCGGCCGCCGGCTCTCTGTTCGTCTCCGTGAGCCGCAGCCTCCATCCCGTTGCGGGTGTATTGAGTGGCTGGGTCATGACCGGGGGCTATCTCGGGGCGCTGCTCGCGGCCCCTATCGTGGGCGGGCTGTTTGTGGCCAA
The DNA here is from genome assembly GCF_003333315.1 of Acidiferrobacter thiooxydans. Taxonomy (GTDB): domain Bacteria; phylum Pseudomonadota; class Gammaproteobacteria; order Acidiferrobacterales; family Acidiferrobacteraceae; genus Acidiferrobacter; species Acidiferrobacter thiooxydans. The sequence continues at coordinate 261,605 of NZ_PSYR01000001.1, forward strand.
GGCGCTCCGCATAGCGGGCATGGGGCTTCCCTGGCCGTGGGCAGCCTTGTTGTTTGCCGGAATCTCGTGGGCGCTTACGGTCCGGGACGTCGGTCTTGCCACGCGCTACAGCCTTTTTGTCGAGGCCATATCGTTGCTGATCATCCTGGTGATCGGGGTGTGGACACTGGGGCATGTCTCATGGGCGGAGCCGGTTCTGTGGTCCGACACGTTCAGGGCCGGACCGTTCTTTCAGGCGATGACCTTGAGCATTCTTGCTTATGGCGGATTCGAGACCGCCGCCAATTTCGGGCGCGAGGCCCATGCCCCGGATCGCGATATCCCTCGGGCGATCTTCGCCGCGGTGTTGGTGAGTCTCGGCTTTTATGTCTTCATGGCCTACGTCGAGGTCGCGGGTTTCGGGGGCCGTGTCGGTGAGTTGGCCCGTACACCGGCACCGCTTAGCCTGCTGGCGCTCCGCCAGGGCCTGCCGGCACTGGCCTTCTCTTCGGATATCGCCATGGCTATCGCCGCCTTCAGCGCCACCATCGCCACCTTGAATAGCCTCGGGCGCGTGCTGTATTCGATGGGTCGGCACCGGGTGCTTCCGGCGGCCCTGGGCGAGATCGGGGTGCATGGCACGCCGGCCGTGGCCTTGCATGGGCTCGGCGCCCTGACCTGTGGGTTCGTGATTCTGGCGGGATGGCGTGATTGGTCGCCGCTTGTCATCGTCGATCTCTTCGGTGTGTTTACCGCGCTTGGGTTTATCGTGATCTATCTTTTCGCGTTGATCGCGGTTCCCGTGCTGCACCGACGTCGTGGTCAGCGCGTGCCATGGCCGGCGCTGGCGGCGCTCGTGCTCGCCGGCCCGCTTTTGGTGTATGTCTTTGGCGAGAACTTCTGGGGGGCGAACGGCGTGGCCTTGACGGCGGCTTATGGGTTTCTCGTGTATCTCGTGCTCGGTGCCTGGCTTTACTGGGTTTGGCGGCAGCGTGCGGATCGGCCCGCGGCCGACCTCTTGTTTGCGCGCGACGATGATTGACCCGGCGCGCGATCTCGAAAGACGATTGGCTGCTGGGGATGGGCCGATGCGGTGGTCGTCGGTCACGACGCGGCGGCTGGGCGCGGTCGTCGTCGCCTACATCGATCAGTGCCCATTTTTTGTGTCACTCGGCGTCCCCGGCGAGGTGTGCGCCTGGGCGCAAGGGCTTGCGATCCCGCCTTTGGTGTGGGACCCGCACGCCCCGCGCGCCTTGCGCGCGGCGTTACGGGCGGTCGTCGATCGCGGTCAGCGATACGCAGGACCGGTCGGGCTCGTGCACGAGACGCCCTTTCAGCAGGCGGTACTCCTCGCGACCCGTGCCATTCCTTGCGGCGAGACGCGCACTTATGGCGAGATGGCCGCGGCCATCGGCCGTCCGCGGGCGGCGCGAGCGGTCGGCAGCGCGCTCGCCGCCAACCCCCTGCCCCTTTTGATCCCCTGCCACCGGGTCGTGGGCGCTGGTCGGCGGCTCGGGTTCTATTCAGACGGCGGACCGGACATGAAGCGTCGGCTGTTGGCCTACGAGGGCGCAGACGTCGCCTCCTTTCGCTGAAAGGACCGCGTTGGCCGCCTCATGCGAATCGACCACCCATCGGGGGCGGGACCATTGGCAAGACCGCCCGCTTGACGGACTTAGTCTATTAAACTAAACTAATCACTGGGTTTGTAGTGCACGGAGGCGTGGGATGAAGCAGGTTAATATCCATGAGGCCAAGACTCATCTCTCCCAACTCGTGGAAGAGGCGGTTCGGGGGGAGCCGTTTGTTATCGCCAAGGCGGGTAAGCCGCTTGTTAGGGTGATGGCGCTGGATGCGCCGATCATGGTTCAGCCACGTCGCCTGGGGTTCCTGGCCGGCGAAATCTCGGTACCGGACGACTTCAACGAAATGGGTGCCCCGGACATCCATCGGCTGTTTGTGGAAAGCGATTGAAGCTCCTTCTCGACACGCACCTGCTCCTATGGGCGGCCGGGCAACCCGAACAGTTATCCGTCACCGCCCGCACGCTGCTGGCTGACCCGCAAAATTCGCTCATGTTCAGCGCCGCCAGCCTCTGGGAGGTCGCCATCAAGCGCGGTCTGGGGCGAGCCGATTTCCGTGTGGACCCCCAGATTTTGCGGCGTGGTCTGCTCGACAACGCCTATAGCGAGCTTTCGGTGACGAGCGAACATGCTGTGGCGATCATGGGGTTGCCGGCCATCCACAAAGACCCTTTCGACAGAATTCTTATTGCCCAGTCGCTGGTCGAAGGCGTGATGTTGCTTACCACCGATCCGGTCATCGCCCGCTACGCGGGCCCTATACGCGCGGTCTGACCGGAGGGCGGCCTGCGGGCAGCAGGCCTTTCGTTGGCCTCCACGACCCTCAGTCGCGTGTTGGCGTTGGGGCCAAATCACGTTACTCTGGCCGATGCCAAGCCGTACGACCCGGGTCACCGTTCCCCCTTCCTACGATTTTGCCGCCGCGCTCGCATTTTTGCAGGGGTCGCCCTCGGCGGTCCTCGAATCCATCGACGGCCACACCTATCGCCGCGCCTGGCAGACCGACCGCGGGGTCGAGCTCGTAAGCGTGGCCTGGAGCGCGTCTCCGGCAAGACCGCAACTGCGCGTGCGCGTGGAGGGCGCGCACGTCGATGCCCACGCGCTCGCCGAGGCGGTCGCCAAGATACGCCATGTCTTCTCGCTGGACGTCGATGACGGGGGTTTCCAGGAATTGGCGGGGACCGACCCGATCGTCGCGCATCTCGTGGGCGATGGGCTTCATGCGCGACCGGTCCTGGTCGCAGACCCCTTCGAGTCTCTCGTATGGGCCATCATCGGCCAGCAGGTCGGGGTGGGCTTTGCTCGCACCCTGCGTTGTGCACTCGTACAGATCGCCGGCGACTATGCGGTCTTCGGGTCGTCCCGGTTTCCGGTCATGCCGGATGCGTCCCGGCTTGCGGGTATCGACGAGGATTCCTTGCGCGTGGCGCATTTCAGTCGCGCCAAGATCCGCGCCTTGCGCATCGCGGCCCAGGCCGTAACGAGCGGGATGCTCGACTGGCCGCAACTCGCTGCCATGCCGCCGGCCGAGGCCATGGCGGCACTCACCCGATTTCCGGGCATCGGGCCGTGGACGGCGGGCGTGGTCTTGATGCGTGGCCTCGGGGTGCGCTCGGTGTGGCCGGCGGCCGATCTCGGTCTGCGCAGGGCCTTGGCTCATGCGCTGGGCGCGACCGCGCCCCTGACCGAGGCCGAGGCGCGTGCCCTGGCCGCCCCGTGGGCCGGTTGGGAGGCCTGGGTTGCGTTCTTTGCGTGGCGGTCATTGTCGCGGCGTCGGGCCGGCCCCTGAAGGGCGGGTCGCCGGGCCGTGGGCGTGCATTATATACAGGAGGTCGGGACGCCGGTGGCGTCGGCGTCCCTGCTGGTCTATTCGGCAGAGACCTACCAGGGGTCATGGCGGGCCCGCTCCTTGGAGGGGCACTGCCTGCCCCTTATTGGGGTAAGAGGATAATGGCCTCGCTCATCACCCGGGAGGGACTAAAGGGGGAATGGTCAACCCACGGCGATGCCGTTTATGGCGGCGTAAAGGCCGAACCCGGCGGTCAGGACGATGATGGCGAGCACGAATCCCGCGTAAGGCCCCTGGAGGCGCAAAGGCCCCGAGAGGGCATGGCGCGCCAATAGGTACAGGAAGCCCAGCACGATGGGGAGCAAGACGGCGTTCATCACCTCCATTGCGACCCCCAGCGTGACCAGGTTGACGTCCGACGCTACCAGTACCCCACCGAGTACGAGCAGGGTGGTATAGATCCCGTAGAACCAGGGGGCCTCGCGCGGATGGTGTTCGAGGGAATGCTTGAAGCCCATGACCTCGCCCACGCCACGGGCGGCGGTGAGCGAGACCACGATCGTGGCGACCGCGGCCGCTCCGCTCATCCCCAGGGCGAACAACAATCGTCCCGTCCGCTGCCCCAGAAATGGCGTCAGGGCATCCGCGATCTGTTGGACGGTATTGAGGGGCGTGTGCGGGTTGCTGCGCCCTATGGTGGCCGCGGTCGCGACCAGGACCGCGGCCATGATCAACTGGGTCACGACCGCGCCTAGGGCGGTGTCCACGCGTGCCATGGTAAGGTGATCGATGCGTAGCCGCTTATCCACCACCGCCGACTGTTGATAGAACACCATCCACGGCATGATCACCGCGCCGACATTGGCGGCCGCCAGGTAGAGGTAGCCGGGGTCGTGGAACGGGATATGCAAGCTATGGCGTATGAGTGGCCCAAGGGCCTGGTGGGTACGCAAGGCCACCAGCAGGAAGGCGAACTCAAAGGCCCCGACGGCCAGCGCCACCCGCTCCACGCCGGCATAGGACGCAGTCCAGACCATGACGATAAGACCGCCCACGAGGATGATCATGGTCACCCACCGCGGCACACCAAATAACAGGCCGACGCCGGCCATGCCGCTCAATTCGGTGAGAAGCGCCCCGAGACAGGATAGCGCCAGGGTCCCGACCGACAGCCAGGCCCAGCCCCGACCGAATCGCCTGGCGATCAGCTCGCCATGACCCTCGCCGGTCACGATCCCGAGACGCACCGTCAATTCCTGGACGATGTAGAGGATGGGGATCAGCACCACCTGGAGCAGCAGCAGCCGGTAGCCCCATTGCGCGCCGCTCTGCGCGGCCGTGATGACGCTGCCGGCATCGGTATCGGCTAGCATCACCACCAAACCCGGCCCCAGTACGGGCAGCAGGGTGCGCCATGGACGGGACCATGTGTCGGAGCGCCGACGCGACAAGGACATGTTAAAGAACCCCCTTATAATCGTTAACAATAATAAGAGTCATTGTCATTTGATGCAAGCCAGGAGGCGTATGCACTACAATAGTGCGTACGCCTCGTCATGGGCTGGTCGACACGCACCAGAATGGCGTATTTTGGGCAGAGGTCGTTGGCCCGGATCTTGCCTTGGGGGATGCCGTGGAGAGTCATGCGGAAAGTATCGTGGAGAACCTGACGACCGCGGTCGTGGTCGCGGATGCCGCCCTGCGCGTCAGGGCCGTGAATCCGGCCGGCGAGATCCTGTTCGAGTTGAGCGCCAAACAGATGGTGGGGCAACCGCTCGAACGGCTTTGGCCGCAGACGGCGCCGCTTGCCGGTCTATTTGCCGACATCCTGCAAAGCGCACATTCATTCACGCGCCGTGGCCTGCCCTTGCCGCTGCCAGGCCGCGAGGTGCTGGTCGATGTGACCGCCACGGCGATCTTGCCGAGCAGCGAGTCAGGGCTGCAGGAGGCGGCCTTGTTGTTCGAGCTCAATCAGGTCGACCGGTTGCGACGTCTGGCCCACGAGGAGGAGCTCGTCGATCGCCATTTGGCGCAGAGGGCGGTAGTGCGCGGCCTGGCGCATGAGATCAAGAATCCCCTCGGCGGCTTGCGCGGTGCCGCGCAGCTTCTCGAGCGCAAGCTGAGCGAGAGCGAACGGGAGTACACGCGCATTATCATTCGCGAGGCCGATCGCCTGCAGGGCCTCGTGGACCGTCTGGCGGGACCGACCCGCCCTTATCTGCCGGTGCAGGTCAATATCCATCAGGTCCTGGAACATGTGCGATCCTTGATTCTCGCCGAGGTCGGCGAGGGTTACGTCCTGAGGCGCGATTATGACCCGAGCATCCCGGAATTCGCCGGTGACCCGGATCAGCTCGTGCAGGCGGTCTTGAACCTGGCGCGCAACGCGGTACAGGCCCCGAGCCATCTGATCATCCTGCGTTCGCGCATCGAGCGCCAGTTCACGATCGGCCAGCGGCGACATAAGCTCGTGCTGCGTGCCGAGGTGGAGGACGATGGGCCGGGCGTACCGCAGGCCTTGCGAGACACCCTGTTCTATCCCATGGTCACGGGCCATGCCGCAGGAACCGGACTTGGTCTGTCGATCGCCCAGGACATCGCCCGCCGACACGGTGGCCTAATCGAATATACGAGCCGTCCGGCGCGGACGGTCTTTACGTTATTTCTTCCCCTGAGGCAGGAATATGACCCGACAGGATAGTGTGTGGATCATCGATGATGACGAATCGATCCGCTGGGTGCTGGAAAAGGCATTCCAGCAGGCCGGCATGGCGACCCGTTGTTTTAGTGGGGCCGGCAGCGCCCTGGATGAGTTGCGTGAGGAGACCCCTGATGTCGTGATTACCGACATCCGCATGAGCGGACTTTCGGGACTGAAGCTGCTTGAGACCATAAGCCATACCCTGCCGACACTTCCCGTGATCGTCATGACCGCCCATTCCGACCTGGACAGCGCGGTGGCCGCTTACCAGGGCGGTGCCTTCGAGTATTTGCCGAAGCCATTCGACGTCGATCACGCGGTAGGCCTGGCACGCTATGCGATCGAGCATAGGCGTCAGGGGCAAGTGGCGCATGCCGAGCGCGCCGAGTCGGCCCCCGAGATCCTGGGCGCGGCGCCTGCCATGCAGGAGGTCTTTCGTGCCATCGGCCGATTGTCGGGGTCGCACATCACGGTCCTTATCAACGGCGAGTCCGGGACCGGCAAGGAACTCGTGGCGCGGGCCCTGCACAACCACAGCCCGCGGGCGCGCAATGCCTTCATCGCCTTGAACATCGCCGCCATCCCCGCAGGTCTCCTCGAATCGGAGTTGTTTGGTCATGAGCGCGGTGCGTTCACCGGGGCCTTGACGCAGCGGCGCGGACGTTTCGAGCAGGCCGATGGCGGAACCTTGTTTCTAGATGAGATCGGCGATATGCCAGCCGATCTCCAGACGCGCCTCCTGCGGGTCCTGTCCGACGGCCAATTCTATCGCGTCGGTGGCTGCGAAAAGATCCGGACCAATGTGCGCGTCATTGCCGCCACCCATCAGAACCTGGAGCAGCGCGTGGCCGATGGACTGTTCCGAGAGGATCTGTTCCATAGGCTCAATGTCATCCGTATTCATGTCCCGCCGTTGCGCGAACGTCGACAGGACATACCCATCCTGGCACGCCATTTCCTGGCGACCGCGGCCGTCGAGCTCAATGTGGAGGCAAAGCGCCTTGCCCCCGAGGCCGAGCAGTACCTGTGCAAGCTGCCGTGGCCTGGCAACGTGCGCCAGTTGGAGAACACCTGCCGCTGGCTCACGGTCATGGCCCCGGGGCGCACCATTCGCATCGCCGATCTGGCCCCGGAGCTAAAGGAGGTGGATCCGGCGCCGGCCGGCGTCGACTGGCGCGCGGGTTTGCGCGGCGTCGTTGAGCAGAGGTTGGCGCTGGGCGAGAAGGCGGTCTACACGGATTTGAGCATAGAATTCGAGCGCACCCTGATAGAGGCGGCCTTGCACCATACCGGCGGGCGCAAGCAGGATGCCGCCAAGCGTCTGGGGCTTGGCCGCAATACCCTGACGCGCAAGTTAAAGGAGCTCAATCTCTGACGCCGGCGTGGCGCGTAACGAGATGCGCGAAGGCGGCGCTCGCCTTGCGCGCAAGATCGCTTAGGCCGATTACCGCGCCGCGTGCGTCGGGCGCGGAGCGGCGCTTTAGGTCCACGGTCTTTTGCGCGAGCACCCGGCCGGTCGTCTCGTCATATAGGCGGGCCGCAGCCTCGAGTCGCACGAAGGCGCGATGCGGCGTCGTGAAGTCCTGATCGAAGCGCAAAAGCACGATCACCAGGCGCTCGATATGCGCGGACGGCCGCGCGCTAAGCGCAGGACCCATGCCCAATCGCCAGCGGATGCGCGCCTTGAGCAGGGTGGCCGGGGGCGCGATCCAGCGGTTCTGCGCATAGACATGGACGGCGGTCGGATCCCGATAGAGCAGCCGGTAGTGAATGGCCGTCCCGGAAAGCCAGGCGACGCTCTTGGCGCGCACGATGACCGGCGCCCCATGTGGCATGGGGGCGTGGGCGTGCAACGGCCCGAAATCGTGATCGGTCAGTATCTCCGGGGCACGCGTGGGAAACAGACTGCAGCCCGCAACGCCGGTCACGGCGAGCATGAGGGCAAAAAACTTGACGGTTCTGGCCATGACTCAGGGGGCCTCCTTGTAGCCTTTTTCTCCGGGTCCCGGGGCGAGCGGGCGCGCGCCGAGCAGTAGCTCGCGAGGATGATGACGCAGTGACCGGCTGAGGCGTTCGACATCGGCGGCCGCGCTCGTCAGCCGGTCAAGGGCGCGATCGACCTTGGGCAGCGTCCGTATCAATAGCATGTTGCCCGCCCCTTGCGCGGTCTCACTTAAGTTTTGCAAGTGGCGGCCCAAGGCACGCACCTGGTTTTCGACCCCGGCCATGCGCGCAAGCGCGGTGTCGGCCGTGGTCTCCATGGCCGGCAGGCGGGCCGCGGCGCGGTTAAGTCGCGCGCTAAGCGCCGTCCACTGCCGGCTGGCTTGCGCCGCATGCGCCAGGATCGCCGCCAGATGGTGGCGGTTGGTCGCGTTCAGGGCCTTTCTGAGATCGGTACTGAGGGCGGTCAATTGTCGGGCGACGCGCGTGCCGGCGCGCGTGAGGCGTGTGAGGAACGACGGGCGCATAGGGATGTGCGCCGGGTGGGTGGCGGAGGTCATGAGCGGACGCATGTCCGCGGTGGTATTCAATTCAAGCGCCGACATGCCGGTAACACCCTGCAGTTTCAGCTGTGCGTAGGTGCCGCGCGTGATCGGTATGCTCCGGTCGACGGCTATGGATATCAGTATCTCCCGGGGATCGTGGGCGTCTACGGCGATATGCTTGACGATGCCCGCCTCTATGCCCCGATAGAAGACTGTGGACTCGGCCCTGAGACCGAACACATTGCCTCTGGTGACTACGACATAAGGGAGTCTGCGCTGGTGGGCGCCGCTGATCCAGAGTGTCGCGGCCAGGATCGCGGCCGTAAACACCGCGATAAAAATACCCGTGCGCAATGCATGAGAGCGGCTGTTCATGATGCCATCGCTCCGAATACGCGCTGGCCGCGCTCGCCGGAAAACATGGCCTGCACGAACGGGTGTGGATTTGTCGCGACCTCGGCCGGTGTCCCTCTGGCGACGATGCGATGGTCCGCCAAGATGGCGAGCGCCGTGCAAAGATCGTGCATGAGGTCGAGATCGTGGGTGATCACGACCGCGGTAAACTTGAGTTCCTTGTGCAGATTCTGGAGGTGATGCACGAAGGCCTGCGCGGCCACCGGATCGAGCCCGGAGGTGGGCTCGTCGAGAAACAAAAGTTCAGGCTCCAAGGCCAGCGCTCGCGCCAGCGCGGCGCGCTTGGTCATGCCCCCGGACAACTCCGCCGGCAGGCGTGCCGCCACCTCCGGGCCAAGACCCACCTGCGTGAGCTTCATATACACGAGATCACGGATCAGCGTAGGCTCGATGGCGCGATACTCCTGGAGCGGGAACGCGACATTTTCAAAGACCGTGAAGGCGCTGAATAGCGCCCCGCCCTGAAACAGGACGCCACAGCGATTGCGCAGCGCGGCCAGGGCCTCTCCCCCGATCCGATCGAGGCGTTCCCCGAAAAGGCTCACATGCCCCGCGCTCGGCTGATCGAGACCTATCATCTCCCGCACCAATGTCGTCTTGCCGCTCCCCGATCCCCCGACAAGCCCGAGGATCTCCCCCCGCGCCACCGTCAGGGTGATGTCTTCATGGACGACATGTCGTCCGAATCGTGTCGAGACATGCTCCATTTCAACGACGTGATCCAAAATCACGGCAGGCCGATCCCGCGAAAGCCGATAGCGAACACGGCATCGACGAATATGACGGCGCTGATCCCCGTGACCACGGCATTGGTGGTCTCGACCCCCAGGCTCCGGGTGTTGGGCTCGATGCGCAGACCAAAATGACAGGCGATGAGCGCGATGACGACCCCAAAAACCGAGCCTTTCATGATGCCGAGCATGAGGTTGACCACGGGAACCGCGCCCGGGATGGCGTGAATGAACTCCAGTATACCGATCCCAAGGGTAATGTGTGCGGCCACCATGCCGCCGAGCAGCGCGATCGCGTCCGTCCATATGACGAGCAGCGGCAGTACCACGGCCAGCGCGACGACGTTCGGTAGGACCAACCGCATGCTCCAGGACACCCCCATGGCCGACAGCGCGTCGAGCTCCTCGGTAAGGCGCATCACGCCAAACTCAGCCGCTATGGCCGACCCGGACCGGCCGGCGACCAGGATTGCTGCGAGCAGCGGACCGAGTTCGCGCATGATACTAAGTCCGAGCACGTTGACGATGTAGGATGGCGCGCCGAAGGTTCGCAGTTCGAGCGACGACAAATAGCTCATGACGATACCGACGAGCGCGCCCACCAGGGCGGTTATGCCAAGCGCGCGCACCCCCGCCTCGTATATCGAGGCCGAGATGTCCTTCCAGGGTATGCGATCCGGTCGGCGCATGAGCTGGCCGCCATCGAGAACGATCTGGCCGACGAGCGCCGTGAAATCGAGCATGTGCGATCGAAGTGCATGTTCCAGCGATGACAGGGCCGCGAGTGGTCGCACCCCCGGCCCGCGCGCGCTCTCGGGAGGCGCCTCGCGCCGTGACCATCGCTCGCACAGGGCGGCATGCTCGGGACGGAGCCCGATCATGGCGTCGCACGCAAATCCGTGCAAACGCCACAGGATGAGCGCCCCTACGTTGTCCAGGCCTTGCACCTCGCGGCAATCCCAGACGACTTTATCGTGGCCGTGCACAAGCCGGCGCAGATTGCCCACCAGGGCGTCCGCGCGTCCGTCGATGCCGCGCAAGGTCCATTGTCCCGTCAACGCCACGATCGTCCGGCCGTGCTCGTCGCGGAGGGTCCGGTAGCCGGCGGGCGCGAACGGCCCGGCCATCGCCGATTGGCCGTCCCGGGGCTTTCTGGCCTCTTGGCTCGTGGCGCTACCCTCGTCCATGCTGTTGCGCAGGCATCATATCAAGGCCCATGGCCGCCACCATAGGCGATTTGCCCGATGCCGGCGCCGGCGGCATGCATGAAGAATGTCTTGAAAAGAGGCAGGGTATCGGTGACGTTCAGGCCCGTGCGCAGGATTGCACGCACCCAGGCACGGTCGTCGGCAAACGCGCGGTTCAGCACATCGGTGGCCGCCAGCATGGCAAGGTTGGAGGCCTTGCGCTCGCGCTCGTAGGGGCGCAGGGTGCGTCTGCGGCCGAGATCCGCCGACTGCGCGCGCGCCGCCTCGAGGGCCGCGATCAGGGCGCAGGCGTCGGCAAATCCGAGGTTGACCCCTTGGCCTGCCAGCGGGTGGACGCGGTGGGCGGCATCGCCCACGAGCGCAAAGCGGGTTCCGACATAGTGTTGCGCGTGGGAGGCCACGAGCGGGAAATAGGCCCGCTCACCATCGACCTCAAGCCGGCCGAGGTGGTCTCCGAAGGCCTCGTTCAAGGCCGTGGAGAATTCCGCGTCGCAGAGCCCCCGTAGTCGCTGGGCCTCGTAATCTGCCGTCGACCAGATCAGTGAGGCGCGGTTGGCATCCGGCAGGGGCAAGAGCGCGCAGGGTCCATGGCGCAGGAAGCGCTGCCAGGCCGTATCCTCGTGCGTATGCCCCAGGCGAATGTCGGCGCACACCGCCGTCTGCCCATAACGATACTGGAGGACCGCCACCCCGAGCCGCTCGCGGATCACCGACTGCGCGCCGTCGGCGGCGATCAATAGTGGCGCGCGCAGTCGCCCACCACCTTTCATGACCACCTCGATGCGTGTATCTCCGAGCTCGACCCCCTCGGCGCGATCCCGATGCCAGGAGACGCCGCGCACTTGCGCCTTGGCGCGTAGCGCCGCCTCAAGTCGCCCGTGGTTGACGATAACGCCAAGGTCGGCCTCGCCGATATCCGCGCTGTCGAAGGACAGCCGACCATATCCGCTGTGATCGACGATGCGCAAGGCACGCAGCGGTGCCGCCTCGACGCCTGCGAGCGGCCAAAGGCCGAGCCCGCAGAGGCGCCGCAGTGACGCGCGACTGAGCGCGCTGGTGCGTACCGACGCCTGTTGGTCCAAGCCCCCGGCGTCGATGAGGGCGATTTCGAAGCCCCGCATGGCGAGGGCATATCCAAGAAGCGCGCCCACCGCCCCCGCGCCAGCGATGACGATATCCGGATTGCGCCGATCGATCATGGTTTCAACCCCCGAAACAGTCTCGGCAAGGGCGCCTTGAGCCCCATGGTGCGCACCGCCAGCGCCCGTTTCAGGCCCGGCAGGGCATCGATCAGGTTCAGTGCCACGCCGCGGGCGGCGACCAGTGGCCGTGGGCATGGTGTGAAAAGCCGTACCAGGCCGTCGGTAAAGCGGGTGGTATGGGCGACATCCGTCTGTCGCGCCCGCGCATAATCGCCAAGCCAGGCGCGGTCCCCATAGTCGATATGCGCGCGGCAGGCCTGTGCGAGGCGTTCGGCAAGCACCGCGACGTCGCGTAGCCCCAGGTTGAAGCCTTGCCCCGCGACCGGGTGCAGGGTGTGCGCGGCGTTGCCGACGAGCACGACGTGCGGCGCCACCCATTCCCGGGCCTGTTGGCGGATCAGCGGAAAGCGCAGACGCGGGCTCGCCGCGAGCAATCGGCCGAGCCGATCGCCGAAGGCGTCGGCCAGACGACTCAGGAAATCCGGCTCGGCGAGGGCCTGCCATGCCCCGCCATCGGGGCGGCTTATGACGAACGTATAGCGGTCGTCGCCGATCGGGAGTGCGGCAATGGGGCCGTCGGCGGTGAAGCGCTCGAACGCCGTGTGCGGCCGTGGTCTCGATACCCGGCAATTGCTCACGATCGCCTCGCGACCGTAGTCATGACTATCGACCCCTATGCCGCACGCCGCGCGCACCGCCGAGTGCGTGCCATCGGCGCCCACCAGGAGCCGGCATGCGATGCGCTTGGTTTCCTGTCCATCGGCGAGTGTGATCGTAACCTGGTCTGCGTCTCTGACAAGCCCGCCAAAGCGCCCCTGACGTAAGGTCACCGCCGTCGTGCCGAGCGCGCCATACAAGGCCGCAAGCAGTGCGACGTTGCCGGTGACATAGCCGAGCGCGTCCACGCCCTGTTCCTCGGCGAGGATGTGCGCAAGACCGAAGCGTCCCGAGCGATCCGATACCTCGATCTCGGTGATGGGTTGAAAGTCAGCGCGGGAGAGTCTGGACCATACGCCGAGCGCCGTAAGGGCCCGCTTGGAACCCTGGGCGATTGTGAAGGTGCGGTCGTCGGCACGCGGCGCCGGTGCGAACGGCGCCGGGTCAAGAAGGCATATATCGAGCGGCAACGGCGCGAGCGCAAGCGCGAGACTTGCGCCCACGAGGCCGCCACCGCAGATCACTATGTCGTGCCGGCGTATGCTCACAAGCCTTCGGCCCGCAAGGCCTCGATGTCCTCGGCACGTCTTGGCAAGTCGTGGCTTAGGATCTCGTAGCCGTTTTTCGTGACCAGGACGTCATCCTCGATACGGATCCCGATATTCCGGAAGCGTTCCGGTATATCGTCGCTTCCTGGAATATAGAGGCCCGGCTCGACCGTCGTCACCATCCCCGCTTCCAGGACGCGATGCGCGCCGCCGACCTTGTAATCCCCCACGTCATGCACATCGAGACCCAGCCAGTGGCCGGTTCTATGCATGTAAAAACGCTTATAGCCGCCATTTTCTATGAGCTCATCAACGGCGCCATGCAAAAGTTTCAGGTCGAGCAGGCCTTGCGTCAGGACCTTGACCGCGGCCTCGTGCGCGGCCGGCCACTCGCGACCCGGCGCTATGGCGGCGAGCGCCGCGGCATGCGCGGCAAGCACGATGTCATAGAGTGCGCGCTGCTCGGGACTAAACCTATGTCCCACCGGGAACGTCCGGCTGATATCCGACGCGTAACCGTCGATCTCGCAGCCGGCGTCGATCAACACGAGCGTACCGTCTTTCAGCGGCGCGTCGTTTTCGGTGTAATGAAGGATGCAGGCGTTGGCGCCGCTCGCCACGATCGGCGGGTACGACGGATACTGGGAGCCGCCCTTGCGGAAGGCGTAGAGAAGTTCGGCCTCGAGCTCGTATTCAAAGAGCCCTGGGGCGCATCCCCGGATGGCGCGCTTGTGCCCCTCGGCGCCGACCGCCGCCGCGCGCCGCATGAGCGCAATCTCCTCGGGGCGTTTCGTAAGCCGCATCTCATGGAGGATATGGTTTGGGTCAACGAACTCCTCGGGCGCCGCGACCCCTGACCGTGCCTTGGCACGGACTTCATTGACCCACTCAAGGACGTGACCATCGAATTCCGGATGGCGGCCCATGCTGTAGTAGACGCGGCGCCGGTTCTCAAGGAGACCTGGAAGGATGTCGTCTATGTCGTCTATGGGGAAGGCGTCGTCAGCCCCGTATTGGGAGACCGCTCCCTCGGGGCCGGCGCGTCGCCCTTGCCATTGCTCCTTGTCCGGGTCCCGGTCCCGGCAGAAAAGCAGGAACTCGCCTTGGGCACGCCCGGGGATCAAGACCGCCACGGCCTCGGGCTCGGGGAAGTGTGTCAGATAATAGAAGTCGCTGTCGGGGCGGAAGAGGTATTCCACATCGCCGTTGCGCGCACGCACAGGCGACGTCGGTATGATCGCTACGGCCTCTCCCATGAGACCCATGAATTCGGCGCGCCGACGCCTGAAGGTATTTTTGTCCATGGGGATCATTATGCCCGAAGTCGACGCCCGCGCCACGCCTGCGCGGATCGTATGACGGACCTGCTCACTCGGCGGTCTCGTCGTAGATCAATTGCACCGCCACCCGTAGATATTCGACGAGTTCGCTTAAGTCCGACTCGCCGACGGTTCCGCTGGCCTCCGCGAGCTCGCCGATGTCGTTCAGGGCCTCGGCCACGATCTCGGGGTGATCGCTCGTCTTTGTGTCACGGTCATGAAAATAAAACCCGGCCACAAAGCCCCGGCACCATTCGATAAGCGCGCGGCTGCGCTGCACGGCCGGGCGCTCGTCGTCCGGCAGCAAGGGCTCGAGTCCGAGCCCGCCCTCGGCCAGATCATCGGCGATCCGGCGGCGCGCGGTTTCAAGGCCGTCGCGCAGATCTGGATCGGCTTCGTTCGCCCCCAGTGCCGCGATCGCCGTATCGTCATCGACCCGCCCCGCGCATATCAGGCCAACGACAACGCCATGGGCCTCCGATGCCGCGAGCGCGACGTCGGCCTGCGTCAGCATCATCGTCCATGCGTCGTAAGTGAGGTCATCCTGCATGCCGCCATTCTAACCTATGCTACTCACTTTGGCGCCCGGCAAGCCGGCATTTTCCCGGGGTCCGAGGCCGGTGCGCGCAGGCCGCCGTGTGATCCACAAGCCCCTCACGGCGGACGTTGACCCCGGCGCCCGCGAGTTCTATAGTGGCCTCCATGAGCGGCGAATCTCCCCCTGATGCCGACGCCCTGGCCCGCTTGGAGCGTCGGATCGAGGATTTGGTCGCAGTGTGCCGGCGACTCCAGGAAGACAATGCGAATTGGCGTGCGCGCCATCAGGCCTTGTCGGCGGAGTATGTGCGACTAAACGAGCGCACGCGCGTGGCACGCAGTCGCGTCGAGGAGATGATAGGGCGTGTCGCGGCCTTGACCCGCGAGGAGCGGTAATGACGGGCCCTAAGGAGACGATTCATATCTCCGTGCTTGGCAAGGAGTTCGCGGTGTCCTGTCCGGAGGACGAACGAGAGGCCTTGATCAAGGCAGCCCGTTATGTCGACCTGCGCATGCAGGAAGGCCAGCGTGGCGGGCGAACGGTTAGCATGGAGCGGCACGCCGTCATGGCGGCCCTCAACATGGCGTATGAGTTGCTGCGGTTGCGTGAACAGTCGGTATCGACGTCGGCGGAGTGGATCAAGCGCGTCGAGGGACTTACCGACAAAGTGGAGCAGGTTTTACGAGACGAGTTAAAGGAACGGCCTTGAGAATCATCGAGGTCGTTTGCAGGTTTGGCGCCCCCTGCGGTGTTCGTAGCCATTCCGTGCCCCTGAACCTATAACTCTTGCCTCGGGAACCACGATCTCGGGCGCTGTTGTGCATGTCCGTCTCGAACGGAAAGCCTGAAGCATCCGGACGTGTCCCACTTGAACCTTTGGTTCGAGGCAAAGAATGGTTACGGCACAGGCGGAGGGCGCCTCTATCTTGCAGTACCGGTCCCATGCATGACAAACACGGTTTGCGGCGCAGTCTGCGCGCATGCCGCAAGGCGGTGGATGCGCGCGCGCGCGTCATGAGCGCGCAACGCGTGGCGCGGCGCGGCCTGCCGCTCCTACGTCGGGCGCATCGCGTCGGGATCTATTGGCCGGTCGGTTCGGAGCTCGATCCGCGCCCGTTGGCGCGCGCCCTCATGCGCGCCCATCGCGCCGTCTATCTACCGGTCGCGGATCGTCGCCCCGGACGCCCCCTGGCATTCATTCCTTGGCGGCCACCGTTCGCGCCGGGGCCGTTGTGCATACCAGAGCCGCGTTGGGGGCGCAGGATGCGCGCGCGGCGACTCGATGCCGTACTGGTGCCATTGGTCGGGTTCGACGCGCGCGGGTGGCGTCTCGGTCAGGGCGGCGGACATTACGATCGCACCTTTGGATTCGTGCGTCGGACCCGGGGGCGTCCGGTCTTGATCGGATTGGCTTACGAATGCCAGCGACTGACGCAGGCGCCGCGCGAGGGGCATGATGTGCGCCTTCATGCGGTAGTGACGGAAAGGCGATTGTATCGCGCGCAGGACGCAGTGGCATGAATATCTTATTTATCGGCGATGTCGTTGGCGATGCCGGGCGCCGGGTGTTGTTGGCCAGGCTCCCGGTCCTGCAGGAGCGCCTCAAGATCGATCTTACGATCGTGAACATCGAGAACGCCGCCGGCGGCTTTGGGGTCACCGACAAGATCCTGCGTGAGTGCCTCGCCCACAACATCGACGTTTTGAGTACCGGAAACCACGTCTTTGACAAGCGCGAGGCGGTGGAGCTGGTGGGCCGCGAGCCGCGATTGTTGCGGCCTCACAACTATCCGGTGGGCACCCCGGGGAGTGGTTGGTATGTGGGGAAGACGCGTACCGGCGAGCCGTTCGCGGTCCTGAACGTCATGGGTACGGCCTTCATGCACCCGGTGCTCGATTGCCCGTTCGCGTGCGCCAGAACCGCGCTCGAGACAAGGCCCGAGGCCGTGAAGGCGGTGCTTGTGGACTGCCACGCCGAAACGACGAGCGAGAAGATGGCCATGGGCTGGTTTCTGGATGGACAGGTGAGCGCGGTGGTGGGCACGCACACCCATGTCCCGACCGCCGACGAGCGCATCCTGCCGGCGGGCACGGCCTATATCTCGGATGTCGGCATGACCGGCTGCTATGACTCTGTGATCGGCATGAACAAGGACAAGGTACTGCGGCGCATGGTCCAGAAGCTGCCCGAGCGGCTCGAGGCCGCCGAGGGCCGGGCGACGCTGTGCGGGGTCGTCATAGACGTCGACACCAAGACCGGCCGTAGCCGCGGCATCCAGCGCGTGAGTGTGCGCGAGGACTGATGGGCTACTGGCTCTTCAAGAGCGAGCCGAGCTCGTTTTCCCTCGAAGACCTGATGGCGCGCGGCGCCCCCGAGCCCTGGAGCGGGGTACGGAACTTCCAGGCGCGCAATTTCATGCGCGCCATGCGGCCCGGTGATCTCGGGTTTTTTTATCATTCGAGCTGCGTCGAGCCTGCGATCGTAGGCGAGGTCGAGGTCACGCGCGCCTTTTATCCAGACCACACCGCCCGGGATCCGGACGACCACCACTATGATCCGCGCGCGATCGCAAACCCGGAGCTCTGGTCCATGGTCGACGTCGCCTTCCGCGAGCGCTACCCGGTCCCGGTGACCTTGGCCCGCCTCAAGGGTTGTCCGGCGCTTGCCGGCATGCGCCTGCTGGCGCGTGGCAACCGCCTGTCGGTCCTGCCCGTGACCGAAGACGAGTGGCAGATCATCCAGGGGCTCGCGCGCGCATCATGAGGTTTTATCACTTCTGGTTCGAGCCGGCCTCCGAATGTGTGCGGCTGGCGCTCGGGGCCAAGGCGATCGAACACGAGCGCATCATCCCCGATTATGACGACGACGAGACCTTTTTTGAGCTCGGCGTGGCCCGGCAGGTACCGGTGTTGCTGTGGGACGACGGACGCGTGCACACCGATTCGCAAATAATCCTGCGCGCACTCGATGCGTATCGGCCCGACCCGCCGCTCTTTGGTCCCCTGCAGGATGCGCAGTGGCAGGCCTTGCAGGCGTGGCGCGCGCAGGCCGCGGGCCTTCTCGAGAGGCTCTATGCCCCCGTGCGCCCGGCGTACCGGGGCCTCGGCGATCACCCCTCTCATCTCGCCTCGTATAAGGCCTCGCTCGCGGCGCGTTTTGGCGTAAGCCTGGAGGAGTTGGCCAACGATCGCTACGGGGTCTATGCGCAACTCGATGCCTTGACCCAGTTCAAGGCCTTGGGGGCCTTTCTCGCCCAGCATCGGTTCTATGCGGGGACGTTTTCGGCGGCGGATGTGCTGCTTGCCGCGGACCTTTTTGCCTTGCAGCTTCAAGACGGCATCACGTTGCCGATTGACATCATGTATTATTTTGAGCGCGTTCAGGACGTCTGCGGGGTCGACCTGCGCGACGGCCTGATCGGCGGCTGACCGCGGGAGGGACCATGACCTTATGCGAGCTTTTGATCTATCTGGACCGGGAATCCGGTTATCCCGTGCTCGACGGGGATTGCGAGGAGACGATCAAGAAGGCCTTGGCAGGCAGCCACAAGGACGTCCTCACAGGGCGGATCGTGGCGGCCATGGCGGCCAGCGTGGATGCCACTACCGCCGCCGTCCCCATACTTCGCGCCCAGGCGACGACCGCGCTCGGGCCCTTGCGCCTGAAGGCGATGCGCGACGATGTCTCGGGTCATGACCTAAAGCGCATGGAGCGCACGGTGCACGCCATAGACGGGGCGTTCAACGAAGAGGCGCTGGCGGCGCGCAAGCCCTAGAGGCGACCTGCCGTCCCGATGGGCCGCGCGCGTCACCGCAGAAACAGCCGGTAGGCGGGATTCTCCGTCTCCTCCTGGTAATCCATGCCGAGCGTCTCCAGGAACGCCGGAAGCCTCTTTCGTTCGGCTGCGGGCACTTGCATGCCGATCAAGACCCGGCCATAGTCGGCGCCGTGATTGCGGTAATGGAAGAGGCTGATGTTCCAGTCACGGCCCATGGCGTTCAGAAAGGCCATCAAGGCGCCGGGCCGGTCTGGGAACTCGAAGCGGTAGACGATCTCGTCGTCCACCGGACAACGACCGCCGACGAGATGGCGTACATGTAGTTTGGCCATTTCGTTGTCGGTGAGATCCAATATGTCGTAGCCGGCGTGCGTTAAGGTCGTGAAGAGTTCGTGGGCATCGTCGCCCTCCCCGACCTGTATTCCGACAAAGACATGGGCAAGCGCGGGTCCGGCGTAACGGTAATTGAACTCGCTGATATTGCGCTCGCCGATCAGGCTGCAGAATTTCCGAAAGCTCCCGGGGACCTCGGGGATGGTGGCGGCGAACACGACCTCGCGACGCTCACCGAGCTCGGCGCGCTCGGCGACGTGTCGCAGCCGATCGAAGTTCATGTTCGCGCCCGAGGCGATGGCGATGAGCGGCCTGTCACCCGGGTGCGCGGCGGCATAGGCCTTGAGCCCGGCCACCGCAAGCGCCCCGGACGGCTCCACGATCGAACGGGTGTCCTCGAAAACATCCTTGATGGCCGCGCAGATCGCGTCGTTGCTCACCACCAGGACCTCATCGACCAGACGCCGTGCGATGCGAAACGGCTCGCGGCCGACTTGGCGCACCGCGACACCGTCAGCGAACGTGCCCACGTGGTCTAGGAGCACGCGGCTGCCCTCCTTGAGTGAGCGCGCCAGCGCATCGGCGTCGGCGGGTTCAACCCCTATGATACGGATGTCGGGTCGCAGGGACTTCACGTAGAGCGCGATGCCCGCGATCAGTCCGCCACCGCCGACCGGCACGAAGATCGCCTCGATATCGGAGGGGTGTTGCTTCAAGATTTCCATGCCGATCGTGCCCTGACCGGCGATGACGTCGGGATCGTCGTAGGGGTGAATGAAGGGCAGGCCCTGCGTTTCGCTCAAGCGCCTGGCATGGGCATAGGCCGCGTCGTAATTGTCGCCCTCGAGCACTACCTCGGCACCGCGCGCGCGCACCGCCTCGACCTTGATGCGTGGTGCCATGATTGGCATCACGATGACCGCGCGGATTCCGAGGCGCTGCGCGGCCAGCGCAACCCCCTGGGCATGATTGCCAGCCGAGGCGGTCAAGACCCCCAAGGCCCGCTCTTCTTCCGTAAGCCCCGCGATTTTATTGTAGGCGCCACGCAGCTTGAAGGAAAACACCGGCTGCATGTCTTCGCGCTTCAGGAGCACTTGGCGGCGGAGTCGACGCGACAAGGCCATCGCCTCCGACAGCGGGCTTTCGATGGCCACGTCATAGACGCGGGCCTTGAGGATGCGTTTGAGGTAGTCGCGTGTCATCGGGCGGTCTTCACGCGAGCATAGCAGAGGCGGGCACGCTTCGGCCACCGGCGAGCGCAATGGCCCTGCCATCCTGTGGGTGCCTAAGCCGGCTCGGCCGGGCTCGCCGGCCGCGAGGCATGATGCGCGAGGCCGCGATCGGCGCCACCAAGCCCCGCCTTTGCACCGGTCTTCACGATGCGCCGCGATCTTCCCCGGTGCCGCCTCGCTCGCCGCGGGCGGGGTGTCTCGCGGGGCATGATCTCATGATCTATAGTGAATCCTGGGGGTAATGAGATATGCATCGCATGGCCCGGTTGATCGGAGGAACTGTCTTGCTGGCCGGCATGGTCGGGGTGCCCAGCGCCTTTGCGGCGCCGCGTGTGCTTACCATCGGCATTGTCCCGCAGATGTCGCCGTGGACGCTCGCGCGTCGCTGGACCCCGGTCCTGGAGGCCTGGTCGGCGGCGGTCGGTGTGCACATCGTGTTGCGCACGGCGCCCACGATCCGCCGTTTTGAGCGGCGTGTCGCGCACGGCGATTACGATCTTGTCTATTTGAACCCGGCGGATTATCTCCGATACCGGGGACGTTATCGGGCCTTTGCCCGCGGCCGGGGGTGGCTGCAGGGCATCCTCGTCGTCCGCCGCAAGGGGCCGGTGCGGGGTATCAGCGAACTCGCGCATCGCCTGATTGCGTTTCCGGCCCGCCACGCGATAGCGGCCTCGGTGGAGCCGCGACGCTTCTTGCGTGCCCGCGGCATCCCGTTTCAGACACGCTATCTCGGTTTGCATGATGCCGTGTATCGTGCCGTGGCCGCCGGTCTTTTTATCGCCGGCGGCGGCGTGCGCCAGACCTACGATAGCCTCCCCGCGCGCATACGTCGCCACCTGCGTGTGTTGTGGGCCGGGCCCAAGGGCCTGCCGCACCCGTTCGCCGCGCGACGCACCCTGCCGGCCTCCCTGGTGCGGCGCCTGACGGTGGCGCTTGTGCGCCTGCCGCGGGTGGTGCCCGGTGCCGTACGGCGGCTTGGATTTACCGGTTTCGAGGCGACGCGCGACCGGGATTACACGCGCCCCGGGGCGGTCGTGCTGATGTCACGCTAATGGCGATGTCCTTTCGCACGAAAATGGTCACGGGGATAGCGCTCATCGAGGGGCTGTTCCTGTTCGCGATCCTGATGAGCAGCCTCGGGGTCTTGTCGCACTCGCGCAAGCAGGCGCTCGTGACGCGTGCCACGGGCGATGTGCGCCTGTTTGCAACCGCCGCCGCCAATGCGCTCGTCAGCGATGATATCGGTGCCCTGCAGCGCATCATGCGCCAGGTCATGCATAACCATGGGATCGCCTATGCCGCGGCGTGGGACGGAGACGGTCGGCTGTTGGCGCATGCCGGACACAAGGCCGTCTCCGCCCACACCTATCGCGCGGCGGCCTCGGTTATGGTCGACGGGACGTCCTATGGCCGGGTCGAGATCGAGGCCACCGATCGCGGTTTCGCGCCGATCCTGGCACAGGCCAGCCGGCGCATCGTGGCCATAGCCCTAGGCGAGATGCTGCTGGTGGGGGTCGTATCCTGGCTCTTCGGGGGTTATCTCATGCGCCAGATTGCCGCCATCGAGGCCGGTACCGAGCGCATCGCGCGCGGCGAATTCGGCTTTCGGCTCCCGGTCGCGGGCAGGGATGAGTTGGCGCGCATGATCGAGGGCTTCAATGCGATGTCGGCGCAATTGAAGACCTTGCACGATGAAACGACGCGCCAGCACCAGCAGATCCTGGCGGTCAACGAGAGGCTCGAGGAGCGCGTCCATGAGCGCACCGAGGCGCTGGCGGTCGCCAACCGCGAGCTCGAATACCTGGCCATGCACGACCCCTTGACCGGCCTGCCTAACCGCATCCTGCTGCAAGATCGTCTGCTTCAGGCGATTCGTATCGGACATCGGGAGGCCGCGCCCTTTGCCCTCATGGTCCTGGATCTCGACGGCTTCAAGGAGGTCAACGACAGCCTCGGCCACCAGGCCGGCGATCGCTTATTGCATGAGGTGGCCATGCGGCTGGTCGCCCGGCTGCGTCAGTCGGACACCGCTGTCCGTCTCGGTGGGGATGAGTTTGCCATCCTGTTGCCTAATGTGGCGAATGCCGCGGATACGGAAACGGTAGCGCGCAAGCTCCTGAGCGGCCTCGAAGAACCGGTGGTCCTGGGGGATCGCCGTGTGTACGTGACGGCAAGCTGCGGCGCGGCCTTGTTTCCGGAGCACGGCGATGAGGTCGGCGTGCTTCTGCGCCATGCCGACCGTGCCATGTATGAGGCCAAGCGCGGCCGGCGCGGCTTCCTGATGTTTGTCCCGGCCATGGACGAGGAGGGGGATGACCGCCTGCGGTTGCAGGTCGATCTCGACCACGCCATCCGGCATGGGGATCTGGTGCTGCATTATCAGCCCAAGATCGATCTCGTCACCGGCAAGCTCTCGGGGGCCGAGGCCCTGGTCCGCTGGCAACACCCGGTACTCGGGATGCTGCCGCCGGCGCGCTTCGTACCCCTGGCGGAGCGCACGCACCTCATAGGGCCGTTGACCTTCCATGTGCTGCGTCTCGCGGCCACACAGGCCCGCGCCTGGGCGGAACAGGGGCGGCCGCTGCCGATCGCGGTCAATGTCTCGGCCATCAATCTCGATGATGGCGGATTTGTAGAGAGCGTGGAGCATATCCTGAAGGATGTGGGGGTCGCGGCCGGCCTCATCGAGCTCGAGGTCACCGAGACCACGCTCATGCGTGACCCCGAGCGCGCTCGCGCCGCGATCCAGGCACTGAACGAACTCGGGGTGCGTGTGGCCATCGATGACTTCGGCACCGGTTATTCATCCATGACCTATCTACGCAAGCTTGCGGTCGCGAAGATCAAGATCGACAAGTCGTTTGTCATGGACATGAGCGTGAGCCGCAACGACAACGTGATCGTACGTTCCATCATCGATCTCGGCCACTCCCTGGGACTCAAGGTCGTGGGCGAAGGCGTCGAGACCGCGGATACGATGGCGGTCCTGGCGAGCCTCGGTTGCGATTACGCGCAAGGCTTTCATCTCGCCCGACCCATGGATGTGGAGGCCTTCGATGCGTGGTGGCAGCAAAACCGGTGAGCGCCCGGCCCACTAACGTCCATAGCCCAGTGTCAAGACCACCATGTCGGCATCGCGATAGCCAAACCGGGCCGACTGCTGGAAGGTGATGTGGTTCCAGCGCACACCGATCCGCCATCGCCGACTCAGTCGATAGGAGGTAGATAGCGAGACGAGCAGCGACGGATGGTAGCCGTTGGTGCGCACCCCGGGGCGGATATCGTAGGTGGTATTGAGGACCTCCGGGCCGAGGGCCAGGGTCGCGAGCAGTCGTTTGGTGACGGCGCGGGTGAGCCGGTACTGGGCGAAGATGCCGTCGGTCCCGTAGTTTACGCCCTCATTTAAATAACCGGCCTCCCAGTGGGAGCCTGCGTAGTAGCCCATGGCCGCCGCCTTGAACTTCGGCCCGGGTTCATTGGCGATGCCAAGACCGCCGGCGAACACCAGCGCGGCGTGTGCGCTCAGGGTGCCCGCCAGCCATAAAAGCAGCAGGGGCGCGCCTCCGTATCCACGCGGGCCAGGATCGCGCTTCAGTCTTGCCGGGGACTTTGCCCGCGCCGGTCTATTCGTTAGTACATGATAAATATCGTATAGCAAACTAACGATCTGGCTGCGCTCATCCATGCGAGGGCTCCTTTGTGCTGCGATTTCAGCCGGTCTTGCGAGTGGCAAACAGCGCCTTTGACCGGATGTGTTTGCCCCTAGTTTCCAGGAGATGCCCCCCTTCACGCAACGGCCTGCCGCCCTTGGCGTGGTCCGGGGCCTTACGGTCTGGCCTTTTCTTCGCCCCGGGGCCCAGGTATCCTGCGCCCATGACCCAAGACGACATGAAGAAGGCGGCGGCCGAGGCCGCCCTGGAGTTCGTTCCCAAAAGCGGCATTATCGGCGTGGGCACGGGCAGCACGGCCAATTACTTCATTGACCTTCTGGCGACCATCAAGGGCCGTCTGGACGGCGCGGTGGCGAGCTCGGTGGCAACGGCCGAGCGGCTGAAGAGGCACGGTATTCCGGTCGTGGACCTGAACGAGGCCGGCACGCTCGCCGTCTACGTCGATGGCGCCGACGAGGCCACCGTGCATCGCGCCCTGATCAAGGGCGGTGGTGGGGCGTTGACGCGCGAGAAGATCGTGGCGGCGGCCAGCCGGTCATTCGTTTGTATCGCGGACGAAGGCAAGCTGGTCGAGGTCCTGGGGCGCTTTCCGCTACCCGTCGAGGTGATCCCGATGGCGCGCAGCCTAGTGGCCCGCGAGATCACGGCGCTCGGCGGCGAGCCGGTCCTGCGCCAGGGATTCACGACCGACAATGGCAACGTGATCCTGGACGTGCATGGATTGAAGATCCTCGATCCTGTGGCCCTGGAGGAGCGTCTGAACCAGATGGTGGGCGTGGTCACCAATGGCCTGTTTGCCCGTCGCGGCGCCGACGTGCTGTTACTGGGGACCGCCAACGGGGTGCGCCGCCTGTCCTAGGGCGCACCGAATCCGCGAGGGCGCGCATGGACCCCGTATTTGATGCCTATGTGGTCGATAAAGAGGGGCGCGGGGCCATTACTGCGGGTCTTGCGCGATGCCCTATCGATGAACTGAAGTCCCCGGGCGTCCTGATCCGCGTCCAGTATTCGAGCCTCAACTATAAGGATGCCCTCGCCGCGCGCGGCGAGCCTGGCATCGTCAAGCGCTTCCCCCATGTGCCGGGCATCGATGCCGCGGGCGTGCGCGCCGACGACCCCGCGGCCGGTGCGGTGCTCGTGACCGGCTATGGCCTGGGTACGGAGGTGTGGGGTGGTTACGGCGACTATATCCGGGTCCCCGACGACTGGATCATCCCCATTCCCGCGGGACTGACGACGCGCGACAGCATGGTGCTCGGCACCGCGGGCCTCACCGCGGCCTTGTGCGTCGACGCCCTTTTGCAGGCCGGTCTCGACCCGGCCCAAGGCGAGATCCTGGTGACCGGGGCCACCGGCGGGGTCGGCACGCTGGCCATCTCGTTGCTCGTAAAGCTCGGCTTTACGGTGGCGGCCCTGACCCGCAAGCCGGCCGCGGAGGCCTATCTCCGGGGTTTGGGGGCGGCCCGTGTCGTGGCGCCCACGGATGGGGGCGCTTCCGACAAGGCCCTGCACAAGGCGCAATGGGCGGCGGCGATCGATACGGTCGGTGGCGAGGTCTTGGCCGACGTTCTCAAGGCGGTCGGGTATGGCGGGGCGGTCGCGGCCTGCGGCATGGCCGCCGGTACCCGTTTTCAGGGCTCGGTCTTCCCGTTCATCCTGCGCGGCGTGCGCCTGCTCGGGATCGATTCCGTACAGTGTCCGCGCGCCGTTCGTGACGAGCTGTGGGCGCGTCTCGCCGGCCCATGGCGGCTTTCGCATCTCGCGGATATCGAGCAGGTGGTGGACCGTCAACACCTCGGTCCGGCGATTACGGCACTGCTCCAGGGTACACGTACGGGGCGTACGCTCGTGGTCGTCACCGGCGAGCCCGCCTGACGATACCCCAGGGGCCGGTGGCCCCTTGCGGATCCATCCATGGACAAAGGCCGGACGTCCTTCCAGCCTTGGGGTGCCTTGCCGATCGCGTTCATGGCCGGGTCGGCTTAGGACCAATCCCGTGTCCGCCGCCCTGCCGCCTTCGCTCGCGTGTCCGAATGATCGTCTAACGCCTTACGCGCGACCCGGCTATCACCGCTTTGCGCCCGATCGGCTAGAGATGGGGAGCGATCCACCCCTTGAGACGGCCGGCATCCATGGCCCCGGCCACGCGCGCGACCTCGCGGCCGCCCTTGAAGACCGCGAGCGTGGGGATGCTGCGCACATCATAGCGGCTCGCGAGCCCCTGTTGGTCCTCGGTGTTGACCTTGAGGAAGCGCGCCTTTAGTTTGAGGTCGGCGGCCGCCTGCGCGAAGGCCGGGGCCATCATGCGGCATGGCCCGCACCACGGGGCCCAGAAATCGACCAGGACCGGGAGCTCGTTGCCGGCGATGTGCTCTGCAAATCCGCGCTCGTCGACATTGATGGGCTCGCCTGTGATGAGCGGATTGTGGCAGGCCCCGCATCGGGGATTCTGGGCCAGACGTTCCGCCGGGACCCGGTTTTTTTGCCCGCAGTGTGGGCACACCAGTTGTGTGATCGACACGGGTGTTCCTCCAGACCGAATTTCTGGGGTCTATGTGGGGCCTGGGCCTTGCGCTTTCCAGTACTTAGCGGCCGCCCGCGAACCGATGTTGCCGCCACGCCTCGAAGACGGCCACCGCGACGCTGTTCGAAAGGTTCAGGCTGCGGTTGCCCGGCCGCATCGGCAGCCGCAGGCGCTGTTCGGGGGGGACTGAGGTCAACACCTCCTCAGGCAGGCCGCGGGTCTCGGGACCGAAGAGCAGCGCGTCCCCGGGCTCGTAGCGGGCCTCGGTGTAGAGACGGTCGGCGCGTGTCGAGAACGCCCAGATGCGCCGTGGAGCGGCATCTTTCCGGAAGGTGTCCAGATCCGGATGGACGCTGAGCGTCACCCACTCGTGATAATCGAGCCCGGCGCGACGCAACAGCCGGTCCTCCAGGCGAAAACCGAGGGGCGCGATCAGGTGAAGGCTGGCCCCGGTGTTGGCGCAGAGCCTGATGACGTTGCCGGTATTGGGCGGGATCTCGGGTTCGAAAAGGACTACATGGAACGTCGTATCGGATGCTGTCATAAGTACACACTATCACTATAAGTCAACGGTATCCGCCATATCGGGATGGCGGCCGGGGCACTGAAACCGGGGCTCCGTATCATACCGCGCCTTGCGGCCTTCTACGGCCCTTTCCCTGGCGGACTGTGCTAGAGTCGCGTGGCGCCGGGGTACGGCCACGAATCCTGCGCGGGACCGCCAAAAAATCCTATAACAGCGCTCCGGCACGCTTCCTGCATTGATGGGGCAGGTCGTTTGAGTAGGCGCGATAATCACGGCGGATTGCGCGGTCGACGCGGGTTCATCATGAAACATATTGTGGAGAGGGGGTTGGATATGAAGCGGCAGCAGGCGGGCTTTACCTTAATCGAGTTGGTGGTGGTCATTATCATCCTGGGCATCCTGGCGGCGGTCGCCCTGCCGAAGTTCATGGGGCTTAGTACCGACGCGCGGGTCTCCGTGGTGAGCGGCATGACAGGCTCGGTGGCCGAGGCCGCCGACATGGTCCATGCCCTGGCCGAGGTACAGGGTCAGGTGGCGTCGACAGGAAACGTCACCTTGCCCGATGGAACGAAGATCACGACTGCGTATGGCTATCCGGACGCGACTGCGACCGGCATCCTTGCATCCCTGCAGGACAGTTCGACCGCACCCACGCAGACGTTCCCCTTCACCTTTACGGCGGGTAGCGGTACCACTCCCGCGACCTTCGCCTATACCGCGGTGGGCGGGACGGCCAATACCAAGTGTGAGGCGAGCTATACGGCGCCGGCGGCGACAGGTGCCACCCCCACCGTGAGCGCGACAACCAGCGGCTGTTAGGGGCAAACGGGCCCGCCTTCCCAGGTGGGCCCGTTTTCTTTGGTGATCTCGCCATGACGGTATTCGAGGATCTCGGGACATTTCATGGGGTACCCGGGCGACTCGCGGATGGCGGGGCGCGATGCCAGGGCGGCCCGGACACGGCGATGGCCGGGTATACGCTGCTCGAACTTATGGCGATCCTCATCATAGTCGGCATCCTCGCGGCGGTCCTTGCACCGCGATTCCTGGGCACCTCCGGGTTCACCGGGCAGACGACCACCGATAAGCTGCTGGCCGCGGCCCGTTATGCCGAGACGCTGGCGCAAAACCAGGGGGTCACCACCGCGCTTACGGTCGGCGCCAACTCCTTCTCGGTCACCCAAAACGGCGTGGCGGTCGCCAATCCCGCACGGCCATCGACGAGCTTTATCGTCCCGCTGCCCGCGGGTGTCACGATCACGCCCCAGACCACCGTGAACTTCGCGCGTCCCGGCGTTCCGAGCACCACCCCGACCTTCACGATCACCGGGACCGGCTTCAAGGCGAGCCTCTATGTCACGACAACTGGCTACATCTATGAATGCGGGCCCCAGGGGGCGTGTCCGCCATGAGACCTCGCCCCTATCTCCCCACCCGGCGTCGGGTCGCGGGCCTCAGTCTGATCGAGCTCATCGTTGCCATCGTGCTGCTTGCGATCCTCGGTGCCGGCTTTATGGCCATGTACGGGGAGGTGACGCGCCGGAATGCAGCTGGCGAGCAGACCGCGCCCATGACCTGGGTGGCTCAGGGGGTCATGGAGTATGAACTCCTGCAGACCGAACTCTCGGTCGCTGGGACACCGGTTGCCTTCAATGCCCAGTTTGGCCCTTATGCGGCCAGTGCCACGTACACGACCGCGGCCACGAAGACGGTGGGAAAGAGGGCTAATGCGGTCACCTATTATGCCTATCTCGTGACGGTCACGGTCACCTGCGCCTCCGGCGGCTGCACCCCTATGGTCTTTACATCCTATGTCTACTCGACCTGACGCCGGCCTGACCTTGATCGAGATGGTCGTGGCCATTGTGCTCACGGCCATCCTCATGGCGATGGCCGCCCCCTTGCTCACGCACCTCATAAGGAGTTATGTGACCGGGGCGCAGGGGGCGGATCTGGCTACGGCGGCCGGGCCTGCCGTGGCGCGCCTGCAGTGGGACGGGCGCAATGCCTACGAGATGACGGTGACAAATACCTGCACCCTCGACCTGGAGAATATCAACGGCCAGACCCTCGAGTCCTACCAGTACGCGGGGGGCCAACTGTACCGCAACACCACCCTGATACTGGGGGACCTGCAGAGCCCAGGCGGGGCCTGCCCGTTCGGACCCGCGAGTGGCGGTCCCGTATACGCCGTGGTCTATGACTTCCTGTACACGGGCCCAAGTGGTCAGGGACACCTGGCGGTGGATGGGGTCTTGTCGGCCTATGCGCTCTCCTAGCCCACGCCGCGATCGCGGCTTTATCCTGGTGGCGCTCATCTTTCTGGTGCTCGTGGGCGCCCTGCTGTTGGCCGCCATGGCCTTCCTGTATGGGACCGCGACCAGCACTGAGGGGACGCAGAACGGTGGCGCTCAAGCCTTCACCGCCGCCGAGAGCGGCGATCAGTATGGGGTCTACTATCTGGAAACACGCTACTGGAAGAAGCCACCGCCCACGCCGCTGACTTTGCCGGCGCAGACCCCCTCGATCCCGGATCCCGAATGCCCGCCGGCCGTGACCGTCACCGCGGCCGGCGGCAATTATTATATCGTCACGTCGGTGGCGACCTGCGCGGGGTCCGGTGCGCGCTGGACGGTCACGCGCACCGTGAAGGCGGCGAAGCAGAGAGGCGTTATCCAATACAACGTCATTACCTGGGCGCAACAGTAATATGCCGCGCATCCCCAATGGCCGGCATCCTTTTGCTATACCTTAGGGGTGCGATGCTGTGCAGATAAGGACTGAGCCGACCATGATCGAATCCCATACCGCGGCCCGACCACGCAAGGCGCGCCTCGGGGATCTCTTGCTGGAAAACAAGGTCATCTCCAAGGAGCAGCTTGAGACGGCGCTCGCCGATCAGCGCAAGAGCGGGCGGCGTCTGGGCCGCGTCCTCATCGAAAACGGCTATCTCACCGAAGACGCCCTGCTCGATTTCCTGTCGCGCCAACTGCGCATCCCCTATGTCGACCTGCGCCGCTATACCTTCGTGCCGGAGGTCGTGCGTCTGATCCCCGAGGCCTATGCGCGGCGCTTTCGCGCCGTCGCCTTGCGCGATGAGGGTGACGCAATCCTCGTGGGCCTTGCCGATCCGATCGATATCTTTGCCCATGACGAGATCGCGCGGCTCGTCCAAAAGCCCCTGAAGCTCGCGGTCGTCAAGGAGGGCGATCTCCTGAAGGCCCTCGATGTGGTCTACCGCCGTACCGAGGAGATCAGCGGGCTTGCCGCGGAGCTCGAGCAGGAGCTGTCGGCCTACGACATCGATCTCGGGATGGCGCCGGGGGCCGCCGAGGGCGCCAACGACGCCCCGGTGGTCAAGCTCCTGCAGACCATATTCGAGGACGCGATCCAGGTGAACGCCTCGGACATCCATGTCGAGCCCGACGAGAGCGCGGTGCGCGTGCGTTTTCGCATCGACGGCGAGTTGCGGGTGCAGACCACCGCCGATCGCAAGATCGCCCAGGCCTTGGTCTCGCGCCTGAAGCTCATGGCCTCGCTCGATATCTCCGAGCGCAGGCTCCCGCAGGATGGGCGCTGTCAGGTGCGGTTTCGCGACACCGTGATCGACGTGCGGTTGTCGACCGTGCCGGTGCAGCATGGCGAGTCGGTGGCCATGCGCCTCTTGAATCAATCGAACGGTATCCTGGAGCTCGACCGGCTCGGCATGCCCGCCGATATCCTGGGACGGCTGCGTGCCCTGATCCATCAGCCCCACGGCCTCGTGCTCGTCACGGGCCCCACGGGCAGTGGCAAGACCACGACGCTTTATGGGGCCCTGAAGGAACTGAATGCCACCTCCGTGAAGGTCCTGACGGTGGAGGATCCGGTCGAGTACCGGCTGGCGGGCGTGAACCAGGTCCAGGTCAACCCGAAGATCGACCTCGGGTTCGCCCGGGTCTTGCGCGCCTTTTTGCGTCAGGACCCGGATATCATCCTGATCGGCGAGATGCGCGACACCGAGACCGTGGAGATCGGATTGCGCGCGGCCATGACCGGCCACCTCGTGTTGTCGAGCCTGCACACCCATGACGTGGTATCAAGCGCCCTGCGGCTCATGGACATGGGCGCCGAGCCCTATCTCGTGGCCGCCTCGCTGCGCGGGGTCGTGGCGCAAAGGCTCGTGCGCCGGGTATGCGACAGCTGCGCCGAGCCGGCCACTCCCACCGCCGCCGAGAAGGTGCTTTTGGTATCGGAGCTCGGTCCTGACGCCCCGATGACCTTGAAGCGCGGACGCGGCTGCGCCTTTTGCCAGCATACGGGCTTTCGCGGGCGCATCGGGGTCTATGAGATCCTGGAGATCGACGAACCCTTGATGTTTGCCCTTCAGAAGCGCGACCCCGAGGCCTTTCAGCGCGCCGCCCTGGGCGCCGCCCATTATCGTCGGCTGCGCACCGAGGCCCTCGCCCAGGCGGCGCGCGGCATCACCACGGTCGAGGAGGCCGTGCGTGCCGTGTACGGGAGCGGCTAATGGCGTCGTTTCGCTACAAGGGGCGCAACGGTCGCGGCGAGGCGGTAGCGGGCCTCATGGAGGGCGCGAGCGCCGATGCCGTGGCCAGCCATCTCTTCAATCTCGGCATCACGCCGATCGACATCCATGGCGCCCCGGCCCCGTCACGTCCTGCGTGGCTGCAAGAGCTCGGGCGCGCGCGCGTCGACCTCACCGATCTTGTCCTGTTCTGCCGCCAGATGCATACCCTGCTCAAGGCCGGCGTACCCATCATGCAGTCCTTGAAGGGTCTGCGCGATTCCACCCACAACCGCACGCTCGCAGCTGTGATCGGGCAGTTGAACGAGGCCCTGGACGCGGGCCTTGATCTCACCGCCGCAGTGAAGCGTCACCCCAAGGTGTTTTCGACCCTGTTCGTGGCCTTGGTGCAGATCGGAGAGACGAGCGGCACACTCGACCAATCCTTCCTGCAGCTTGCCGGTTATCTGGAGCGCGACCGTGAGACCGAGCAGCGCGTGAAGTCGGCCACCCGCTACCCGAGTTTCGTGGTGGTGGCGCTCGTCATTGCGGTCTTTATCATCAATATCTTTGTCATACCGGCATTCGCCCATGTCTATGCCGGCCTGCATGCCCAGCTGCCGCTTGCCACGCGCATCCTGATTGCGTCATCGCGGCTCACGGTGCGCTATTGGTACGACGCCGTGGCCGCGGTCGTGCTGACGGTGCTCGGCGTCCGCGCCTATGTGCGTACCACCGGCGGGCGTTATCGCTGGCACCGCCTGCGTCTGCGGCTGCCCATCATAGGTCCGATCCTGACCCGCGCACTGCTCGGCCGTTTCGCGCGCGCGCTGGCGATCACCATAAGGAGCGGCGTGCCCCTGATCCAGGGCCTCACCGTCATCAGCCGGGCGGTCGACAACGAGTATGTGGCCACGCGTATTTTGCAGATGCGCGACGGCATCGAGCGTGGCGAGACCTTGGCGCGCGCCGCACAGGCCACGCAACTCTTTCCGCCGCTGGTGTTGCAGATGGTTGCCGTGGGCGAGGAGAGCGGGGCGATCGACAGCCTCATGACCGAGGTTGCGGAATACTACGAGCGCGAGGTGGACTACGATCTGCGTAATCTCAGCACCGCCATCGAGCCCTTGCTGGTGGTTGCCATGGGGATCCTCGTCCTGATCCTGGCGCTCGGGGTGTTTCTGCCGATGTGGGATCTGGCGAGTGCCGCTTTCCACCAAAATGGCGGTCAGGTCTAGCGGCGCATCCGGCCATCGCGAGTCGCCGACGGCAGGTTTGTATCGGGCCACGGAGGGTCGTGTGACCGCGAGCGGGTCTTTATGGGTGGGCGTGACGCCTGCGGCCACGCATGCTACTGTCGGCAAAAGAGCTTACCGCCGTGGCACGCCCAAAGCGATGGATAGGCCGTGAGGATGAGCGATATGGGGGGAGGTATGTGGGGACGTTGGCGGCGCGGGCGCCGGGACGCGGGTCTCGCCGGCATCGGCGTGCACGCCTCGGGGCTCTCTTTGGTGCGCGTCGTCCGCAATGCCCAGGCGCCGGCCCGGATTGCTATCGCCGAGTTCCGGCCCTATGACGGCGCCGAGCCGGATCGGGTCCTCGCGCGGCTCGTCCAGGACCACGACCTCAAGCGCCAACCCTGCACGACCTTGCTTGGCGAGGGCGAGTATCGGCTGTTGCAGACCGAGGCGCCGGACGTGAAGTCCGAGGAACTGCGCGCGGCGCTGCGCTGGCGCATCAAGGACCTGATCGATTTCCATGTCAACGACGCCACCCTGGACGTGTTCGACGTCCCGGTGCGCATGCCCGGACGCGCGGCGCTCGTGTATGTGGTGGTGGGACGCAACGAGGCGATACGCGCGCGCGCCGACCTTATGCACAACGCCGGCGCAGCCCTCGATATCATCGACATCCCGGAGCTCGCGCAGCGCAATCTCGCGTATCTCTTGCCCGAGGATCGGGAGGGCGTGGCGCTGCTTACGTTGACCGAGGATGGTGTGTACATCACCATAACGCGCGATGGCGCGCTTTATCTCTCGCGCACCGTCGCCGACGCCTCATCGACCCTGGCCGACAGCCGCGGATTCGAGCATCTCCTGCTCGAACTGCAGCGCTCGCTCGATTACTTCGAGAGCTCTTTTCGGCAAAACCCCATCATGCATGTCGTGGTGGCGCCGGCCACGCAGCGCACCGAGGCGCTCGTGGCCTTTCTGCGAAACCATCTCACGCAACGCGTCGCGTCCTGGGAGGCCGGGCGCTACGGCGACGTCGAGGCGGACGTGCCGGTCCCGGACGCCTGTCTGCTGACCCTGGGTGCGGCCTTGCGCCAGGACAAGGTGGCGCTGTGATCTCCCAGCAGATCAATCTCTATCATCCGATCTTCCGGCGCGAGCCCAAGCTGTTCTCCGCCGGCGTCATGCTGCGCGCCTGGCTTGCGCTCGTGGCGCTCGGGCTGGTCGCCGCCGCCTTCGATGCCTGGCAGGTCGAGAGTCTCTCCGGGGCGCTCGCCAATGCCCGGCAAACGGAGCACGCCGCGGTCGCCCGCCTGGCATCGGCCGACAGCGTCTTTGGGGTGGGCCGTGCGCGTGCGCGGCTCGCGGCCCTCAAGCGCCGCGAGCAGACCCTGAAGGGGCTTGGCCGCTTTCTGCGCCAAAGCCGCCGCGCCGAGATCGGCCCTGCGCCGGTCCTGGTCGCCATGAGTCGCGGCGTCCTTCCCGGCCTCTGGATCACGCGCTTTTCCCTGGATCGCAGGCAGCGCGCGCTCCAGCTTGCCGGTCACAGCCTGCGCCCGGCCCTGGTACCGCTTTTTCTGCATCGCGTGGTCGCCGGACCCAGTCTCGCCGGTTACCGCTTCCGGGGGCTTGTGATCACACGCGCGCGCATAGCCGGGCGCTATCGGCCCTACGTGGATTTCACGGCCAGCACGACCAGTACGGCCGCCAAGGCCCATGCCCCTGCCCCGGCGGCGGCCAAGGGTGCGACATGAACCTAAAGGCGCAGATCGTTTCCATCCAGGAGCGTATCGACGCCCTGACGCTGCGTGAGCGCATCCTGTTATTTGCGGCGATCGTGGCCGTTACCTATGGCCTCATGATCATCGCCGTGATCCGCCCGCTCGAAAATCGCGCACACGCAGTCACCGCCGATCTGGCCTCTCTGCACGCCAAGACCCGCCAGATCGATGCCCGCCTGGACGCCATCCTGGCGCCGGGAACCCGCGCCCGCCAGGCCGCGGAACTGAAGGCGCTTGCGCGCAAGGTGCGCGTGCTCAAGGCGCATCTCGCGCGTCTTGCGGCAGGATTGGTGCCGGCCCGCGACATGCCTGCCCTTTTGCGCCAGGTCCTGGCGCGCTCCCCGGGGGTGACGGTCGTGGCCCTTGTGGACCGAAAGGTAATGGCCGTGCGCCGTAATCCGAAAGACAAACCCTTTTTGTATCGTCATGAAATGACGCTCGTCGTGCGCGGCACGTATGGCGCCTTGTTGCGCTATCTTACGGTGCTCGCCCACACCAAACGCCATGTCCTCTGGGGGCGGGTGACATTGACTACCGATCGCTATCCGTTTTCGACGGTACGGTTGCGGGTCTACACGCTAAGCACCCACGAGGCCTTGCTCCAATGATTGGCACGGTCCTTGTATGGTATTGGGTATGAAGAGAAAATGGCTTGTGGCGATGGTATTCGTGATATGGGCGCAAGGGGCGAGCGCTTACGGTCTCACGGATCCCACGCGTCCCCCGTGGATCGATCCCGCGGGCGCGGTGGGGGCGCACGCATCCGGCCTGCAGGCCATCATGCGCGACGGCGCGCGGCGGTTCGCCCTGATCGATGGCCGGGTCGCCACCGTAGGGTCGCGTATCGGGACGGCGCGCCTGATCGCCATCCATCACGACTCGGTCGTGCTGCGCGGCCGCGATGGCACGCACCGGCTGTTTCTCGCTCGCGGCCGCTACGTGAAGAAGACGGCGGTCGTGAAGGATGGGGTCTCATGAGATCGCGGCGACTACGTCTCCTGGCGGCGGGTCTCGCCGCGGCGCTTGCCGGGTGCGCGCCGCGGGGCTTCGATAAACCGCTCACCGCGCGCATGCAACGCAATTTGGCGGCGGGCGTGCGATCGCAAAGGCCGGCCGCCGTTTCGGCGGCGGTGGCCAACGCCCTGGTCCCTCCGGTCACGATCCAGTTACCGCATGCGCGGACACTGGTGGTGCCAAGTCGCTTTGATTTCAATACACGCAACGCGCCGGCAGCGCAGGTGTTCACGGAACTCGTGCGCGGCACATCCTACAGCATCGCCCTGCCGGACCACCTCGCCGGACGCATCACTGTGCACTTGAAGAATGTCACGGTGCCCGAGGCTATGCGGGTCATTCGCACCGAGGACGGCTACCAGTATCGGCGGCGGGGGCACCAATACTATATCCTGTCTGCGGGCCTTAGGACGCGATTGTTTCGGGTTCATTACCTGGATATCGTGCGCACCGGGATCTCCGAGACGCGGCTCACCGGCGAGAGCCTCACGAGCGTCGGGACCACCGGCGGGACCATGGAAGGGGCGCCGATGCCCACGAGCGGACAGCAGGGCATGACCCCCACGATCTCCGTGAAGACCACCTCGCGCAGCGACTTCTGGGCCACGCTAGCCAAGACCGTCACGGCGCTGGTCGGCAAGGGGCCGGGCCGCGAGGTGATCGCCAATCCGGAGGCCGGTCTGTTGGTGGTGCGGGCCGGCCCGAAGACCTTGCATACCGTGAGCCGCTTCCTGCGGCTCACCCAGGCGAGCGTCGACCGCGAGGTCGTGATCGACGCCAAGATCCTGGAGGTTGACCTAAAGAGCGGCTATCAGAGCGGCATCGACTGGGCCAAGCTCGGGAATATCGCCGGGGCGCAGGTGATAGGCGCGCAGACCGGGGGTGGCCAGCTGCTGTCTTCGGGGGTGGCGACCATAGGCGGCAACACCGGCAACATCAATCCCGCATACGGCTCCCCCAATCCTTATGGCGCGAACGGCTACTCACCGATCAATAACACCGCGGTGTCGGCTTTTGGCGGCATCTTCAGCCTCGCGCTGCATGCCGGGAATTTCGCGGCCTTCATCCAGCTTTTGAATACCGAGGGGCGCGTGCAGGTGCTGTCGAGCCCGCGGGTATCGACCGTGAACGAGCAGAAGGCGGTCATCAAGGTCGGGGGCGATCAGTTTTTCGTGACTGGGGTGACCAACACCGAATCGCTGGTCGGGATCTCCCCGATCACAACGCCAGCCGTCCAGCTCTCGCCATTCTTCTCGGGGATCGCGCTCGATGTCACGCCCGAGATCGACGGTCACGGATCGATCATTCTTTATATTCACCCGTCGGTGAGCGAGGTGACGCAGGTGAATCAGCAATTCAGCGTCTCCGGGCAGGCGTTCAATCTCCCACTCGCTTCGAGCTCCATTCAGGAGTCGGATTCGGTGGTGCGCGCCCAAAGCGGCCAGGTGATCGTCATCGGTGGCTTGATGAAGGAAGGCTCCACCAACAATAACGCCTCGGTGCCGCTGCTCGGTAATATCCCGCTGCTTGGCAATCTCTTCAAGGACAAGAAGGTGGTAAGAGTCAAAAAGGAGCTTGTGATCCTCCTTAAGCCGACGGTCGTGGATCTCGGCGGCCCATGGGGGCGGGAGTTGACACGCGCCCAGAGACGGATCGCGCGCATAACGGGTCATTAAATGTACGAGCGCTATTTCGGGCTTCGCGAACTGCCCTTCGGACTCACGCCCGATACCGAGTACTATTTTGCCCACGCCCGTCAACAAGAGGCCCTGAATACGCTGCTTGCGGCGGTACGCATGGGCGAGGGTTTTCTCAAGGTCACAGGCGAGGTTGGGACCGGCAAGACCTTGTTGTGTCGCAAGTTCCTGGCGGTGCTTGCCGCCGATGCCCGATTCACGACCGCCTATATCCCCAATCCTACGCTCGACCCGTTGGCCCTGATGGAGGCGATCGCCACGGAGCTCGCGCTCCCTTCGGTCCCCGGTCACGGCCCCCATGCCCTCACGCATAGTCTCACCGAACATCTGATCGCAAGCGCCGCGCAAGGCCGGCGCGTGGTGTTGTGCCTGGATGAGGTCCAGGCCATGCCCGTTGCGACCCTGGAGTCTTTGCGGCTTATCAGCAACCTCGAGACCGAGAAGCGCAAGCTCATACAGATCGTCTTGTTTGGCCAGCCGGAGCTCGATGCGCGTCTCGAGGACCGCTCGGTCCGCCAGTTGCGCCAGCGCATCGCCTTTTCGTGCCGGCTTGCCCCCCTGTCGCTGAGCGACACCGACGATTATTTGCGGCACAGGCTGCATGTGGCGGGTTATGAAGGGCCGGCGTTGTTTGGGAGGCGTGCCCTGCGTGTACTTTACCGGGCCTCCGGGGGCATCCCGCGACTTGCCAATATCCTCGCCCACAAATCGCTCATGGTCGCCTATGGCGAAGGCTCGAGCGTGGTGCGCGCTCGGCACATGCGACTGGCATGCGCTGACACCGAGGCCGCGCGTGTGCATGGGGGATTTTTCCGGCTTGCATTCCGGGGACGCCGATGAGCCTCATCAATAAGGTACTGCGTGACCTCGAGGCCCGTGAACGCAACGCCCAGGCCCCGCCAGAGCGGCCGGTCCTAGACGACCTGCGGCCGGCCTCGGACA